>CAZRGL010000769.1:0-4139 GCA_964599485.1 uncultured Polyangiaceae bacterium
GCCGCCGATCTCGATCTTTGACGCCGGGATCGAGGCGACGACCAGACAACCCGGCGCCCGCTTGGCGGCCTCAGTGAGCGCCTGAGCGAAGCTGTCCTGCGCCTCAAAGGAGCCGGCGGGCAAACCGCGCTTGCCGACCAGCTGACGGGCGTAAGCCACCCATTCGTCGATTAGCACCACGCAAGGGCTGTATCTGCGGAAGAGGTTGGCCAGGTCGTCTGAGCCGGGGCTGGTGCCGTTGCGGTCTGACTCCACAACCATTTGGTAGCCGTCTGGGCCGCCCAGCTGCCAAGCCATCTCGCCCCACAGGGTGTGGACCTCGGTGCCGTCTGGCTTGTGCGTCACGCCACCGGGGGTGAGCGCCGTGCCTACGAGCACGGCCCGGTGTGCCTTGGGGGCAGTGTCGACCCCGGCTTCCTTCAGCACCGGCTCGATACCCGCCAGCTTCCCCGTCTCGACGGCGCCGAAGAGATGATAGAGCGCCAGCATCGAGTGGGTCTTGCCGCCACCGAAGTTGGTCTGGAGCTCGACGACCGGGTCGCCGCTCTCCCCTGCAATTCGGCGAAGCGCCCCAACGAGCAGCGCCCGCAGTCCGGCGGTGATGAACGTGCGGCGGTAGAATTCCTCTGGGTCCCGGTACTCGTCCGAGCCTTCACCCTTGTGCACTTGGGCGAGGTCAGCAGCAAACTCGGCCTGCATGTAGCGGCCGGACGCCACGTCCCGGTGGGGCGTGATGATCTCCCGCCACGGCTTCAACCCCGCCTCCGGCATCCCCTCGAGCGGTAGTTGGTAGCGCGTCTTGTTGCGAGCCTGCTCGGCATAGACCTGCCGCATCAGCTCGGCCTTCATCTCGCCGACCGTCTCGGCCTTGTCGCCCTCGGAAACGGCCTGAAGTAGCCGCTGGATGGTATCAAGCGCTCGGTGCACGTCGTCGGACGTGAAAGGCTTCTCATGCGCCCAGCGGTTGCGGACCTCGATCAGCTCGCTGACATAGGAGCGCTCGACATGGCCGAGAGTGTAGTTGAACACCGACCGCCAGTTGTCGACCATGCTCTTGAGCACGGCCTGCGTGTCCCAGTGGATCGATCCGTCCTTGTTCTTGCGAATGCCCCGTACGCGGGACACCAGCTCGTCCTGCCAGAAGCCACCCAGCTGGGACTTAAACTCACGCTCAAGGTACGGGATCAGGCCCGACTTCAGCACGTCGAGGCCCTGGCGGACTCGTTCACGATTGGACTTCGCCATTAGCTACTCCTCCCCAAAGAGGCCGGTCTGCGTGCCTCCCATCGACTCGGTCTTGCCCGCCGCCGCCAGGCGCTCGAGTTCGGGCCAAGCGATGACGAGCGAGTTGTAGGCTCGGCCCTCCTCGGCCCAGTTCTTTCGCTCACAGATGGTGTAGAGGCGGTACGCAAGAATTCGGGCGTGCTCGGCTTTGGTGCCCATCTCCAGCATCAGCGCAGCGGCCTCGGTCTCCCCAAGCTCTAGCCGCTTGATAAGGTGCTGACAGCATTCCCAAACCGTGAGTGTTGAGTCAGTTGCGGGGTCCCAGTCATCCGGCAGTTCAGCACGAGTCAAGAGGCGCACTTTGCCGGCTGCAGACTTGAGAAGGCCGGCTTGTTCAACACCAGCCACTGAAACGGTCCGAGCCTTTGCAAGCGTCTCAGCGTCGCCGAACGAACCAACGTCGTATGCGTGACTGGCAAACCAAGTTGCGGCGAACCTCGTTGCCGCATCGAGTGTCGCCTCCTCCTCACCCTGAATCTCGTCCATGATCTCGTTGATTAGGCGGAGTGCGGCTCGGACTGTTAGTGGCGAGCCGTCCGTGTCGAGCACCCTTGAGTATCGGGAAAAGATCTCCATTCCGGGTCCGATTGCCGCCTGAGCCATGTCGACGGGAGCGACGTTCCCTTTCTGCAGAGCGTGAAGCGCTGAGGGCATTTCTGCACGGAGCCGCCGCCGCAGATCTCCTCGGGTAGCGACCTCGGATGTGGCTCCTCTAGCTCGAGCGACCAAGACGATTGACGAGGAAAGCGAATTGGTCCCCATGCTCGTGAGACGTGTGGAGCCTTCAGTGCGAACTGGCCACGTACCCGTGACCATGAGGTCGGCATCGACCACTCCTTGGAGGAACGTCTCCCAGCCTGTTGACGATGTGCCCTTGTTACTCGTCGTGGATTGTTTAAATGCGTAGTAGATGACCAGTGGCGTGTTTGGGTCAGTCTCGCTGCGCAGTGCAGCGATGGCGGCGCCCATCCCGCCCTCAAAGAACTGCCTTGCTGCGCCAATACCGCCGTGCCGGTGTGGACTCGCAACCAGCTCACTTCCCTTGGGGGTCAGCATGGTTCCATACCACTCCGGCATGATCCTGCGACACGTTCTCCGGAGCCAAACGTAGAAGAAGTCGGACAAGTCAGCGTATCCGACGTTGTCGTAGTAGGGGGGGTCCGTGTTGACCACGTATCCGCTGATCATCTCCGCCTTCGAGCGTGCGTCTTGTTGTCTCACGATGGACGACGGGGAAGCTGGCAGCTGCTCGATCGCCTTCGCCGCTCCATCGACCACGCCTTTGAAGTCGCCACCTGCGCCTGCAAACGGATTCAGCTCGGGAAAGTCCCAGACCATCGGGATGGCTTGCCGGCCGAATGCGGGCGCACTCTTGCACTCGCCCGCCCGCCAGCGTGCCAGCGTGTTGTGAAAGACGGTCGTCTTCGAGATGGCGAGTCCCAAGAGCAGATGGATGGCCTCAGAGTATGCGAGAGCGCCCGAGCCACCCTCACGGAGAGGAACGCCTTTCGGCCATCCTGCATCGATAGCGTCAGCCTCCACTCGCTCACGCACGTCGGCCACCAAGTCACCGAGGGTAGAGAGAAACAGCAACTGCCGATTCGTGAAGGCGTCTCGCCAGCGCCGCATGCCGTACATTGGTAGGCGGTCGACATCGTGACTGGGAGTAGTAACCAGCTCTTCAGGCCCCCACTCAGGTCTACAGGACGCTGCAACGGTTCTCATTTCGTCGGTGGCGGGTGCAAAGATGCGCTTGCGGCCGACCAGCACCACAGCAGCAAGCAAACACTCGCCGAGTCCGGTCTCTTGAGCATGCGAACGGATGTAGCTTCCGGAGATCGGGGCACCAGACACTAGGCATCGGAATGTGCCTCGGCCGGTCTTAGTGCCACTGCCAGCCTCTTTGGGCGCCTCGCCCTCATGGACCCTGAAGTAGTAGCGCTTCCCCGATACAACGGGTTCGATCCACGCTTCTTGGCCCTTCTTCTTGGATAGGATGAAGCTGGTCACCAGAGGGACGTCGACGTCCGAGAATGCTGGGTCCGGACTACGAACAGTCCTAGCCCAGAGCCATGCTAGAACCCTGACACGGGTTTCCTTCTGGCTCCGCAGGCGTCGGCAGTCGCTGTCGGCGAACTTGAGGAGAGCGTCATCTACCGGAACTTCCGGATAGTATCTCGCCAGCTGCCTTTCCGCTTTCTCGCCGAGCACGTGGCCGTACCTGCGGAAGTCCTCAGCCAATCCCTGGGCACCACGCATCGACTTGGTGCCCATCTTGGTTTGCCGAACACCTGAGCCTGTTGGGCCAATTGGCTGCGAACCAGCGAACAGTGGGGGTACTCCAACCAGCGCCAAGTTGAGAGTGAGTGCAACGGGGTTGAGGTCAGTTGCTGCGACCCGCAGTCCGAGGCGCTGAGCTTCGAGCGGAATCGACCCCCCACCAGCGAACGGATCGTGGACAGATGGACCACGCTCCGCCAAGTACGTACGGACCTCCTCGCTGTTCAGGTCGCCGGCTAGAGCCTTCGCGTCCGCATCGTCGCCGGGTGCGGCAGACATGCGTTCTCTAGCCACACACCTGGCGATTTCTAGTCTAGCCGCAGACAGCACGGTTTCGTTGGTCGTGTTCTCCCAGCGGACCAGTTCTCGGATGACCGAGAACAGACGCTGCCGCTCGCTATCTTGTGATCTCTCGTCCTCAAAGTGCTCAGGCCATGCGGATGGGTCGTCCACCAGTTGTGCGAACAGCATCGCCCGACAAGCAGCCTGCGGACGCCTTGCCCACCAGACGTGCACGGTCGAGGG
Organism: uncultured Polyangiaceae bacterium; assembly: GCA_964599485.1. Classification (GTDB taxonomy): domain Bacteria; phylum Myxococcota_A; class Polyangia; order Polyangiales; family Polyangiaceae; genus JAPYTK01. Next base: position 4,090 of record CAZRGL010000769.1, read on the forward strand.
ATGACCGTGCCGGATGGATTTCTCCTTCGCAGACGCTACGTTGATGGCGT
>CAZRGL010000770.1:0-4131 GCA_964599485.1 uncultured Polyangiaceae bacterium
GTGAGATCCTGGATAGCGAGCGAAGGAGCCTTGGGCGGCGTGCCGACGGCGAGGGTGAGATCCTGGATAGCGAGCGAAGGAGCCTTGGGCGGCGTGCCGACGGCGAGGGCAAGGTCCGTCAACGCCAACGTCGGCGGCTTCAGGTTCACCGTCTTGACCACTAGCGTGTTGCGCTTGTTGGTCTCGACGCGAAAGCGGATGGTTGGGGCCTTTTCGTCCATTTGTGGCCAAAAACACAATTACCCGCGGCGGCGGCCAACAGGACTGACGAAAGTAGCCCCAGCAGTCGAGGAATATCAAGCATTCAGAATCTCTCCACTCAGGTCGACATTCGTTCTGACGCTTGGCGGTTGACGTTACAGGCCGATTAACTTCAACGGGCGATCAAGGGATGCTGAGGTGACTTCGGCATGAGGCCGCCAACTAACATATAGTGTCCGAAAGCGGCACTCAGCCACGCAGCAAGGATCTGCCACCACGGCGTTCCAAGATCCACGGCGAGCCGCGCCACATAGAACCCTGCCGGCACATAGAGAAGCGCACCGGTTATGACGCCAGGGGAGAGACGGCTCTGGGTAGTAGTGAGCGATAGATGCCAGGCTCCGTTGATGGCCTCCATAAAAACGACGACCAGCGGAAGCAGGATGAACGACTCTCCTACCCAGGCGGCTGTAATGAAAACAGGATAGGTCATTGGGATGTTGTACCCAAACGCCCGGTTCACGCTCAGCTTCATGCCAGTGGCCCAACGAAACCAAGTCCGAAAGTAGTATCGCTCGCCGAGGACCGCAGGGAACAGCACGTATTCCTCGATCTGGTGAAGCCCGATTGCCGCAATGAACAACCAGAAGAACCACTTTCGCAACGGCGCGTTGGCGTCGTAGAAGAAAAAGACGAAGTTACACGTCGCGATTACAAAGCAGATCCCCATGATCCACTGTAGGTGCCGATCTTTCATCGAGAAGCTCCACAGCAAGGTCTTCGGCTGTTTGTAGAAACGGCCTGCAGAGGAACGTGAAGCTACCTCCTGGCGATAACGCGCGTCAACGACTGCCCATTTGGGCACGCCTCGATTCGGCTACCCTCCGAGCTGTTGTATGTGTCGAATGTCTGCACCAGCAATCTGCCCGCGGAGTGAGCGATGAAGCCCACAGGTGACTACGTTGAACCTCGCCCGAGCGTAATCGCTCTAGAGCGCGTTGCCCGTGCTGGCGCAATCCTACGTTCGCAAGGGTTGCAAGAACGAGGGCGCCGTCGAGGTCAGCCGTCGCGTGAGGTGATCGATGAGCACCCTGACGCGTCCCGGAAGGCGCCGGGACGGATAGACTACGGAGACGTGGCCTGCGTCGGCCGAGAGGTGGGGGAGCAGACGAACCAAGCTGCCAACCGGCACCGCTCGATCGATGTGCATGGCCGGCATGAGACCGACACCGGCGCCGCGCGCGACCAACTCGGCCATCGAAGCGTAGTCATGCACGACGAAGCGGCCTCGAGCTGCGACCTCGTGCGCGCGACCCGATTTGTTGCGCAGACGGAGCTTGTGTTGCGTCCCTCGTGTCCTGAACAGAACGAAGGGCACCCGCTCCAGATCTTCCAAGCAACCCACTTGCTCGGCCAGCCCCGGGCTCGACGCCAGATGCAGCGACGTCGCCACGAGTCGACGCGTGATCAGACTCTGCGCGGCGCTCGTGTCGGGGGGCCGACCTGCCCGCACAGCGAGATCGAAACCGTCGGCGGCGATATCGATGATGCGATCGGTGAGCTGGAGCTCGACCGTGATCTCGGGGAAGGCCTCGGCGAACGAGACCAACTCGTCGACGAGGACGAGGCGACCGAAGTCGGTGGGCGCGGTCATGCGAATATTGCCGCGCGGCAAATCCATGTCCTGATGTGTTCCGCGAACCGCGAGCTCGATGGTGTCCACCGATCCCGCGACGCCGTCGTAGAGCTGCTTTCCTGCTCGCGTGACGAGCACCCTGCGCCCCGCGCGATGCAATAGCTCGGCGTTCAGGCGCTCCTCCAAGCGGGCGATGCGGCGGCTGACCGTGGACTTGGGAAGCTCGAGCTCCCTGGCGGCGCCGGCCAGGCTTCCATGCCGTACGACGCGAACAAACGTTGCGATTTCATCGATGTGGGGCGTCGCCATGGTGCTCAGAGTTGCGTATATGCAACTTATCATTGCCTATTCGCTGTCTGGTCGCAAAAACGCTCCGTCCCTAGATTGGCTCTCGTGACCGGACGGTCGTGACCTGATGCTGGGAGCGCTCATGGATGCTGCAAAACAGGTATCGCTCAAGCCCATTGCGCATGTGCTGTCGCCTCGGGAGCGCCACTGGGTTGGGGACGGCTTTGCCGTGAGCACCATCTTCTCCCCCCACCATCTCGACGCCGAGATCTTCAGTCCCTTCATCCTGATGGACCACGCGGCTCCTCGCCATTTCGCGCCGACAACGAAGCCTCGAGGCGTGGGCGAGCATCCCCACCGCGGCTTCGAGACGGTGACGTTTGCCTACCAGGGCGAGGTCGATCACCGAGATTCTCACGGCGGTGGCGGCACGATCGGCGCCGGGGATGTGCAGTGGATGACGGCTGCTTCGGGCGTGGTGCACGAGGAGATGCACTCGCAACGCTTCACTGAAGCGGGCGGCGTCTTCGAGATGGTGCAGCTGTGGGTCAATCTGCCCGCGCGACTCAAGATGAGCACGCCGCGCTATCAGGCGCTGTCCGGGTCATCCTTCCCGCCGCTCACTTTCGGGATAGCCTCGGGAAGACTCATCGCGGGAAGCCTGCAAGGCAAGTCGGGGCCGGCCCAGTCGCATACTCCCATCACGATGTTCGACATGACGCTGCCGGAGGCGAGCGATGCGTCCTTCGAGTTGCCGGCGGGTTGGACGGTCCTGGTGTTCATTCTGGAAGGTCGCGGCGTCGCTCAGAATGCTCGTCAACTGAAGGCCGGCGACCTGGTGATACTCGACCGCAGCAAGCGCGGCGCGGTGACGCTGACGGCGAGCGAAGCGATGCGCGTGTTGGTGCTTGGCGGAGAGCCTTTGGGCGAGCCGGTGGTGGCGCACGGTCCGTTCGTGATGAGCACTCGAGCCGAGATCATCGAGGCGATGCAAGACTTCCATTGTGGGCGGATGGGCAGACTCGCGCCGAGCACCGACGGCACATCGAGCGGCGCGCCAGGAGGGACGAATCATGGGAAAGTTGGTTGACGGCAAGTGGTGCGACACCTGGTATGAGACGGCGCAGAACGAGGGCCACTTCAGACGGAAGGACGCCTCGTTTCGAAACTGGGTCACAAAAGACGGGACTGCCGGACCGTCGGGCGTCGGCGGTTTCGCCGCGGAGCGTGACCGCTATCACCTCTACGTTTCGCTGGCGTGCCCCTGGGCACACCGGACCCTGATCTTCCGCAAGCTCAAGGGGCTCGAGGACGTCATCTCGCTATCGGTCGTCAACCACAAGATGGGTGATCAAGGATGGAGCTTCGATGCGGCGCCCGGAGTGGTTGCCGACGACGTCAATGGCGCGCGCTTCCTCCGCGAGATCTATCAGAAGGCGGACCAGACCTACTCGGGACGGGTCACCGTACCCGTGCTCTGGGACAAGACTCGGTCGACCATCGTCAGCAACGAGTCGAGCGAAATCATCCGCATGTTCAACTCGGCCTTCGACGACATCGGTGCCCTAGCGGGCGACTACTACCCCTCCGCGCTCCGGTCCGAGATCGACGCGGTGAACGATCGCATCTACTCCGCCCTCAACAACGGCGTGTACAAGTGCGGCTTCGCGACCAGTCAACATGCTTACGCCGAAGCGTTCGAAGCGCTGTTCGAGACGATGGACTGGCTCGAGGAGAGGCTGTCTGGTCAGCGATACCTCGTCGGCGACACGATCACCGAAGCCGACTGGCGCCTGCTCACGACCCTGATTCGTTTCGATCCGGTCTACTTCGGCCACTTCAAGACCAACAAACAGCGCCTGGTCGACTACCCGAACCTCTGGGCCTACACCCGCGAGCTCTACCAGCTTCCGGGTATCGCCGAGACGGTCGACATGCACCACATCAAGCACCACTATTACGCCAGCCACACCACCATCAACCCCTCCCGAGACGACACCCACGGT
>CAZRGL010000771.1:0-4130 GCA_964599485.1 uncultured Polyangiaceae bacterium
CTGGTGGTTGAGCTGCCGCTGGCGCTGGTGGCTGAGCTGCCGCTGGCGCTGGTGGTTGAGCTGCCGCTGGCGCTGGTGGCTGAGCTGCCGCTGGCATTGGCGGATTGAGCGCGCCACGCAACTGCTGGAGCTGTCGCTGGTCGTCTTCGGCAAGCCACAGACGCAGCTCGTTGAAACCATCGAGATCCACGCCTGTCGGCAAGGACAGCTGCGCCTCGGCTCGCGATATGAGCTGTGCGCTCGACGCAACGTCGATCAACCGGCTGAGGGACCATTGCTCGTGCTCGACGAGCTGCTCGGCCGCGGCCGCAACGCTCCTTTGCCCCGCACTGCAAAGCAGCTCGGTGCAGGTCTCGGCGATATCCGCCCCGCAGCTCGCAAGATCCGTCAACAAACGAAAAGGATCAGTCGCCGTGATGGTCATGTTGGCGCTGAGCTGCGGCGCAAATACCAATTGGGTCTCGTGGTCGACCAAGCTGCCTAGTGGCTGCCCGAAGCTCAGGGCGAAAGGCGCGGTCGACACCCAGCACAGCTCGAGCTCGAGCGCGGTGGACGAGCCCTGGGCCGACATCAAGAAAGGGATCTGATTGGGGTCGAGCCGATGGCGGCCTGGTTGCAGAATCCCCATCACGCTGCGGTGCTGAACGAACGCCACGACCTGCCCAGCCGGACACTGCAGCTCACTGCCTACGGCCAGTGTCGCGACAGGCCACTTGTAGATCAGTCCGTCTACGTTGGAAGCCGGGGCAATGATCTGGTCCATGAGCGGTTCAATCGAGGCGGGGGCCCTGCAACGCTACTCCAATCGAAGGGTGAGCGCACAGGCGGTGTTCGCGCGCAGTGGCCACGAAGTCCGCAAGACCAGCCCGATGTTGAAGGCTGAGTCGGACTGCCCTATATCGTCAACTCACGATGAAGAAGCAGACGGTAGACAGCTGCCTCCCGAAGGCCGAACGCGCGCCCGATCTGCGACCCGTCGAAGGGCCGCAGGCCGACGAGGAGCTGGCAGGGCTCGCCAAGGCCATGGGCCATCCCGCGCGGGTGCGAATCACACGGCTACTTGCAAGCCGCAGCACTTGTATCTGCGGAGAAATCGTCGAAGAGCTCAACTTGGCTCAATCCACGGTATCCCAACACCTGAAGGTCATGAAGAGCGCTGGCATCATTCGAGGCGAGGTGGATGGACCGCGCATTTGCTACTGCTTGAGCCCCCGAACGCTCCGGCGCTTCAAGGCCTTGGTGGGAAGCCTCTAGCATATCGAAGCAACACGATGATGAAGGAATCAGAACCCGGCGTCGCGCGACGGATGTCCTTTTTGGACCGCTACCTCACGTTGTGGATTTTTGCCGCCATGGCAGTTGGCATCGGTCTGGGCTTCGCCGCGCCAAAGCTGGTGAGCGGTCTGGAGAAGATGAGCGTCGGAACAACCAGTATTCCGATCGCCGTGGGGCTCATCTTGATGATGTATCCGCCGCTGGCCAAGGTGCGCTACGAAGAGCTTGGTCGCGTCTTTCGCAACAAGCGGGTTCTGCTTTTGTCGCTGGTGCAGAATTGGGTGATCGGCCCTGCTCTGATGTTCGGCCTCGCCGTCATCTTTCTGCGCGACAAGCCCGAGTACATGCTCGGCCTCATTCTCATCGGCCTAGCGCGCTGCATCGCCATGGTGATCGTGTGGAACGACCTGGCAAAAGGTGACACCGAGTATTGCGCGGGACTGGTCGCCTTCAACTCCATCTTCCAAGTGTTGTTCTTTTCGGTGTACGCCTACTTCTTCGCCACATTGCTGCCTACTTGGCTTGGCCTGAAGGGCGCTATCGTCAGCATCACGATTGGTCAGATCGCCGTCAGCGTCGCCATCTACCTGGGCATCCCTTTCGCCGCTGGCTTCCTGACTCGCTTCGTGCTCGTCCGGCGAAAAGGAGCCGAATGGTACCAAGAGAAGGTCGTGCCGCGCATCGGCCCCATCACCCTGGTGGCGCTACTGTTCACCATCGTCGTGATGTTCTCGCTCAAGGGCGAGACCATCGTGAAGCTGCCGCTAGACGTGTTGCGAATTGCTGTTCCGCTTCTCATCTACTTCGTGCTCATGTTCCTGGTCTCGTTCTTCCTCAGCAAGAAGGCAGGCGCAACCTACGCCCAATCGACCACGCTGTCGTTCACGGCCGCGTCGAACAACTTCGAGCTTGCCATCGCAGTGGCCGTCGCGACCTTCGGCATCCACAGCGGCGCGGCGTTCGCTGCCGTCATCGGCCCGCTCGTCGAGGTGCCGGTACTGATCGGTTTGGTCAACGTAGCGCTGTGGCTCGGTCGCAAGTATTTCTCCCAGCCCGAATCGAGCCCGACTTGAGCTGCAGTGGCGGCGTGCTGTGGTCCTCGCGGACGAAAAACTGGCGCCTGGGCACGTGCTCGAGCTGAATCGAGTTACCATGGAGTCGTGGCTGTTTTGAACCACAGACATCTGTTGGCGGTCTTGCTTGCGGCCCTCTGCTGCACGTGTGGATTGCTGCTGGGCGTCGACGAGCTGAGTGACCCCCAGCCCGCAGCCGGAGGAGGCCAGGCCACTACGAGCTCCACCAGCAGCACGACCAGCAGTATTACCGACGGTGATGGTGGTCACGCGGGCAGCTCTTCCAACGGAGGCCACGGCGGAGCACCACCGGACAAGATCAATCTGTTCGGCTTTCGTCGCAACATCAGCATCGACGCGAGCAAGGCCGCGCTGATGGCGGGGCACACCGCGGAGCTGCTGGTGGATCACGCCGCTCTGGTCACTGCAGGGGTGAGCGACACGACCGGCAACGACCTCAGGATCTACCGCAAGAAAGGCAGCCTCTGGACCGAGGTGCCTCGAGTGCTCGCCATAAACGGGAGCTGGAATGCGAAAGTCACCCGGCTTCATTTTCCAATCGAAGAGCCCATCGCGTCGACCGACGAGAGCTATTACTTGTACTACGGCTCGAATTCGCCCCCGCCGCCCAACGACGATCGGAGCTCCGTCTACCTGATCTGGCTGGATTTCGATGGCGGCCTGTTGCAGCACGACCTGACTGCCATCGGGACGGCCACAGGTGACCAAGCGGTGGCCAACAGCCATCTCGGAGTCCACTTCCTGTCCGGCGACGGTGTCGAAGGCAAGAGCGACAACCTGTTGTTCTTCAATCGCCAACTGGGTGATGACGCCGTCATCGACGTGAGCATCACCGACGTGGTGTCCGCCGCGGCGCCGGGTGGAGCTGCGCTGGTCGGTGGCGTGATGCTCCGGGCGACGAATGACGCCGGCGCCCCCATGGTTACCGTTGGGCTCAAGAAGGATCTGAAACGCTTGTGGCTGGTCCGCAGCGTCGCCGATGAGAACTTGACCAAAGCTGGTGAGGTGGTTGACCAGATCTTGCCGGCCCAGCTGCGCCTGACGCGGATCGGTTCGAAGTTCGTCGGCGCCATCCGTCATCAAAAGGGCGTATGGATGCCCTTCCCTCAGCAGACCGTGCCAGCTTTGACCGGGCCGCTACAGGTTGGCATCCCCGTGTCCGGGGACACGGTCGAGGTCACGGTGGAGGTTGACTGGTACCGCATGCGCCGGGCAGTGCTTCCCGAGCCTCTCGTCACGCTGGGTAGCGTTGAACAAGGCCCATTTTCCGACGGCTAGCGCAGCGGCTTCCCCGAAACGAGTCCTCCGAGCTCGCTGGGCTGCCTCGCCCGCGTTGAGCCATTGCTCAGCATCAGGACGGGCGCCCGGTGCAGACGAACCGTCTCGAGGTAGGTACTCGACGCCATAGCGCACCCTGGACGCCATAGCGCTCCCTGGTGGTACAGTTGTCAGGTGCGAGTCGACTGTGCCCTAGCTATCGGTCTTGTCATCGCGGCGGCGTGCGTCCCCGATGCCACCACCAAGCCGCCCGCGAGCACGGCCACGACGACAGGTGCGGGTGGGCAAGGGGGTGCGAATGGCCAAGGGGACGCCGGTGGCCAAGGGGGCGCCGGTGGCCAAGGGGGCGTTGGCGGAATGACCCAGTACGGCGCACACCTCTACAGCCGCGTGTTTGGAAGCGGCGCCGGGTCTGATTCGCTGCGCTGTGTGGCTATTCGCCAAGACGGTGGCGCTTATGTTGCGGGGTCGGTTGCTGCGTCC
>CAZRGL010000772.1:0-4125 GCA_964599485.1 uncultured Polyangiaceae bacterium
GAATCGCGGCCTGGCTGTTTCGACTACTGGGTCGAAAGCACCGAACATAGTTGGAGCGCTGCTGCTGATGATCTTGTTCCTTGGAGCGTGCATCAGAGTCGGCGATCCTGCGACCGAGCGCCCCAGCAAGGTCGTCGCTCCCTCCGGAGACGATGTCGCGCTCGCTACCGGCGGCATCTTGGGCTGGGCACTCTACAAGGGAGTCACCTACAAGCCCACCGAGCGCCGTCGCTACGGCACGACCGACGCTTGCCGCCACAATCCCGAGTGTTTCCCAGCGGACCAGTGCTCATGGTTTTTTTGGAGGTGTTCGCGGAGGTTATCGCTTTGCGACGGGCACCGCCATCGAACTGGGGGCTGGCTACCGTGGCTGGTGGCAAACCTCGCAGCGCACGCTCGGGTCGGCGACGCCCGGCATGGGCTATCGCTTGGTGGATTCCATTCAGGTTGCTGGCCCCTACGTCGCGCTGGGAGCAAGCCAAAGCGCCGCCTTCAGTCGGCGTTGGTCGCTGTTGGCACGAGCGGCGGTCGGCGTGTTGTTTGCCCGTGCGTTGAACAACATGGACGGTGTCGCCTTCGACAAGGCGGAGGACGTGCCGCTAGGTGTTGAGGGGGCGGGGGAGGCCAGCCAGGCCGTGCCGGTCTTTGTCGACAGCGAGGCCTTGCTGCAGTGGACATTTCGGCGCCTCCGCTTGGGTGTTGGTGTGCGTGCCAGCTTGGTTCTTACCGCGGGGCCGCAGCTTAGCGATCGACGCCTGGTTTTGCCGCCACCTCCGGCCAGCTGTTTCGCGACTTCCGGCCAGGCACCGGTGGCGGCCTGTTCGCCTACGGGCGTCAGCGTTCCCGATGAACGCGCGCACCGGCTATTTCTTGCGGCCGGCCCTGCCCTGAGCATCGGCTACGACTTTTGAGGATGACTCCTCAGGCCTGCATGGGTGTGTGTGGTGGCAACCCAATGTTCTATGACGGGTATTCTGTTCAGGCGTTGAGCGCGAGCGACGGTTTTCGAGGATAGGAGCAGACAAAGGAATGGTTTCCAAACCGGGGCAGCGAGCCCGCGTTGTCGTTGTCGGCATGGGCGACACCGGCGTGCTTGTTGCGGGGCAGTTGGCCAAGTATGCAGAGGTGGTCGCCGTCGCGCCGCGACCTGCGATGATAAGCGGACAAGAGCTTGGTCCGCGCTTGGTACGGCCTGCCTGGTGGAACCGGCACTATTGGATTCGCTATCGGCGCTTGCGGCGCCTTCGCGATGTCCGCGTGGTGCATGGCCTAGCCAGCGGGGTCGATCGCCGGCGGCAGCTGGTTCATGTCCGGGCGGCGGAGGGATCGACAAGCGTCGAGCCCTACGATGCTTTGGTGATCGCCAGCGGTGTTGAAAACGGCTTTTGGCGCAGGACCGAGTTGGAGGACGAGGCGCAGGCTCGGAGCCGCTTTGATGCGCATCGTCAACGCTTGCTCTCAGCCAAGACCGTGGCTGTTGTGGGAGCCGGAGCAACGGGCGTCAGTTCCGCCTACAACCTGGCCCGAGACAATCGCCACAGGGAGGTGCACCTCTTTTTTCCGGGCGAGCAGATTCTGGCGGCCTATCATCCGCGCGTCCGTGCCCAGGTGCAGAGACGGCTCGAGGCTGTTGGGGTGCAGCTTCAGCCAGGTCACCGGGCGCGACTGGAGGGCGATTCACCCCGGCCGAACACGGGCCAGGTTTGTTGGGGCCATGGTCAGCCCCCCTTTCGGGCCGATGCCATTTTGTGGGCGGTGGGGCAGGGTAAGCCCAACAGCCGTTTCCTTCCGGCCGCGTGGTTGAACCCAACGGGCCACGTTCGCGTCAACGCTTCCTTGCAGGTCGCTGACGAGAAGCACATCTTTGCCGTCGGCGATATCGCCGCCAGCGATGCACAGCGGAGTTCCGCACGCAACAACGGACACCGCATCGTCAGCCACAATGTGCGGGTGGTGTTGACAGGGGCGGGCAGGATGCGAGCCTTCAGGGCGCCAACGCATCGCTGGGGATCGATCCTGGGAATGCAGCAGGACGGCATGACCATCTACAGCCCCGCGGGCCATGCCTTTTGGGTACCGCGTGCTGTAGCGCAATGGCTCTTTTTTGACCTCGCGTTGATGCGGTGCATTTTGGGTGGCGTCCGCTCCGATTCGCTTGCGGAGCCCGATGCGCTGAATGAACGCTCCTCGCAGAGTAAGGTGGTGGGCCCGTCAACCAGGCGATAACAGCTCCAGCGAGTGGCCCATGTTTCTCGGTGTGGCGCTTCCATCGAGCGAAGCCGTTCTCATGCTGCTGGTGACGAGGCCTCTCTTGGCCATCGGAAACAAAGCAGTTATCCTTCCAGGATATGTTCAATCGTCGTTTTTTGACCTGTTCGTTCGCCATTGTTGTTGCTGCTGCTTGCGGAGGAGATGGTGACACCAGCTGTTCGTCGGATGACGTCAAAGCCTGCACCTACAAGGCGGCCGAGACCTTTCAGGTCGAGGGCCCACAGACGGTTTCTGACAAGATCAAGTACACCGACACGCTGGGGCAAGAGCGCACTGTTCCGGTTGCCATCTATCGACCCAAAGGGGCTACAGGAAAGCTTCCTGTTGTGCTGTTGTCCCACGGCGGCGCTACCGGCAAAGACGACCCGCTCAATTCCATGGATAAATGGGCGCCGTTTTTGGCGGAGTCCGGTTACGTGGCCATTGCGGTCGCGCATGTCGGCCGGAATTTGGCTCCGGGTGGCGACTACGAACAACTCTGCAACAAGCTCGGCGTGCCCAACGCGCCCGATCCATTCTACTGCGACGTCAAACTCAATTGGGACAGACCCCACGATCTTAAAGCGGTGCTGGATTGGTTAATTCCGCAGGCCGCTATGGTTGGGATTGACCCCGAAAAGATCATGCACATGGGCCATTCGGCGGGTGCAGGAGCGGCCATGATGGTGGCTGGCGTCAAGCGAAACTTCAAGTGTGCACAAGCTTTTGGTGACGGTCAGGGCAGCACGGTTCCCTGCGATGCAAAGGATCTTGTCGATCTGTCCGAGCCACGCTTCAAAGCGGTGGTGGCGATGTCTCCGCAGGGGCCGGGAACGGATGGATTCATGACCGAGTCCTATGCCTCGATGCAGGTTCCTTTCTTCATGGGTACCGGATCGGCGGATGGTGATCTCGATGCAAACGACCCAAGCAAGCATGAGCCCAACAACCGAAAAATGGCTTTTGACTTGGCTCCAGCCGGTGACCGTTGGCGGCTGTTCATCGACGATGTGGGGGCGACGCACACCTTCTTCGAGGCCGAAGTAAAGTCGTGCGAGAACAAAACGACCTCCGAGAAGTGCGCCATCATGCAAGCTTGGCTTCGGTCCGGCACGTTGGCGTTTATCGATCATCGCATGCGCGGCTCTGCCGATGCGCTCGCCTGGCTGAAGAGCGATAACCTCGAGGTGATGAGCGCAGCGCTCGCTACGCTGGACAGCAAGTGAGCGGCGGCAGGGGGCAGCATGCGCGCGGTTTTGTTCGCGCCGCCCCACACCAGCAAGCGGGCTAGCCGGCTGCTGCTGACCAAAGGTATGGGTCTGGGCTCGCAGTTGTCGGCGCCCCCGAAGAAGGGCTGCGTGGTAGCCACTGCCGGTCCTGGTGCGGCCGAGCTGTGTCGCTACAGGGCGCGCGCGGTAAGGAGTCCCTCGACGCAAACTGCCGCTTGAAAGCGGCAGGCAATTGGGACGTTTCTGATGCGATGCGCGCCTGCCCGGATGCAGGGTGCTACCTGTCGATGCAGCCGACCTTTTCGATGCAGCTGATCCAGGCATTCAGGTCGCATTGTTTTGCAACGCTCGCGGTGCAATCGAGAATGACGTCAACTTCAGCGGTTGAGCAATCGAACAAATCCTGGCTGCAACCGAATTGGCAGTCTTCGACAGGAAATCCGCAGGTGTTGAATTCGCTGCAGACGTATTGGCACACTTGCTGGATGTTGTAGCTGCAGCTGTTGTTCTTGCAGGTGCCGAACTTGCACTGTTCGTTTTGGGTGCAGGCAACACAAGCTCCTTGGCCATCGCAGATTCCATCGTCACAGGGCGGCGGCTAAGAACCATGAACCAGGAATACTGAGGTTGGGTCAAGTAGCGAAGG
>CAZRGL010000773.1:0-4111 GCA_964599485.1 uncultured Polyangiaceae bacterium
GCGCTAACGCGCCTGGGGCAGTGGATCGCGGTGGGCTATGGCGACGGCAATCTCGAGCTCGTTGCTACGGACCCCAAGCAGAAGAGCCCCGCATACTCCTTTGATCATGTGCCGGCCAGTCGGCCATTGCGCATGATGGCTGGTCCGATGGATACGCTGATCGTCGGTTATGCCAACGGCTTGCTTGGGCTGTGGAACGTGCGTGATGGTACCCGGTTGGCACAGGCGCGCCTGCACGGGCCGATTGCGCACATGCTCCTCGAGGGCGAGCAGCTCTATGTTGCCAGTGAGTTCGGGCGTTCGTTGGTTTGGGATTTGAGCCCGTTCTACGCTGACTATTGCGCGCTCGTTCGAGCGCTGTGGGCGCGCATCCCCGTTGTTTGGGAGGCTGGCAATCCGATGCGGAAACGGAGCCATCCGGGGCATCGGTGCTTTGTTGGTAATGCGACAGGGCGCGTGCCGTGATTGTTGTGACGCGCGGAGTCGTGGTTGTGGACATCCACGGTCTGGAGTGAAGCGAAAAACAGGTTTGGCAGCTGACTCCGCCGAACGCGCCGATACCCCCGTGGTGACGGCTGAGAGGATTGCCGCGGAGGCTAGCTCGATTCTTCGACAGGACGCATCGAGCCGCGGTCGATCTTGGCGTCGTAGAGCCGCTCGTCGGCGATGCGTTTGAGGTTGCTGGCGTCGACTGCATCGGTCGGCAAGCTGGCCACACCCATCGAGGCGGCCGGGACCAGGTCTTTGTGGTAGCGGGCGCGGCCGAAGCTCGCGTTGATGCGGCGCTCCACGAAGGCCATCGACTCGCTGGATGTCTCTGGCAGGATGACGGCGAACTCGTCGCCGCCGATACGGGCCGCGTGGTCGCTGATACGAACGGTTTGTTGCAAGCACTCTGCAATGGTGCGCAACATCTCGTCGCCCACTGCGTGACCGTGAGCATCGTTGACGCGCTTGAGCCCGTCGGCATCGAGCAGCATGAGTGAGACGGGGCGACTGTGCCGCAGAGCGCGCGCAACTTCCTGCTCCAATCGCTGATCGAAGGCGCGTCGATTGCCGAGACCCGTCAGTGAATCCTCGTGCGCTACCGAAATAGCATCGCGCAATGCTCGTGTTTGCCGGATGGCAACGTTGACGCGGGCGACCAGCTCGGCGGCCTCGAAGGGCTTGATGAGGTAGTCGTTGGCGCCCATGTCCAGGCTCTGGACGCGCATCGTGATTTCATCGCGGGCCGACAAGATGATCACGGCGGGCTTGTCGGTCATCTCCTGCAACCGAGCCAAAACCTCCAGCCCGTTCATCTCCGGCATCATCACGTCGAGCAACACCACTTCGAAGCGCTCGTCGCGGATTTTGGCGAGCGCCTCGGCACCAGAGGCCACCTCGGTGACATCGTGCTTGGCGACGCGCAAGCGCTTGGAGACCACCTCCCGCAGGTCAGGCTCATCATCCACCAGAAGGATGCGCCCGGGCTGGGTTGCGGCTGAGCTCATGCGATCTTCAAGGCTACTCGGCTCGGGACGGGAAAGCTACTTGCTGCACTGCTCGTGGCTGCGAGTTGCTGGGCTGACTGAGCTGTCTGCTAGCCGAGGCTGTTTGCCTGTTTGCCAGCCGCTGCTATTGCGTCCACTCGATCGTAGAGGGGCCGAGCGTTCGGAAACGCTTGTCGACTTCGTCCATCAGCTCGAGCCACCAGGCGTCCATTTGGGGGCCGTCTTCGCGAATGCTGTCGGCGAAGAAGGTGCCGCGGATGCACTCTGCCACATCGTTTCCCTGCCCGTCCGGTTGGGTGCGGCAGCGTCCGTCGACGTACACCAAGATCGCCTTGGGCAAGCGGCTGTATTGGCTGTCGGTGGTACCGTTCATCCAGTTGCGCAAGAAGACGATGGCGGCTTGCAAGTCCTCGGGGGTCATGCCGTAGCCGTGCAACATGTAGATGACGGGGTAGCGTAGCTCTTGCTGGTCGGCGTGCCCGTAGCCCGGCGGCAAGCTGACTGCCACCGGCCCGGTTCGGCCGAAGCTCGAGGTAAACGAGAAGGTGCAGTTGCCCGTGACCTCGCAAGCCGGCACCCCTTCGGCTGGCTTGTCTGGGGAGACCTCGACCAGCTTGCGGTGGCCATCGGGCCAACGCGAGCCCATGAAGTACAACGCCGCCTGCATGCGCCTGGTGATCTCGGTTGCGGTGCCGACATGTTGACCACTACCGGTCTCGACGTCCTGTGCGTTGGGGTCGTCCTTGCCGTAGCGGATGTTGATGACGCCCTGCAGATCCTCGTAGACCAAATGGGAAGGGTTGAACTGGTCGGGTGTGCTCGGATCGAGCCCGGGCATGAAGTTGAAGTCGTTGAAGTACGCCGCGGCGCGATCACGGGCCACGAAGCCGCCGGTGATGTGCTGCGCCATCACGGTACAGTTGAACAGGTCGCGGGTTCCACCGTCGGTCCAGAAGTCGATGCGCGCCAGTGCATCATCGTCCAAGGGAGTCGTGGCCAAGCTCTTCCATTGGCGCACCACGCTCCGGCCGTCGTATTCGTAGAAGCGCTGCATTCCTGGCGACATAGTGAACGTGCCGTCGCCCTCGCCGAAGTCGTACGGACTCGCGGCCGTGCCGTCGACGCCGTCTAAGCCGTAGTCCTCGAATGGCTCGCCGAGCTGGTAACGGTGGTCGCCCTCGTCGCCCGATGGGTTGTACTGCGGCTCGTAGTCATCGCCCGCGGGGTCGAGGTTGGTGGCGCTGTAGCCGGTCTCGAATTCGCTCGGGGTTTGGTCGGTGCCCCAGTCGGAGTAGTTTTCCCGACCTGAGCGAATCACCGGTTCGAGCTCGTCGCGTTCGCCATTGCCGTTGTAGTCGACGGCCAGGGCCACCTCCATGGGGTAGTTGTTGCCAGAAGGGATCCAGGTGTTCGCATAAGGTGAGAGCGTCTTGTCCTGCGGTGCGCCGTCGCAGAAGGTGATGACTGGGAAGGTGCCATCCGGATTGAATTCGTCGTCGTAGTAGTTGTGCAAGGTGGTGGTGTACTTGCAACGCTCGCCTGGGCACTTGTTGGCGAGCTCCTTCTGCTTGTCCTCATTGGGATGGTCATCGATCGGATCGATCCAAATCTTGCACTCGCCGTTCTTGTGGTCACCGATGACGGTGGGGTCATTCGGATCGATGCCAGCGGGTAGCTGCAAGGCGAGGGGGTTGTAGCTGTTCGGGTTGCCGAACATCAGCGCCAAATCTCGGAAGATCTGAACGTACTCGCGACGATCGAAGCTGCCGCCGTTGCCCTGGAAATAGACAATCGTAGCGAAACCCTTGGCCGCCGGGCGGTACCACGACACCAGGTCCAGGCCATCCTTTGTCCGTATAGTCACGGCCTGAAACCCCGGCGCACCAACCCCACCCGGTTCAGGCAAATTGGAATCCGGAAAATACATCAGGGAGCGCTGGATCATCGTGCAACCAGCCACCAGGGCCGCATAGGCGACCAACACCAAACCCAAAATTTTCAATGCCGCCTCCATTCCGCCGGTAATCCCATGCTACAGTGACGCCATGACGGATGCATCATACGCCAAAATGCCGCTGCCGCCCTCCCTTTGGGCCGCCACCGCCGCGCCGGCGCCCGACACCCCCACGATGGAGGGCGACCAGCGCGCCGATGTCGCCGTGGTCGGCGGCGGCTTTACCGGTCTGTCCACGGCCCTGCATCTGGCCCAGGGCGGGGCGGATGTGGCGGTCTTGGAAGCCGCCGAGCCGGGCTGGGGCGCCTCGGGGCGCAACGGCGGCCAGGTTATTCCGGGCCTGAAGGAAGATCCGCGCGAAATCATCTCCCGCTACGGCGAAAAGGACGGCGGGGCCATGGTGCGCGCCTCCGGCGCAGGGGCGGATCTGGTGTTTGACCTGATCAAACAACACGGCATCGAGTGCGATGCCATGCAAAACGGCTGGATTCAGGCGGCCCACACCCAGGGCATGCTGGGGGATTTGCGCAAGCGGCACCAGGACTGGGCCCAGCGCGGCGCCAACGTGGCCTGGTTGGAGCAGGACGAGCTGACCCAGCGCATGGCCGATGGCCGCTATCAAGGCGGCTGGATCGACAAGCGCGGCGGCGGCGTGCAGCCCCAT
>CAZRGL010000774.1:0-4098 GCA_964599485.1 uncultured Polyangiaceae bacterium
CCAAGCGCAGAAGTGCTGAGCAGCTCTTCGCCGTAGCCCTCGACGATCAGCTTGCCGGTGACCTCTTTGCCGAGTTGTTCGGGTGGCGCCGTGTAATGCACGCGCACGAGCGCGTCGCGCCCGAAAATCAGCGGTACATCTGATGCGACCGGCGCGCCTCCTTGCATCAGCACGCGTTTGACGCCCTGGTTGATCGACACCTGATCGATCACCACCCCGGCGGCCCCAACGAGCTGCGGGCTGTTCTCGTCGCCATTTGTCGTCTCGTCGCCGCTGCTGCAAGCAATCGTCAACGCTGCGCAGAGCGCACCAATCAGGGCATAGCGGTTGGTCATGGCGCGATTTGAGTAGCTCAAACGGTGTGCCGCCGCGAGCGGAACCAGGTGAAAACACTAATAAAAACAACGACATCGGAATTTTCCGCCGCTCCCTGTAGCAATGAGCCCTGGCCCGCGTTGCGGCTCGGCGTCTATTGTCGGATCAGCTCTTGCGCAAGGCGGTGCGTCATGGACTGGAAGAGAATCCTAGAGCAACTCACTGTCAACCGACTCTCAAAGCTCGCCGCCAACGCCGGCATCAGCGGGCGCAGCCGTCGCCGAAAGGCCGACCTCGTCAAAGCCCTGTTGCAGCGTTTGGATGATGCTTTGAAGCATGAAGCGCTGCTCCTGTTCAAGGGCAGTGAGCTCCGTGAAATCGTCACCCTCTTGGGCTTGGCGGTGAGTGGCGGTCGCAAGCACGAGATCATCGGCTCGCTTCTGGCGAGCGAGCAAGAAGAGATGGTGCTCGAGCTGAGCGAAACCGACTTCTTGCTACCGGACCGCGAGCGGCTCGACTTGCCTCGCGGCGACCAACAAGATGAAGTGGTCGAGGTGCTGCCCAACCGTCCTGTCGGGGCAGACACGACGCTCTTTTTCGAGCTTCAAGAGCTGCTGCGCCGACCAACGCTCAGCAGTGCCGTCATCGTCAGCTCGAACTGTCGCTCCTTGGTACTCGAGCGCTTGCTCGGAGAGGGGCTCGATGATCTGATTGAGAGTGCTGTTCGTTGGCGCGCGGGTGCTGTGCAGGAGCGGCCGCTCATCACCTTCGTTCTCGACGCTGAGCTCAATGGCCTAGCCGACAGTGAGGCCGGCGGCGCTTTGGTGTCGCTCGCGCAGAAACTATCAGGGCGTATCGAGATTCGCTTGGCCCATACCAATCGGCGTTTGCTGGCCAAGGTGTTCGCGTTTGAGGAGAGCCGGCCGCAGGGGCCTCATTTGACTGCCATCATCGGCTCTTCGCACCTCCTCGCTGCCGAGCTCAAGTCGGATAAGGCGCAAACTCAGGTCGAGGCGAATGTTCGGCTGAGCGGCTCGCTCGATGTCTGTGCCGCCCCCGTATCGGTGCTCAAGGAGTGGACTACGCACTTGCTGCGTGAGTCACGCACCCTCGATGAGGAGAAGCTGGCCGCGCTTCCGAGTCAGGCTTGGGTGTTGCGCAAGGTGGCCTACAAGCTCGATTTCGATACGGCGCACGAGCTGCGGCTCAAGCACCTCGCCGAGCACCTCTGCCGGCGCGGCCGCCACGCTGTTCCCTTGTTCGATCCCACCTCGGTGCAAGCGCCGCCCGAGCATCAACGGCTGGCCCTCGCGGGCGCTTCGGCTCCTTGGACCGAGGGGTTCATGTTGCTCGACGAGGCGGGGCTCGGCAAGAGTGTCGAGGCGGGCATGATCCTGGCCCGCGAGCTGCGGCGTCGGCGCGTCTATGCCTCGTCCGACGCTTCCGAGCACCGTCAGGGATTGCTGGTGGCGCCACGCTCGCAGCACGCTCATTGGCACGAGGAGCTGCGTACCAAGTTTGCGCTCCACGTCGAGATTGCGGCCGAGCCCGGAGCCGGGCGAGTGACGCGCTGGCAACACGGCCTGGCACAAGTCGTGATCACCAGCCCCGAGGTGGTGTGCGCCAATTGGGAGGATATCCAAGGATTCGAGGTGCTGCTCGTAGACGGCTGTCATTTGTATGACGAGCAAACGCTGGCGGCGTTGGCTGGGATCCGCAGCGCGGCGGAGCTGTGCATCATCAGCTCGTGCTCACCTGTGCAGGCCGATTTGAGTGACATCCTCAGTCTGGCAAGCCTTGCCACGCCCAGCGACGGCTGGGATTGCTACACCAGTTTGCCAGCGACGCCTGATGTGCTGGGACGTGAGCTGCGCGCCATCAGCTCGCGGGCGCTGCGCCCTGCGTTGCTCGAGAGCGGCGCTTTGCCCAAGAGAGAGGTTACCGATCACTTTTACGATTTCGACGACGCACAGGGGGCGGCCTACCAAGAGCTGCGCCAAATGCGTGTGGATTATGTCGAGCGCGGCGAGCACGATACCGCTTGGGCCTTCGTTGCGCTCGAGCAGACGTTTCTCAGTTCCATGCAAGCATTTCGGGCGGCAGCTTGTCGCATCGTCGGCGAGCACGAGCAGGGGATTCGGGGCGACTTGTTTGGCCATGAGCAGCGCGATGACTCCTTCGACTTCTTTCAGGACAGCAGCTACTTCCGGCGCCGCTTGCGCTCGGTCCAAGAGCGCGTCGCTTCGCGCTCGGCGCCAAACGCCAATATTGGTGCAAAAGAAGCCGCATTGCTCGAGATCCTCTCCAGCTCGGCCGGTCAACGTGTCGTCGTGTTCACCAGCTACCGCGCGACACAGGAGCGTCTGGCGGGCGTGTTGGCGCGCGCTCGTTTCGGGGCGCGAATCGAGCGCTTGGACGCTCGGTCGTCATTGCGTGAGCGGGTGCGCATCCTCGAGCGCTTCATCACTGCGACCACTGATCGGTGGAGCTCGGACGGTCCTACCGGCGTGCTGCTGTGCACCGACACGGCTGCCGTGGGGCTGAGCTTACAGCGGGCTTGTGCCATAGCGGTCAACTACGACCTACCTTGGAACCCTCAACGCATCGAACAGCGAATCGGCCGTCTGCAGCGTTGGGGTCAACAGAGCCAAGTGAAGGTTTTCAATTTGGCCGGTCGCAACCCGGCCGCCGAAGGTTGGACCATGGACAATCGCGTGCTGTTCGCTTGTCGGCGCTTGTTCAACATGGCCGACCCAACAGCTGTGGCCAACGATGCGCTGCGCGAGATCGCGCCTGGCCAACTCGAATTGCAACTCGCGGGCGACGATGAGCTCAGCTTGCTGGCGGATCCGGAGCCCGAGGCCATCGCTGCGCTCAATGAGCTGCTCGCGGGTCCGCCCGAAGCCAACCGGCAGGGCGTGGCCGAACAAGCTGCGCGCAACGACGAGCAATACCGCGAGCAGATCACCGACTTCTGGGCTCGCGTTTCATACGGCGGCAGTACCCTCGAAGGGGCGCGTGGTTATCTCTTTGGCCGCTTGCAGCTCGCCTTGTTGCAAGGGGCGGTTGGGGTGCTGTGTGCACCGGGGCGTAAAGTCGATGACTGCTTCACGTTCCATTTGGCAGTGGGCTTGCGTCTGTTGTTCGAGTCGGCCGTGCTCGAGCCCCGCCAAGAGCCACTCGACGACCAGTGGATGGTCGAGGAGGAGCAGGTCCACTTGTGGGCGGTCGCGCCAGACGGGGCGCTCGTCGATTGGGCTGAGTTCTTGATGGGTGGTGGGCTGATGGAAGTTCCCCAAGACAAGGCGGCAAAGCTCGTTGGCCGCGATGTGCTCGACTATTTGGTTGCCGAAAAGACCGCGCTCGAGACCCGTGAGCTCGATGCGGTCGAATTGTCGAAGTGGCGTCGGCGTGCGCCGAGCAGCGTCGACGAGAAGCTCGCAGTGGTTCAGCGTCATGCCCAAGCCATGGCCAAAGCCCGCCTGCATGAGCTCAGCACCCAATGGCAAGTTGCCAAGACCGAACGGCTCGAGCGGCTCTCGGCGCGACGTGCTTTCGCCGTCGCCCAGGCCGCACCTGATGCCGACATCGAGGCCATCGATGTGCTCATCAACGCGACGAAGCACAAGCAGGTACGGTTGCGTCGCGAGATCCTCGGAACGCAGCTCTTCGTCGTGACCCATTGATGCCCGCCCCGGCCGAAAAGGGTGTCCGTTGCCCTTGGCTGTTGTTACCGCGCGACGTAGTTGACGCCGATTGGGTGGATCTCGCGCAAGCTGGGTG
>CAZRGL010000775.1:0-4096 GCA_964599485.1 uncultured Polyangiaceae bacterium
CGACCGCCGGCGGGCATCCGGAACAGATACAAGGCCCAACCCAAGCAGTCCCGTCCCCATCCCAAGTACGCATCGCGATTCTTATTCGAGGTCTCCAATAGGGGTTTCACGTCTGGGTCGTCGGGATGAGCTGCGGCATAACGTTCGGCGGCTTGCCACTGCAGCCCCTCGTACCGGTCCCAGTCGTCCTCGTTAGACACCACCGTGAACAGCAACGAGAGGCCCAGCTCCACGCCGGTCTGGACGTTGCTCCGGTGCGTTCCACACATGTCGGCTTCTTGCCCAGTTAGCTCGAGGTACTCCGGATGCGGTTCCGTTTTCCAAAAGGGCTCGCCGACGAGCACGAGACCGCCGGGCTGCGCCATCTTACCGAGCGCCTCCAGGGCTCCTTTGTGCCCTTGGTAGATCCAAGAGCCACCCATGCACGAGACCAGGTCAAAACCTTGGTCAGCCTCGTATTTGCCACCATCCATGTGGAGAAGCTCGATACGCCCGTCCAAGCCCCGCGTCGCCACATTCCGACGCGCTGCCTCGATGGTGATGGGAGACAAGTCGAGACCCGTACTCTGCACTGCGTATCGCTCGGCTACGAGGCAGAGAAACTCTGCTTTCCCGCAGGCCACGTCCAGGACTCGACCGCTGTCAGGCAGACAGAGACGCTCGATGAGCTGGTCGGTCTTGGCCAGGCTCATCGGATTCATGAGCGTATGGTCGGCATGGGCGATGCCAAAGTACTTCCACATATCCATTTCCATGGTCACCTCCTGCGCTGTTGACCAAGCTGGCACGGCACCTCCATGCAAGCAGGCCAAGAGGCCAACTGCAATGCTGCCGCTTTCGCCGAGTCCTGGCGATCGGACCGCTCAGCCGGTCAAGGGTCCTCGCTGGCAGCCTTGTTGTCAATCCTCTGCAGCTTCCCTGCCACAGTGAGACGAGCGGAGACTCCGTCCAAAGGAAAGACTAGAGACCGTGAAGGGCTCTCAATTCCACACATTCCTCGCGAAAAGCGAGGCTCATCGCTCTCGACTCGGTCTTCGGCAGGAGGCTCGCCGCGACCGCGTTTTGCACCAATTGCTCAAGCACGTCGATCGTCAAGCCCATCAATCTCATGGCCGCGAGATACTCGTCAGCGAGTGTCGTATTGAACATCGGCGGGTCATCCGAATTGAGCGTGACACAGAGGCCCTCCTGGATCAGACGCGGCAGAGGATGGTCCTCCAAGGACGCAAGAACGCCGAGACAGACATTGCTCGTCGGACTCACGTCGAGGGGTATCTGTCGATCGCGTAGCATCGCTACGAGGGAGCTATCCTCGAGGCAGCGCACGCCGTGGCCAATGCGATCAGCGCCCAGAGAATCGACCGCTCCCCAGATGCTGGCCGGCCCCGCGGTCTCCCCGGCATGAGGGAGACTGGCGAGACCCGCGCTCTTCGCTCGCGCAAAAGCGTCCTCGAATAGCTCCGGCGGGTGCCCGACCTCCGGACCTCCGACACCGAAGCCGACCACACCCTGCTTCATGGCGCCGATGGCCCAGTCGGCAACCGTAATGCTGTGCTCTATCGGACGCACGTCACGCGAGATATCGAGTACCCAACCTACGCCAATTCCAAGCTCGACAGAAGCCCACTGACCCGCCCTGCCGAGGGCAGCCATCTGATCGCTGAAGGGAATCCTTCGATTCGAGCTGAAATGGGTATAGGGCGTGAAGATCACCTCGCTGTAACGAATGTTCTGCTCAGCCTGACCCCGCAGAAACGCACGGGCGATCAGCTCGATGTCGTCCGGGGTACAGATGCACCGCGAGATCGCGAAGTAGATCTCGAGGAAATGTGCGAAGTCCGTGAAGCGGTACCAGGCTTCGACGTCCTCGGCGGAAGTCGCCGGCAGGTCGACACGGTTTCTTCGCGCGAGCGGCTAAGGATTTTGAAGAGGAGCAAGCAGCTTCTCTATCTATGGGGAAAGAAGGCTTCAGTTACGGCTGACGCGAGCTTCAACTTGCTCGGCGCCCATCCCAAAGCCAACATCGGTGGCCATAGCTACCAGCCGATAGCGTTGCCAATATCGCTCCCCCGTCCGCTTCTGCCGCAAGGCTCTTGCGGCGGGCCGAAGGTGGTGGTGGGCAAGGGTCAGCGCAAGGTGCTCGCGCCAGGCACGTACGGAGGGGCGATTCTGAAGAAGGGTAGCAAGAGCAAGCCAGCTGAGCTGGCGCTGTCGGGCGGCGAGTACATCTTCTCGGAGCTCGACGCCCGCAAGCACAGTCGGCTTGAGTGTTTGACCAGCTGCAGTGTGCTCATTGCTCATCATGCCCGCTCAGGCCCGAAGACCTACTTGGGTCCGAGCAAGAACTCGGGCAAGCAGTATCCCAACATCGAACTGTTCATCGTCGGACATGATGGCAAGGGTAAGAAAGGGAAGAAGATTGCCAAGTCCGCGTACCCCAAGGCGCTGCGTCTCGGAGCCCGCAGTGAGGTGCACGCAAGACTGTTCGTTCCTCACGGAACGGCTACACTGGGCGCTCATGCAAAAGTGGAAGGCGTTCTCGCTGCGCGCGAGGTCTGGCTGAGCAAGTCCTCTTCGATCGTGTATGCTGAGCATTGACGTATCGGGCACAAAGGCAAACACTACGGCAATGGCACTGACCCCCGTTGCAAGCCGGGCTGGCCTCGTTTCGATGCGCATTGCACCATCGCTGCTTCCATTGGCGCTGGCACTGAGCGCTTGCGCGTGCACCGGTTGCTCGGAGGAGCCGGTGGGCGCAAAACCGTCGCCGACCACCACTAGCAACCCCACAGGCTCGAGCTCGTCCGGCAGTTCAACGACGGGAAGCGGGTCGACGACGAGCAGTAGTAGCTCGACTAGCGCCGCCGGTGGTGGCTCGGCTTGGGAACCCGTGCCTTGGCAGGCACCGTGCGCGATGGAGCAAGCGGTCAGCCCTGCCAAGGCGGTTGACCCGCTTCAATGGGTGGACTGCGGGTCAATTCCCGGATGCAGGCGTCTGAACATCACGTGGAAGTATGACGTGGAACCTCTGGGTGTCACCAAAGTTGGAGCCACCGACGCCGGGTTGCGCGTAAGCACCGTGCTAGCGTTTCTCAAAGGTGACGACCACCCCTGGCCCCACTACGCTATCTTTGATGCCAACGGACCAGCACTCGCAGTGTGGCGATCTTCGGGAGCAGTTACCGGATGCTTGTCGTTTCCCCCCGCTGTCAGCCGCAACCGTGTTTGGTACGGCGTTTTGGACTTTGACAGTGGCGCAACAGCCTACATTCATCCCACCTACGACGAGCTTATGGTCGTGAGTTCGACGTTTGATATCGGCACATCAACGCAGCGAATGCGCGGCTCAGACAGCATCGCCACGATGTGGGGCATGACCGGCAACACGATGACGATCTACGACCGCCTCGCCGCTACCGCACAGACCTTCGGTTCGATCAGCTACCCGCAGTACAAAGACGCTGTGCCGATGGACGGCGGCGTACTGCTACGCTGTCATCTTCCTGCCTATCCCGACCACCCCCAGGCGTGTATCTGGACCCAAGAGACCAAAGTCGTCGAGTCCTTCATCACGGTTGAGGGTGGCGTCGTGCCGATGGTTGCACGAGATGGCAACAGCCTGGTGTGGATCCAGGCGAGCGGTACGGAGCTGCCTGACAACACTTGGGCTTCGCCGGTGTTTTACAAGAGCCCCTACGCCAACAAGTACTCAGCACTTCAACCGCAGAGCCTTGGACCTGCACCACCGGTTCGTGTCCCCCCGCTTGTTGCCAACGATGGTTACATCGCACTTAATGTTTTTGCCGAAAAGAAGATCCACATTTACCGCATTTCCGACTGGCACCACTGGTCCTTCGACTGGCCGGCTTCTGCTGGCAAAGTGTGGGATGTGCTCTATGTGGACTCCGCTGAGGTCTGGCTCTACGGCCAGCTGAACCTGGTGCGACAAGAACTGACTGCCCTCGGCCCTGGCGAGCCCGGACCGCAACAATAGCTACTCGTAGCAGAGCTCAGCCTGCTGCTACGCACGCGAGACGACATGCAGGCCAAGGAGCTGCTTGGCGCGCCAACGGTAGCTGCGCTGCACCTCCTGCAC
>CAZRGL010000776.1:0-4090 GCA_964599485.1 uncultured Polyangiaceae bacterium
CCTTCGCTACTTGACCCAACCTCAGTATTCCTGGTTCATGGTTCTTAGCCGCTCGTCATGCGTGCCGATAAAATTGACGCGGGGGATCCAGTGAGGGCCAAGGGGCCCGAATCCAGCAGGCACCGGCTTCGTGGAGGCGTTTCGAATCGGTTCGTACGCATCTTCGATGCAGGGCGCCAGCTGGTCACTCAGCAGGTTGTTGTCCCGAACAACGCCAAGGCCGACGGGGTTGCGCATGTCACCGGCGAGGTTCTCTGGATCTTCAAGATCCGTTCCGCCCCAGGCGTGGTCGTAGCGAATCTCCTGCTCAGTTACCACCAGGGGCGCCGAGAGCCCGGCACCTTTTTGCTGCCAAGCACGCAGACCAAAAACGCGGAGTGTCTTGTGCAGCGGGCCAACTGATACCGCTACATCGAACCATTCTGCAGGCTTGCTCTTGGGCGCATATCCTTTGGCCACCACGATCACGTCGGTAGCCGCCTTGGCCGGCATGGTGTCGGTAGGGTACTTCGGCGGTGTGCTGAGCGGATCGCCCCAGTGCTCCTCGGCGACGCGCACGAGGCGGGCGGCTTTGCGAGGCACTGCATCGAGCCAAGTGGCCCCGCGACGAAGCTCGAAGGTGCCCTTCACCACAGTCAGCAGCTTCTCGCCAACTTTGGTGAGCACCTCGTCGTAGAAGACGACGAGGTTTGTGTCGTTAATGAGCTGTCCCTTTCCCATATGCGCCTACCGCCAACGCTCAGCACCGAACCTGCGCCGCACGCGTTGCAGCGTCAAGCGCCTCCACAACAGTAGCCCTTTGTCATCGCCCGGCCCCACGGTACCATCGCGTCCATGGGGGTCTTTGCTTGTAATTGCGACACCATCCACACAGGCTCTGGTCACCAGACAGTGCCTTCTGCGCCGAGCGTCTGCAATACGCCAGCGCCGCCCGCGCCCGCGCCAGTGCCGACCCCATATCCGGTGACCGGCAACTCCAACGAAGGCGTCATCGGCCCACCGTCGCGAACAAAGATCAACGGCAACGCGCCCATCACAGTAGGTAGCTGCTTCAAGACTTGTCATGGCAATTAGCCGGGCACTCTCAAGGAAGTCGTAAGCGCCAACACCACCGGTCCGTGTTTCCTGATCGCTGGTGCCCCCTCCGTCATCATCGAACTAGGCATGGCTGGGATCACCGGCTCGACGGGCATGATGAATCGCTCGCCTGGGGCATAGGGCTGGCAGAAGCGAGCCGCCCTCCAATTGGGCCAACTGCACAACGCCGCCGCTAAGGTTTTGCCACGCGGCGACTCTTGGCCACACAATGTAGCATGCGCCTTGGCCCAGCATTCGCGCCCCCTGGTTATCGAACATCGACAAGAGCTCTCGACAATCGTGAGACTGCTGCTGGGCTGCGAAACCTACGAGAGGGCTTCGCCTTCACGAGTGAGATGGACACGTGGTTTGCGCTTGGATGGCCACACTTCGTCACGCTCGTTCACGACCTGCCCATCGATGCCAAGCGGCTCAACGCAGCCAATGAGTTCGTTCGGTACAGTCGTTCGGTCCTGCCTGCAAATACCGCCGTAGGGCTTGCGCGTGTGTACGAGCGCTATCCGCACTGCTTCGAGTACAGCAGCAAACACAAGTGCCGGGTGTTGGACAAGGAGGCGCGCGCGCTCGTCAAGCGCACCGATGCCCTCACGGAAGCGGAGGCACGCGCGATCCTCGGTCGCGTTGTGTATCCCGGTCGGCACCTCGTTCTCACACTTGAAGCGCTCGTGGGTACACATACCGTTGTCGATGCCATGCTCAACGGCTTCGAGGCTTTTGGTCCAAACGACCTAGCCGAGGGAGATCTGCTGCTCTACCAGACGGCATGCTTGTTCGGTCTGTTGCTCCTGCGGATGGACTCCGAGAGCGAAGCCATGGCGCGCCGACGCCTTGAAACACTTTTTGAACGCGGATTGTCCGCAATGACGAGTGGCCGACTCGCTAGCGATTACGGTGAGCGCACTGCGGTCCATGGAATAGCGCTTTCGCTGCACGGGGCCAACGCTGCAAAACGTTGGGGGCTAGGGTTTGGAGACTTCAAGTATCTCAGCGGGGCTCAAAGTTGGTTGCGCAGGCGAATGAGTAGATGGACAAGTCCCCACGGCGGCGAGCCTGACGCCCGCCGCGTCTTCCTTGCTGGAGCAACGCAGCTGAAGACGGAATTGGTGTTGTGGAGTAAGTACCGAACCAATTACACAGACTCCGACGCTTACGTTGTGGACACATATGGGACGATTAGGTCACCCCACAACGTGCCGCTGATGCTCGACTTGTACGCGCGCTCTAGGGTCAAGGGGACGGTGAAGCGGTGGTTCGTCGAGCACCGGCGCTATGCTTCGAAGTACGTCGAGCGCGAAATGAACGGGTCCGGCAAGTTGGCGAGCGTTGCAAAGAAGGTGAGACGGTTGATCGATGCGGGCACATGATCACCGGGCCGCTCGGCCTCTGTTTTGCGCCCGGTTCGCGGCAACATTCTCTCGATACGTCCTGGCTTTCTCGCTCTTGCTCATCCTGCCAATCATCGGGCCGCTCGCATTTGAGCACGTGCGGCATTGCGGATAAAGCGCGACTGAGCCCTTTCGCGGGGGGTGTGGGACCTCTCCCGCTTTCCGGCTCCCCTTGGGCATGCCGGGGAACGTCGAATTGGGTGGCACATGATCGGGAACGAAATGCGGTGGCTGCTCCTCGCCCTTCGGCCAGTTTGGTCCGCCGGCATTCTTTGAGCCGCATGAGTGGCATCCGTACGCCGCGCCTGCTTCGTCAACTTGCCGCCGAATATCATCGTCAAAACCATCCCCCGCAGCTGTGTATTGATCGTTTGGACAGTCCACGTATCCAGGCACCTTGGCGCCCTTACGCGTTGTTGCATCCTTGTCGCGCGCGTAGTGGCCCGGCCTCGTCATGTACTCAGTGCCCATGTCGCTTGGCGACTTGGGTCGGTCTGGGCGTTTGCCAGGACCCGGATAGCCGGACCCTGGAGGTGGCGACTTTGCTCCGCTGGGGCGGCGCGCCGGCTCGCGCCCTAAGCCGTCAGGATCGATGTACCAGAGCGGGTTGTCGACGTATGCGCGAGCATTGAGCGGTCCGTCGAGCCCGAGTGGATCGGGGCTGATGTACACCCCGAGTCGCGCGTCATACCAGCGCTCGTAGTTATATGTGAGTTCAACGTCTCGATCGTAGAATTGGTTGGGAGCGCGGGCGGCCACGTCGACCGTCGCATCAACAGAGCTGCAATCGCCGTATACGGCATGCTCGGCACGCCAAACGATTTTGCCTTCGCCGTCGACGGCAAAGTCGAGTTGCTCGGCTGTGCCGGTGATGTAGTAAGTGGGGACCTGCCGGCCGCCAACAACATCTACGTGTCCAAGCTGATTCCAACGGCCATCGTCTGGACGGATGTACGTGCGCGTGGCACCGGTTAGGTCGTCCACCTCATGCAACGGCGTGTTGTTTGCCCAAACATATGACGTCGCTCGTACCAGTTCTTGCTGCTGCAGGACCCGTTTCCTGAGACGCCGTCCTCGCACATCGTAGTCGAATTCGACCACGTGAGTTGGCGCCTCGACGCGCACGAGACGACCATCTTGACTCCAATGATACTTCCATGCGCCTAGGTCCGTTTGGCGAGATGACAGACGGCCAGCCTCGTCGTAGGCAAGACGCTCGCCGTGGTAGCTAACGGGGCGACCCAATACATCATATAGCGCACTTTCCATTCGCGGCGTGCCGGCCGCATCGTACTCGATACGCTCGATGCCCCGCTCGGTCGACGGCCGCATCTGCTCCTTGCTGGCGACGCGCGCCGCGCCGGTATACTCGTACGCGTAAACGCGGCCGTCGGAGCGTTGTTCACTTCGCAGCAAATGCTGTGCATCATATTGGTACTGGATCCAGTGCAGCAGCTGTGGATCGTTGGGGCCAGCTTGCACGTCGTCCGCTGCCCCATTGTCGCTTCGCGCGATTCCCTGAAACTGCAACAAGCCCGATGGTCCGTACGACCGGCGATGTACCAGACGGTCGCCAAGCGCGTACACAAGGTCGTTGCCCTCAACAC
>CAZRGL010000777.1:0-4070 GCA_964599485.1 uncultured Polyangiaceae bacterium
CGTCTGGATGGACCGCAACGACGCCGGCCCCCAGCTACGCCCCGAGCGCTAAGCCTGTCCCGGCTACCTCGCTCATCCACTGGTCATGCCGCCCATTGGTACTCGTGGTGAAGCCCGCCGAGCACTGGGCGAGCGACGACGTGTCCGGTCAAGAAGAATGGGACTGCCGACGCAACAGGTCCCGCCGGCACTCGCTGACCAATCCCCTGATGGGGCCGCCCGCTGTTGAAATGGGCGACATGCTCTTTGAGCACCCGGATCATATGGCGCTCGCTGAGGACGATGACGTGATCCAGGCACTCTCGCCTCACGCTGCCAAGATAACGCTCGCAAACGGCATTCGCTCTCGGCGCTCGCACGGGTGTGCGCACGATTCGGATGCCGGTCACGTTCGCAACACTGTCAAAAGCAACGCCGAACTTGTCGTCGTTGTCACGGATGACGAACCTCGGATCCGTCCCGAACGGGGTTGCCTCCCTGAGTTGCTGGGCCGCCCATCTGGCGGTCGGCGCCCGCGTCACGGCCACATGAACCACCCTGCGTGAGCCGAGCTCCACCATAAAGAAGACGAAGATCGGCCTGAAAAAGATGTCATACGTCTGCAAGAAGTCGCAGGCCCAGACCTGCGACCCGTGGTTCTTCAAGAACGTTGACCAGCTCTGGCCCCAGGGTTGCGGGCCGCGGACGAGGCGCATGTACTTCTGGATGGTGCGCTTGCTGACGGCAATGCCGAGCTTCAGCAACTCGCCACGGATGCGCTCACTGCCCCAAGTCACGTTGTCCAAAGCCATGCGCCGAATGAGCGCGACGGTGTCGGCAGCGAGCCGTCGAGGCGCCTGCGTCCTACGCGATTTCCTGCGCCAGAACAGACGGAACCCTGCTCGGTGCCAACGCAGGAGCGTCTCAGGTTTGACGAGCAACACTGCGTTGCGCCAAGTGCGCGTGAGGGCTGCAAGCAGAACCATGACGCCGCGTTCGTGCCGTTGGATCTTGGGCCGCTTCGCGGAGCGCTTCAGAACGATCAGCTGCTGTCGGAGCAGAGCATTCTCGGCGAGCAATTCCGTCCGACTCCGGGTGAGATCGGAGACCAGTCCTGGGAGAAGGCCAGCGGTCGGCTTGAGGGCGCAGCGGAAGGCTTGGCCGATCCGCTTCACCGCGACCGTCGCCGACGCAAAAGCCCTTTGCCAAACCCCACCAAACACGCCTCGGTTGTCGCGTGGCCTGCTCAAAGACAACAGCTTGTGCCGCCCGAATTATTGAATGATCCTGGGGCGGACCACGCAAGTAGCCGGCACAGGCAGATGGCGGCGAAAAAGGCTGGGCGGTTGCATCTACTCTGGCCAAGCGAGAGCATCATTGCCGGCCTGGCGATGTTCGAACATGGTGACAAGCACCGCAGCATCCAGCACCTCTTGCACGGCGTCCTCAACAACCCGCGCGCTGCTTCGATGTTGGCCGGCATAGGATGCGCTACCAAGCCGGAAGGTTGTTTCGAGGTGCGTGATCACAACTCTGGTGTCGACATGATCAAGAATCTACATGGCTTTCTCCGGAAGCCGCGTCTTTCGAGGAAGTTCCTTCGCGAGCTCCTTCGAGAGGAGAGCGTGCAAGAGCTTCAAGAGGCGTTGAGGGACACTCGTGAGCGTTGGAGCAAGGAGCGAAGCGAGGATCGCACGGACTTTGATGTCATCCGCAAGATGGAGTCGTGGCCCTTCGCACAGGAAAAAGCACGAGAGCTTGCCGGCCAGCTCGGTCTGGCTGGATAGCGTCGTTGCACGAACACTCTTGCTAGCTGAGTGCCTGCTCGAGCTCTTCGCAGCGCTTCCTTAGCCCGGCGAGGATTGTTCGGAGCTCAGCGACCTGCTGAGGATTCAATTCGTGCACTCGCTCAAGCTCACCAAAAGCAGATGGTGGCCCGAGCGCGCAGCTACGCAGGGAACGGATGGTCTTGACGAAAGTGGGTAGCCTGGACCTTCCGCGACGCTTTGGCCTTTTTACAGCTCGAGCCTGCTCCTCAAGCTGTCTGACGGTCCAGCGGCACTCTTCCGCGCGCTGCAACAATGTCTGCTGTGCCCCACTTGGAAGCGGGACAACCACACGAACATGGCAAGGCCCGATGTGTTTCCACGTGTAAACACTGCCGCAGCGTTCGAGTACCTCAAAAATCGAAATTGCCTGGCAAATCTCTGAGGCACTCATTGGCAGGTCGGGATGCCGGGCCAGCCTACGCAGGGACACATCCTTTAGGCCGCGCTTCTGCCGCAGTCGTTTGATGTCTCCTCCGTAGAACTTGTCCAACACCAGATGCCCGATATCACGAGCCAGTTGCAATCCGGCACGGTATTGCATCGAACGGATCTTCTTAGCCACCTCGGCGATGAGCTGGTCAGGCACTCCGTTGTCTTCGTCACAGGCAGCACCAAGTTGGCTCCCCGTGCGTTCGACAATCTGCGCCGCAGAACTCATTTAGGCCAACGCACTCCTTCTAGGAGGGACCTACCTCCGATACATCCGCCAAGGACTTTGCGTGACCATTCCACGACAGAGAAGACCGTACACGGAGTATTCCTGAAGCGGGATGGACAGAGTTTTTGTCCCTCGTAGTGGTGGACGAACAAGTGTTCAGTAAAACGAATTCAAGAGCCGACAATCAGCCGCGCAGCACCGCTTTTCGAGACGTTATCGCCACGGCGTAGTCTCCCACGACTCGGTGGGGCCAGTTGCCCACCTCATTCGTGACCAACAGCACAGGCGCTCCGCGCATATATGTTCGAGCTGCCAACGGTCGGCGTCTGTGACACCATTCGTCGAACGCCCACCCGCAATCAATCGCGGCCCGGCGCTGTTTACATGTGTAAACACGTCGAACTGCCATTGCAGCCAAATGCCAGAACTTGGCAGGTTGCCGAGCAAGCTGAGGCCACATTCCCTACTTGAGATCGACGACCGCAAAAAAAGAAGCTCCTCAACCAGCAAGAGTCCGGGACAGCGGTCTGCAATCGCACACGTGGCGAGCCGAAGAATCATCGCAGTCTACATCGTGAGACAGTGTCGCACCTTTCACTATCACCCCTAGGGGTGATAGTTAGCCGTGAGTACGCGTGGTACTTTTGCCCACTTCTACGAAAGGCAGCCTTGTCATGACTCTACTTTGCCCTAGGACTTCCACAGGAGCCTGCAACATCGTGCTTCTTGGCCGGCTAGCAGCCCTCTTCTTGCTGTGCCACGCTCTTGGATGTGGAGGACAGGCTGGTGAAGTAGAGGAGGGCCCGGTAGGGACAGTTGATTCTGCCATTATCCATGAGCCCCAAAAGTACGACGCGGAAAATTACTATTCGGGTGTTGTGCAAATCAAGTCTCTCGACCCCAACAACAAGACTTCTTGTAGTGGCGTGCTAATAAGCCCAAGGTGGGTGCTGACTGCCGCTCATTGCTTCGATCCCGACAACGAGGCCTACTGGGTCTTCAATGAGAAGCTCGAGATCAGAACTGGGCCGGACGCCAGCGGCCCTAGGTACCCACACACCTTTCTCACGAGTGGCGCCATCTTCCATCGGATTACCAGTCTTAACGTCGGCGACCACGATGCTGTCGCAGCTGATATAGCTGCCTTTCGCCTTGATACGCGAGTTCCACGCAGTGTCGCAGTGCCCATTCATCCCCCAATACTTGAGGGCGACACTTCCTGTGGGAGCGGCTTCCCGGGTACTATTGTTGGTCTCGGCGGCGGCCTGGTTCCGTGGGGACTAGTGGAGTATGATTGCGGCAATCCAGCTGGGCGGCGCCACTTCGATTCTAGTGGCATTTGGGACCGGTCCGTGGAAGACAACGGCTCGATGTTTGTTGACGTATTCGACTTTTATCCCGGCTTTTCCTTTTGCAACACATACAACGGTATGACTCTCGGCGACTCTGGAGGTGCACTCATTTCGGGAAATAAACTCTGCGGCATAATTTCCAGCATGCAGGGCGTTGTGGGATTTGCCCTTCGGAACCAAATGGCGGCGGTGGATAGTCATGACGTAACCGGCGACGTTGATCTGACGCCCGCGAGCCCCATCGATTGGCTG
>CAZRGL010000778.1:0-2598 GCA_964599485.1 uncultured Polyangiaceae bacterium
CCTGAGCGGCCGGCCCGGGCGGCCTCGACCATCTCCGAGGGCAGATCCGAGACACAGATGCGCTCGGCATCGGCGAACAAGACGGCTCGTTCGATCACGTTCTCGAGCTCGCGGACGTTGCCCTGCCAGCGGTGCGCAACGAGCAGATCCAGGGCGTCCGGCTCGACTCCAGAAACCGCCTTGTTGAGGCGCCGGTTGAACTTGTTGAGAAAGAACTTGATGAGCTCGGGAATGTCGCCTCGCCGGGCGCGCAACGGTGGCAGGTCGATGGGCACGACGTTGAGCCGATAATAGAGATCCTCACGGAACTGGCCTGTTGCCAGCTCCTTCTTGAGATTCCGATTCGTGGCGGCCACGAGCCGTACATCCACCGAGATCGTTTTGAGCCCGCCGACTCGTTCGAACTCCTGCTCTTGCAGCACGCGCAGCAGCTTGACCTGCATTTCCGGTGGAATTTCAGCTATTTCGTCCAAAAACAAGGTGCCACCACTGGCCAGCTCGAAACGCCCTGGCTTGGAGCCGACAGCACCCGTGAAGGCGCCTCGCTCATAGCCGAACAGCTCTGATTCCATCAGGTTGTTGGGGATCGCAGCGCAGTTGACCTTGATGAACGGTCGGTCGGCCCGGCTCGAATGTTGGTGAAGTGCTCGGGCCACCAGCTCTTTGCCGGTACCACTTTCACCGGTTACCAGTACTGTGGTGGGCGTATCGGCGACGCGATCGATGCGCGCGTACAGTTCGCGGACCGCTTCGCCGTGGCCGATGATGTTGAAGCGGGTACCTTCTGTTTGCGGCGGTCCGGCAGCGCTGGTGGGCAGGGTGGCATCTCGGTCCGCGAGCGCCCTCGTCCGCAGCGCTTTTCGCACCACCATGCGCACTTCGTCCTGATCGAACGGCTTGCTGATGTAGTCAAAAGCGCCTGTTTTCAAGGCCTCGACTGCGTTGTCGACGGTTCCGTGGGCAGTGAGAATCACCACCGGAAGGGTCGGATCCTCGCGCAAAGCCGAACGCAGCAGGTCCATCCCGCCGAGCTTCGGCATGCGCAAGTCCGTGACCACCAGATCGACGTGGTGCTCCTTGAGAAAAGCCACTCCTTCGGCGCCGTCGGCGGCCGTATGAACTTCATAACCGTCCCGTGAAAGCTGGGCGCTCAGCACCCGGCGCAGGTTGGCTTCATCGTCTACTACGAGGATCTGCTCTTTGGCCGGCAACATCGTGGGCTCACGAACGCTGCAGACTATAGTACGATGAAGCAATCAGGACGATCCTGACTCCAATTTTTGTTGCCTACGACCGCTCTTCAACGCATACCGTATAGCTTGTGAAGACTCGACTCGCCGCAGGGTTGTTGCTTCTGACTGTCGCCGTAACGGCGCATGGCCAGGAGGTATACCCGCCTTGTACGAAGACCCCGACGAACGCTGACATCGATGCCGCCAAGGCGTTGCACACCGCGGCGACTCGTTACAACAAGCTCAAGCGCTACGGTGACGCGATACGCAACTGGAAGGACGCGTACAATTTCGACTGCACCGCGCACTTGTTGTTGATCAACATCGGCAACGCGTACGAGAAGCTCAACGTGCCGCGGTCCGCGCTGCTGGCGTTCAAGACCTACCTCGCCCGCGCTGGTGCCGATGCCGACAAGTCCATTGCCAAGCGGGTCAGCGATTTGGAAAAGACGCTCGCTGGGCCGCACGCTGGTGGTGGCGGTCAAGGCGCGAGTACGGGCGGCGCCGGCGGTCAAGGTGGACAAGGGGGGCAAGGTGGCGAAATCAAGCTGCCCGATCCGGTCGACCCGCCCGACGGTGGTGCACCAGTTGCCCCCTGGGTGCTGGTAGGCGTGGGCGCCGCGGCAGGTATCACCGGTGGCGTGCTCCTCGGCCTCGGGGCAGGCGAGCTCGCCGACGTTCGGGAAAAATGTCCTGGCGGTGTTTGCCCACGAGAGAACTTCCCGAACGACGCGGAGTGGAAACAAGCGTCGGAGGATGGCGACAAGGGACCGCAGACGATGATGGCCCTGGGCGGCGTCGTGCTCGGCGTTGGCGTCGCAGCCATTGGTGGAGGTTTGATTTGGTATTTCGTTGGCGGCAACTCGGACGATTCGACGAGCACCAACGACAAGCCCGCCGCGTCGAGCGGAATGTGGGTCACACCGCTGATCGATCCAGCCACGGGTGGCTTGATGCTTGGCGGTCGCTTCTGAGCGACCCGCCGTTCAATTGTCAGGCTTAGGCCGTCATCAGATCAGGGGCATCGTGCCCTCAACTCAGGCTAGCTCTGCCAGCTCGCTATACAGATGGATGACGCTGTTGGTCGCTTTGACGAAGTCGCTCAGTAGTAGCGACTCATTCTCTGAGTGCGCGTTGCAGATGGGGTCTTCGAGGCCAATCAGCAGTGCCGGAGCCCCTCCCAGCGCCTGCGCGAAGGGTTCTACGAAGGGAATCGATCCGCCGCAGCCGATCCGCACGCTGTCGCAGCCGAAGCCTTTCTTCAGCGCTCGCTCGGCTGCTTCGAAGGCGGGGCCCTGGGGTGTGGTGATCCACCAATTGCCAGTAGCGTGCACTTTGGTCTGAACTTGCACGCCCCAGGGCGCGT
>CAZRGL010000778.1:2608-4043 GCA_964599485.1 uncultured Polyangiaceae bacterium
GAAAACGAAGCGACGACCGCAGTCGAGCTGGGCGTTGGCTTCCAGGGGGGCGCAAAGCGCCGCGGCGACTTTTTCGCCGCTCATGTCCGGCACGGTGCGGATCCCCACGCGCGCACGGGCTGAATTGACGATTTGATTGGAGGCGCCTTTCATCGGCGCCGCCTCGAGGGCACTGATGGCAAGGGCGGGGCGATGCCACATCAGCTCGTAGGGGCCATAGCCCTGCTCGCCTGCGAAACGGACGTCGTCGAGTATGCCGGCGTCTGCTCGGAATGCTTGCTCATCGTAGGGTAGGGCTGCGATGCGGGCGCGGGCGTCATCGCTCAAGGGGCGAACGTCATCATACAGACCGTCGATGGCGATCCTACCGTGCTCGTCGCTGAGGCTTGCGAGGAGCTTGCACATGGCGAGCGGCGCGTCGGGGACGGGCCCTCCCCACATGCCAGAGTGAAGCGGTCGCTCTATGGCTTTGAGCTCGACGTCGACGACGACGATGCCGCGCAAAGCGGTCGTGATCGACGGCAGCCCGGCGGCCAAGTTGGCCGTATCGGTCAAGACGATGACGTCAGCTTTGACCCGATCGGAGTGAGCGGCGAGAAAGGCGCCGAGGTTCTCTGAGCCGATCTCCTCTTCACCGTCGACGACGAGGCGTACGTTGAGGGGGAGTCCACCCTGAGCCAGATAGGCTTCGACGGCTGCCAAGTGTACGGCGACGCCTGCTTTGTCATCGACGACTCCGCGACCGTAGAGGCGGCCATCGCGCTCTTCGGCCTCGAACGGCGGCGAATCCCAATGCTCGATACGTCCCTGCGGCTGCACGTCGTGGTGGGCGTAGAGGATGACGGTCGGTGCGCCTTCGGCGTGCAGCCAGTCGGCGTAGACGTAGGGGTGAACGCCGGGCAATTCGAGCACCTCGACGTTCTCGAGTCCCACCCGGCGCGCCCAGGCGGCAACCGCTTCGGCGCTTCGTCTCAGCTCCGCATTGGGTGCGGGCTCGGCTGAGACGCCTGCGAAACGAACGAGCTCCTTGAGCTCATCGAGCGTGTTGGACAGACGCGCCTCGGCATGGGCGAGCACAGAATCGACAGATGGCGCCATGATGCTCCTCAATTCCCCCCTAAGGAAACGCGCATTTAGCGTGGAGAGGGCGCTGCGTCACCTACATTCTAGGCAAATGTGTGACAAGGCGCTGGTGCTCGAGGAGCTGTAGATTCTGCTTTGGAGGTGTTGCGGCGGCCGCAAAACTGCTCGATCAAGCTGGCATGACAGCGGCAAACAGTGGCCCATCGCCCGAAGCACTAGACCGTGTGGCCTTGGCGGCTCTCGAAATGGTCGAAAATGGAATGCGTCTGGGTTTGGGCACGGGTCGCGCCGCCGAGGCGTTCATTCGTCAGCTTGGCAAGCGCGTCGGTGAGGGGTTGGGTGTGCGTTGTGT
>CAZRGL010000779.1:0-4043 GCA_964599485.1 uncultured Polyangiaceae bacterium
TGGACTGGGCTGGGCTGGACTGGGCTGGGCTGGACTGGGCTGGGCTGGGCTGGGCTGGGCTTGCTGAGCTCCGTGCCGAGAGATCAGTGCTTTGGCCAGCTTGCTCGTCGCTTTGGCGACCTTCTTGCTCGCGGCGTTGGCGAACACCCCGATGCCAATGTCGCGCTCTTTGATCAGGACGGCCTTGCAATAGAAGGTCCCGGCAGTGCCGTCATGAAGACTCAGAGTGAGCGGGCCTTTGCTGATGGTCACCCATCCCAGGTTGTAAGCAGAGGTGCCTTTGTTGGCGTAGAGCAGGTGCTCGATCGCCGCGCTCGGCAAGAGGGGCTTTCGGCCGCGTAGTCCTTTGAGGAACAGCTGAAGATAGCGTCCGTAGTGAGCGATCGACATGCTCATGTCACCAGCGGGGCGGGCGAAATCGAAAGGCTGGTAGCCGTCCCGTGGCTCGTGCGGGACGAGCTTGCCCTTCTCCTCCATGTGGCCGAAGGGCTGGCCTGCTGCCAGCGCTGGCCAGCCCTGCGTCCCGTTGATCTGCAAGGGGGCCAGAAGTCGGGTCTGGATGAGCTCTTCCCATCCTTTGCCGGCGACCTTTTCGAGCATCGAGGCGGCGACCACGTAGCCCGCGTTGGAGTAGACGAAGCCCTTCTGCGAATCGAGCTCCACTGGATCCAAACCGAGCGCCCATTCGGCAAAACCTCGGCGCTGCTGGACGAGGTCACCGGCGATCTTTGGGGCTTTCTTCAGGTCCTCGCGGGCCATCAAAGGTTGCAAGCGCGCGCGGTGGGAGAGCAGGCTCGCCAGCGTGATGTCGGCATAAGCCGGCTTGGCCTTGCTCGAGACTCCGGGGAACAAGTCGAAGTATCGGGTAGCCCATTCGATACGCCCGTCATGAACCAACATGGCCGCGAGCACGGCGGTCATCGACTTGACGTTGGAGCCGATGTGGAAGCGATCCTGCAGCTCGACTTTGTCAGGTTGGTCGTTTCGCCTGACTCCGCTGACACCAATCTCGAGAGTCTTGTCGCTGCTCACCACCACCGCTGCCAGCGCCGGCGCTCCGCTCTCGGCCCGCCCCCCGTCGAGCAACTGCTGCAAGCTGGGTAGCGAACGAGGCTGCGCAGCTGCCGTGGCCTGCGGCGGCACCGGCGACGCCGTCAGCGGAGGCGGAGTGCTGGGCGCCGGGCAGCAGCCACAAACCATGGCGAAGGCGACTGCCATTTCCGTACGTGTCTTCATCGTGATGCTCGTTTCACCCTGTCTTGCCGTCCATCGCTGTCGCGAATGCGTCCGTGATACGTTTGGTCGATACGGGGGGCAAACAGCAGTATTCCATTTCGGCCATTCGCCAGCGGGCAGTCACCGGCGGCATGTTGACGGCGCTGGCAACAGGTCAGGTCAACCCGAAGGGCGTCGCATTGGGCCCCTTCGAATACCGTCGCGAGCGGCCAGCTCGGCCCGTACGGCATCGCCCTCGACTCCGAGACGGTCCCAACTCCGGCAACTGCTCGGTGATGCAACTCGCGAAATAGCGACTACTCCGAAGCTGGCTCTGGCGCCTTGCCATCGAGCAGCGGGGCGATCGGGACTCCGTTGATGGTCAGCCCGTCGAGCTTGGCGTCCGTGATGCTGACCCCAGACAGATCGACGTCGTCGAGCTTGGCATTCTGAAAGCTGACGTCGGACAAGGTCGCGTTGGCAAAGCTGGCGTTGCTGATCAGAGCGCGCGCAAAGCTCACGTCGTCGAGCTGGGCGCCTCCGAAGTCAGCGTTGCGAATGGTGCTGGTGCCGAAGGCAATGTCGTCCAGCTTGGCGCCTCCAAAGCTGGTGTTGCTGATGGTCGCGGCGGCGAAGCTCACGTCGTCTAGCGTTGCTTTCTCGAAGGTCGCGTTGCGTAGGGATACGCCAGCGAAGCTCACGTCATCGAGCTTGCCCTGTGCGAAGCTTGCGTTGTGGATGCGAGCCCGCACCAGAGAAGCGTCGTCGAGGTCGCCATCTTCGAAGCTCACATCGATCAGCTTGGTCTTTTCGAAGCTGAAGTCTCGTAGCTCGGCTCCGGCCGCTGAACCTGTGGCCACTTTGGCGCGAGCCAGCAACAAGTCGGCAATGACGGCTCCCTCGAGATCCACTTTGCGCCCATCCTTGCCCTTGTTTGCTGCGTCCTTCGTCATGGCATTGCTGGTATACACTCTCGTGATGCGCATTGCCGCCGCCAAGATCCCTGGGCGTGCCCAATGCGTCGGCTGAACACTACCAACGCACGCACCCAAGATGAGGCAACTTCCCGCTGCAGCCATGCCGGCCTGGCTCGAGAGCATGGTTCCTTTCCAACGCTACTGTGTGGATGTGGGCGGCCATCGCATGCACGTCATGGAGAGCGGCGCGACCAGTGGACTGCCGGTGCTGTTGCTTCATGGCAACCCGACCTGGGGCTTTCTTTATCGGCGCGTAGCGCGGGAGCTCGACGGCGCTGATCTACGCCTGATCATGCCTGACCTGATCGGTCTCGGTTTCAGCGACAAGCCAAAGCGAGCAGCCGACCACTTCTTGGCTGCCCATATCGACTGGATGGGCAAGCTCTTCGAGCAGCTCGAGCTCGAGCGGTGTGTGGTCGCGGTGCAAGACTGGGGCGGCGCGATTGGAATCGGCGCTTTGGCAGCGAATCCGCAGATCCGCGCCGGATTGGTGCTGATGAACACGGTGGTCGGACCGCCTCGCAAAGGGTTCCGCCCAACTGCGTTCCACCGCTTCGCTCAAATGCCCATCGTCTCAGAAGCAGTCTTTCGCGTGCTGGGCTTTCCGCAGACCACGATGTTTGTCGCACAAGGAGACAAGCTGAGCATTCGAGGACAAGCGGCCCGGGCGTATCGCTATCCGCTACGCAACCTCAACGAGAACGTTGCCCCCTTGGCGCTGGCGCGCATGGTGCCCGATTGCCACCAGCATCCTTCAATCCCCCCGCTGAAGCGCTGCCAGCGGTATGTCGACGCGTTCCGTGGGCCCGCTGCCATCGTGTGGGGCGACCGCGACCCGGTCCTCGGCCGTGCACGCAACTGGATCGCGCGGTGCTTCCCCGACGCGCCGCTGACTCGAACGAGCGCCGGCCATTTTCTGCAGGAGGAAGTACCTGCCGAGATTGCCGACGCGATTCGCTACGTCAGCAGGGAGCTGCTCGCCTCTTGAACGCGCCCTCTGGCGATGCGGCGTCGGATGAGCCAGTCCCCACTGAGTCCGAACAAGCCCCCGCCAAAAAGAGCAAAGTGTGGCTGCGCCTGCTCTTGCTCGCCGTGTTGCTCGTCGGGATCTTCCTAATAGGCAGGCAGACTGGTTTGATCCAACGCATCAGCGTGACCTGGCTGCAGACGACGGTGAGAGATGCAGGTCCTTTGGGGGTGGCGGTCTACGCGCTGCTCTTCGCGGCGGGCGTCTTGGTGCAGGTACCGGGGATGCTCTTCGTGGCAGCCGGCATGCTCGTATACGGCAAAATCGCAGGCTATTTCGTTTGTTTGCTAGGAGCAGTCGTAGCCGTATGCGCCAGCTTTTTGATGGTGCGCGTTGTCGGTGGCCAAGCGCTCGGCACGGTGAAGAAACCGTGGATCGCCAAGCTATTGGCCAAGCTCGACGACCACCCAGTTCGCTGGCTGGTGGTGCTGCGTTTGGTCGCGTTCATCTCACCGCCGCTCAATTATGCCTTGGCACTCACCCGCATCCGCTTTCGTGATTACGCGCTCGGCTCCGCCCTCGGTTTGGTGCTGCCCATGGCCGTCGTGACCCTCGCATTCGACTGGCTATTCGCCACCGAATGGGTCAACCGGCTACTCTTCGGCTGAGCAGCTCACAACCCACCTGCCAAGTGACAAGTGACTGGTACCGGTACCCTATTTGGCACAATGTATGCCCCGGCAATCATTCATGGAAAAGGCCAAAGGTGGGATTTTCTAAGTGACAGGTGACTGGTACCGGTACCTGCTGAGGTGCCCGCTGGGGTACCGTACCTGCTGAGGTGCCCGCTGGGGTACCTGCTGAGGTGCCCGCTGGGGTACCTG
>CAZRGL010000780.1:0-213 GCA_964599485.1 uncultured Polyangiaceae bacterium
GCCGCGGCCGTTCTTGAGCTCGATCAGATGTCGAACGGTCTCCAGAATGTCTTGCCGCGTGAGTACCGTGACATCGAGCCCGGGCTTCTGATCGTCACCCAAATCGCGATAGAACTTGTAGTTGAGCTTGAGGCGGCCAACCCGTGACAGGTCGTAGCGCTCTTCGTTGAAGAACAAGTTGTGGAACAGCTGTCGCGCCGTGTCGAGCGTCGG
>CAZRGL010000780.1:223-4030 GCA_964599485.1 uncultured Polyangiaceae bacterium
CCCGGCCGAAAGCGCGGGTATATCTCCAAGATGGCATCCTCTTGGGTCGTGACCTTGTCGACGATCAGCGTGTCACGCAGGTAGCTACCGACGTTGAGCCCGTCGATGAACAGCACCTCGAAGGCCTCGACGCCTGCTTCCTGCAGCGCGACGACCTTCTCCTCGGTGACTTCTTCGTTGCACTCAATCAGAACCTCGCCGGTCTCGGGGTCGACCACGTCGTGGGCCGACACCTTGCCCAGCAGCTCCTCGTGATCGATTGGCAAGCGGTCGAGCTTGCTCAACATCAGCTTTCGAATCGCGCCACGGGTGAACTTCTGGTTGCGCTTGACGATGATCTTGCCGTCGAGCTTGATGTCGCGGGTTGCGCGCTGACCAGGCAGCAGGCTCACGTCCACGCTCTTGAAGTACTTGTTGCCCTTCTCGAAGTAGATGATTTCGGTCTGGTAGAAGTAGTTCAGCAAGTCTTGGGTATTGAACCCAAGCGCCCTGAGCAGAACCGTCGCGTGCATCTTGCGCCGCCGATCGATGCGCACGTAGATGAGGTTCTTGGGGTCGAACTCGAAGTCGAGCCACGAGCCGCGGTAGGGGATGACGCGCGCCGAGTGCAGCAACTTGCCACTCGAGTGCGTCTTGCCCTTGTCGTGATCGAAGAAGACGCCAGGCGAACGGTGCAGCTGGCTGACCACGACGCGTTCGGTTCCGTTGATGATGAAGGTACCGGTTTCGGTCATTAGCGGAATCTCGCCGAAATAGACCTCTTGCTCCTTGATGTCCCGGACCAGGCGCTCCCCACCTTCGCCTTGGTCATAGATCATCAACTGCGTGGTCACCTTGATGGGCGCCGCG
The DNA here is from genome assembly GCA_964599485.1 of uncultured Polyangiaceae bacterium. Classification (GTDB taxonomy): domain Bacteria; phylum Myxococcota_A; class Polyangia; order Polyangiales; family Polyangiaceae; genus JAPYTK01. Next base: position 1,073 of record CAZRGL010000780.1, read on the forward strand.
AAGGTCATTCCTCGCTGGCGGCATTCATCCACGTCGTACTTGGGCGGCTCGAGGTTGTACGACACGAACACCAACTCACTGGTGCCGTTGAAGTCCTTGATGGGAAACACCGAACGGAAAACGCCTTGCAGACCGATGTCGTTGCGTTCGTTCGGTGGAACCGTCATCTGGAGGAACTTGTTGTAGCTCGTCCTCTGGATGTCGATCAGGTTGGGAACATCGATGATGCGTTGGACGCATCCGAGGTTCTTGCGCAGCCGGAAGTTGTTCTGAATCTGAGGGTGGGCCATGAGTGAATTTCCCCGGGGGGTCGGCGGATACGGCTGAGTGGTGAAACCGGTTCGAGTTACCTGCACGAGCAGGTCATGGACGCAACGAGGCCAAGTGACGAGCGGCACAGTGAGCCCGCTCGCACCTGGCGATTCGGCAATGTCGAGTAGCTGCAAGCTCCCTTCCGGGAGCAGTGGGGTGCGTCATACTGGGTGGTGGAGCGAAGAAGCGAAAAACACGATCGAGTGGTACAACGCAGGCCCGACGTCGAGCTACTCGAGCTCGAGCGCCGGACCGATTTGCCACCCAGCTACTTGAGCTCAACAGAGGCGCCCGCTGTTTCGAGCTTCTTCTTGACCTCTTCGGCCTCTTCCTTGGAGACCTGCTCCTTGACGGCCTTGGGGGCGCTCTCGACGAGCTCCTTGGCCTCTTTCAGACCCAAGCCAGTCAGCTCACGTACTGCCTTGATAACTTGGATCTTTTTCCCGCCGATGTCTGCAAGGATGACATCGAACTCGGTCTGTTCTTCTTTCTCCTCGGCAGCGGCAGCGGGACCTGCAGCGACGGCGACAGCCGCCGGAGCAGCCTTGACGCCCCACTTGTCCTCGAGCTCTGTGATGAGCTCGGCCATTTGGATGACGGGGAGATTGGAAAGGTAATCGACAACTTGCTCGCGAGATACTTCAGCCATGACCTGACTCCTTCGTGCGGCAGGGACGCCGCTTAGTGCAAAATTCATGCGCGCAAAAGTTTTTTCTGCGCGGCCGAGGCTGATTCGCCTCAGCAAAAATTGGAAAACTGTTGAATTTCAGATGGTTAACTAGGCAGCGTCGCCCTGCTCCTCCTTGGCCTTGAGAAGGTAGGCGAAGGTTTGGGCAGGTGCAGCGAGCTGCTGTACGAATTGTTGGGCCGGGGCTTGCATGGTGGCGAGCAACTTGGCCCTCAGCTCGTCCTTGCCCAGCATGGTTGCAAGCTGATCCACCACCGCAGCGGCGTCGAGCACCCTGCCGTCGATGACGCCAGCTTTGACCTTGAGAGCGTCACCCTTCTTGCCAAAAGCCTTGAGTACCTTCGCTGCAGCGCTGGGGTCTTCGTAGCTCCAAGCAATCGCTGTCATGCCAGTGAGGGCACCATCTAGCTCCGGAGCCCACGACTCGTCCTTGATGGCCAGCTTGGCCAGCGTGTTCTTGACAACCTTGTACTCGACCTCTGCCTCACGCAGCTGATCTCGCAGCTTCGTCACCGAGGCCACATCGAGGCCTTGGTAATCTACGAGAACGGCAGAGACCATGCGGTCGAAACGGTCCTTGATGGCCGAAACCGCAATCTCTTTGTCTTTACGAAGCATGGCTCATACCTCCGTTACCTTGGTTGAGAACTGCCCCGTATCGACCCGCACACCCGGACCCATCGTGGATGAGACGGTGATGCTGCGAAGATACGTGCCTTTGGCCGTTGCGGGCTTCTGGCGTACGAGCTGGGTAATCAAGGTCTTGGCGTTGGCAGCCAACTTGTCGCCGTCGAAGCTCACCTTGCCAATACGGGCGTGGACGATCCCTGCCCGCTCGACGCGGTATTGGATCTTGCCTGCCTTGGCTTCGGTGACCGCGGCGCCGACGTTGGGCGTAACCGTGCCGACCTTGGGGTTGGGCATCAAGCCTCGAGGACCGAGCACACGACCGAGCCTACCCACCTTGCCCATCATGTCGGGCGAGGCGATCACGCGGTCGAAATCGAGGAAGCCGCCCTGGATCTTCTCCACCAGGTCGTCGTCACCGACAATGTCGGCGCCAGCCTCTTCGGCCTCTTTGGCTTTGTCACCCTTTGCGAACACTGCCACGCGAACGGATTGACCCGTTCCGTGCGGCAGCACCACCGCGCCACGTACCATCTGATCGGCGTGGCGTGGATTGACCCCTAAGCGAACCGCAACGTCCACCGTTTCGTCAAACTTGGCGTTCGAGAGTGCTTTGACACGGTCACAAGCGTCTTCGAGCGTCAGCCTGTCGCCACGGTCGACCGACTCGCGCAGGGTCCTCATTCGTTTGCTGTTTCTGTTTGCCATTTTCCTCCTAACGGCTTTCGCCTCCCACCTCAGTGACCTCGCTCATCCGAGTCTGGTCTTGGGGGTGGTTTGAGGTTCCGGGCGCGTGTCGCTCCGTCACAGGGTGTTGTCTTGAAAACCAGAAAAGTCTTGGGTTTGGGCTCTCGCTCCATCCGCGGCTGTTGTCTGTAAACTCGATTCTTCAGCAGGACATCCGCCCCGCCGTCAAAGCTGCCTCGCGCGGCCCTTCGTCAGGCCGCCCATCGTCATGGATCGACGATGATTCCCATCGAGCGGGCCGTACCCGCGATGGTGCGCATGGCCTGTTCCACCGAAGTGGTGTTCAGATCGGGCATCTTGAGCTCAGCGATCTCGCGCACCTGGTCTTGGCTGACGTTGCCGACCTTGAGCTTGTTGGGCTCGGCCGAGCCAGCACCGGGCTTGCCGGTCGTGCGCAGGCCTGCGGCCTTCTTGAGCAGAACCGACGCCGGAGGCGTCTTGGTAATGAAGGTAAAGGAACGATCGGCGTAGACCGTGATCTCCACCGGAATGATCATGTCGCCTTCTTTGGACGTTCGTGAGTTGAAGTCCTTGCAGAAGGCCATGATGTTGGCGCCGTACTGACCGAGTGCCGGTCCGACGGG
>CAZRGL010000781.1:0-4018 GCA_964599485.1 uncultured Polyangiaceae bacterium
GGCATGGTGCACCAGCATTTCATGTTGATAGAGCCGTTTACCGCCCTAGAAAACCTCGTGTTGGGCTGCGAGCCTACGACGCGCGGCGGCGTCCTCGATCTGAGGGCCGCGCGTGAGCAAGCCCAACGATTGGGTGAGCGCGTCGGTCTGCAGGTACCGCTCGACCGTACGGCAAGCGAGCTGAGCGTAGGCGAGCGGCAACGACTCGAGATTCTCCGCGTGCTCTACCGCGGCGCCCGTGCGTTGCTGCTCGACGAGCCTACTGCCGTACTTGCCCCGCTCGAAGTCGACGAGCTCTACACGACCTTGCGAAAGCTCGCCGCTGGCGGCGCCACCATCGCGGTCGTTACCCATCGACTCGACGAAGTGATTCGCTACTGCGATCGCGTCACAGTCATGCGTCGCGGCGGCCGGGTCCTGGATGAAGTGCTGCAGCCTGAGGGCAAACGAGCAATCGGACAGCCCCCGCTTGCAGAACGACTCACCACCGCCATCATGGGCGGCGAGCTTCCGATGATGGAAGCCACCCCCGCACCACACCCCGAAGAAGCCAAAGAGGTGCTGTCGCTCGAAGGCGTGGCGGTATCTCGCGAGGATGGTGCCCCCGCCGTGGATGGTTTGAGCTTGCAGCTGCGGTCCTCCGAAGTCGTGGGCGTAGCAGGCGTCGAAGGCAACGGACAACGCGAGCTCGTCCGCGCCATAGCTGGCCTCACGCCGCTGACGGCTGGACGCATCCTCGTCAACAGCAGTCCTGTTTTTCGTGCGGCGCCATCGACCGCTGCCCAACCAGCCGAGCTCACGCGCGCCCGCTACGTGCAGCGCGCAAGGAAGCATGGCGTCGTGGTCGTGCATGAGGACCGCCACCGCGACGAGCTCGTCCTCGGCGCTACGGTTGGCGACAATTTGGTATTGGGCGATCTCGGCGCCCTGCAGAGCGAGTCGACCACCTGCAGCGCGCGCTTCGAGCGCTTCGACATCCAGCCGCCGGACACGGCCCACCTGGCCAGCGCGCTCAGCGGCGGCAACCAGCAAAAGGTGGTGATGGCGCGCGCGCTCGACCGGCAGATTGCGGCATTGGTATTGGCGCAGCCCACGCGCGGCGTCGACATCGCCGCCGCCCGGACCATCCACCGCGCCATCGCCGAGGCCGCGCGCGATGGTGCGGCCGTGTTGATCATCAGCGCGGATCTCAACGAGCTGCGCAGCCTGAGTCACCGAATCGTCGTGCTGCGCCGCGGCCGCATCGTGGCTGAGCTCGAGCCGAGCGCATCCGACGAGGAGATCGGTCGCGCGATGCTCGGCGGCGATGAGGAGGCCGCGTGAAGCCGCGAAGCTACCTCGAGGCAATACATGCTCCCAAACTGAAGCCCGCACGCTTTAGCCCGCTGCGCATCGTCTTTGCGCTCGCCGGGGCGTTGCTGCTGCTCAATCTGATAAGCGCAGCATTTGGCGCTGCCCCCATCGACACGCTGCGTGGCGCGCTCGTTGGCACCTGGGGCACCGGCTACGGCATCGGGCAGGTCTTGTTCAAAGCGACCCCTCTGATGTTCACGGGGCTTGCATTCCACGTGGCGCTTCGTGCCGGCATGTTCAACATCGGGGCAGAAGGACAGCTCGCCCTCGCCAGCCTGGCCGGGGCTTGGGTGGGCACCAAGCTGGCCGCCTCCACGCCATGGTGGCTCGCGTTACCGATAGTTATCGCAGTCGCGGTGACCACCGGAGGCCTCTACGCCGCCATTGCTGGGGCCATGCGGGCGCGGCTGGGGGTGCACGAGATCATCAGCACGATCATGCTCAACCGTTGCGCCGAGGTGCTGTTGCCCTGGATGCTCGTAGCGTTGCTCGGCGCCAGCGACATGCGAACCGCTGACGTAATCGCCCCTGCCCGCGTTGCTGGCCTCGACAACTTGGCTAGCATCAGCGGCCTGTCCTGGCTCGACGCATTCCGCGGCAGCGCCGCCAGCGCTGCTTTTCCACTCGCGGTGGCCATCACCTTTGGCTGCTTTGCTTGGCTGAAGCGTTCACGCGCCGGCCGCGAGATGCGCTGGATCGGACTCGGAGCAGAGGCGTGCGAAGCGCAAGGCGTCAACGTCGCCAAGCGACGTATTCAGGCGATGGTGCTATCGGGAGCCCTGGCTGGCTGCGCAATCAGCGCGACGGTGTTGGGCTACAAGCACTACTACGAGCTCGGCCTCGGCGCGGGGGCAGGCTTCAGCGGAATCGCCGTCGCGATGGTGGGACGCAGCGGGCCGGTCGCGCTGGTAGCTGCCGCCCTATTGTTCGGCACGCTGGCGCAAGGGGGCCTGGCGATCAACGCCACTGTTCCCCGTGAAGCGATGGGCGTGCTCGAGGCGGTGGTGATCCTCTTGGTCGCAGCGGCGGCCATCAAGAGCGGAGACGACTCCCGCAACTTGGTTGCGAGCGCCCCCGCTGGAGAGCCCGGATCATGAGCCAGCTGTTTTCGCTCACCACGGTTGCCGAGTCGCTGCGCATCGCGGTGCCTTATGCTTGCGCCGCAGTGGCTGGGGTGTGGGCGGAGCGCTCGGGCATCATCCAGATCGGCCTCGAAGGAGTGTTGCTCAGCAGCGCGTTCTGCTCCGTAGCAGTAGCATTGGCCACCGGCAGCATGGTGGCCGGGCTCGCCGCTGGCGCGCTGATCGGGGTTGCCATCAGCGCCTTGCACGCTTGGCTCGTCGAGCACACACGCATCGACGCCGTCGTGAGCGGAATCGCTCTCAATCTACTGGCCTATTCGGCCACCCGCCTTGCGCTTCGCGCTTTCTACGACAGCGCCTCCAACTCCCCAGCCATCGTGGGCTTCCAGGCCGGCCCAAAAGGAAGCGCCGGCTACCAATTGCTGGCGCGCACCTTGCTCGATCCGGTCGCCATCGTTGCCGTCGTGGCCATTTGTGTGACCCCGTGGGTACTGGGCCGCACCAAGCTCGGCCTGAGGGTGCGGGCCTGCGGAGAAAACCCCACCGCAGCCCAAGCCTCTGGCATCAACGTGCGCGCTACACGGCTCATCGCGCTGTGCATCTCTGGGGCCATTTGCGGCATCGGGGGCGTGCATTTGGCTTTCGATCAGCACCGTTTCGAGTCGGGCATGAGCGGTGGGCGTGGCTTCATTGCGTTGGCGGCTGTCGTCCTCAGTGGTTGGCGTGCTGGTCGCGCCGCAGCGGCTTGCATCGCTTTTGGTTTTCTCGAAGCTTTGCAGATCATCCTGCAGGACATCGGTCGCGGCGCCCACAGCGCCTCACTCATCCAACTCTTGCCCTACCTGGCCACCATGGCGGTATTGGGCCTAGGTATTGGGCGTGCTGCGACTCCCCGCGGCATCGGCAAACACGCCGAAAGCTGAACGGTCAGCGCCAATAGTTGGTGCTGCTCGGCGTGGTATTGACGCGGGTAGCTTGCACCGCCCAACTCAGCATCATTTGGATGAAGCTGGCGTCCACCTGCGCGGCGAAAGCCACGTCTTTTCCTTGCTGCCGTGCATCGAGGGTGGGCAACTTTCCTCCGAAGCCGAAGCTCGAAAGCAAGGACAGCAGCTGGGTCAGTTGTTGCAACTGCGAGAGCGCCGCGCGACCACTGACTGCGGACTGCTCATCGGCGTAGGTCACACTACCCACGATGTTCATGCCGGGCGGCTGGAAGTTCCCGAAGGCGCGCACCATGCTGATGGCCGTGAGAAACGGTAGCCGGTCGCTCGCTGCCGCCACTACCGCTTGGCCGCTCAAATCTCCGACGGTTGCAAAAGCGGTCTTCTCTTTGTCCAGCAACTCGACCATCCACGGCGCGAGCGCATTGTCGAGCGGACCGTAGCGAAGGCGGTCGAGGGCCCGCCGCATCGCCGTCTCGGTTCCCGACAAGATAGTCTGCTGGGTCAGCAGCACGAAGCCGATGTTGGCCACCGTGAAGATGTCGTATTCACCGTAGCGCGACTGGACAAACGGAACGCCGGAAGGCGTACGGGCCCGAACTTGTGCTGCTTGACGGATCGTATTGACGTCGAAGTTTC
>CAZRGL010000782.1:0-3991 GCA_964599485.1 uncultured Polyangiaceae bacterium
GTGCACATACTGGCTGGCGCCCTGCGGGTGGTCCCCGCGGGGGGTGGGGGGGGCGTTCGCGCGCGCGTGGGCATAGGAGCGGGGCGGGGCGTACGCCGATAGCTCGAGACCCTTGGAGTGAATGGCGAACTCGTGACCGCCGAACTTCTCGCTCATGCGCTTGACGCCGTCAGCCAAGTCGTCGCCGATCCCGCGCCGGTGGGCGATGTCTTTGATTAGATCGGTCACCCCCGACACATCGCCGAAGCGTACATCGGCTTGCATCATGTCCTTGTCGGTCAGCTCCATCGCGAAGCCGAGCACCACCCCCAAGCTGATGGTGTCCATGCCCAAGTCGTCGGCGTGGTAGTTCCACTCCGAGACCGCCTTGATGTCGCCCATTCCCAAGTTGGAGCCCATCATGGCGAGGGTCTCGTACTCGGGTCCTTTGACCCGCTTGCCGTCGACCTCGACATCCCGTCCGCAGGTTATGGGACAGTGGATGCAGCTGCTCTTGACGCCCACCAAAGTATGGTCGGCCATGTACTCGCCGGAGATGTACTTGGCCTTGTCGAAGTGCCCCTTCTGGAAGTTGCGGGTGGGCAAGATGTTGCGAGCGTTGGCCGTGTTGACGATGTTGCCGGTACCGAAGTTCTTGAGCTCGTGCCCCATCATGGGGTGATCCTTGAACAGCTCGCGGACCTCTTTGGTGTAGGCCTTGAAGGCCGCCGCATCTTCCATCTCGAGCTTGCGCTTGCCCTTGACGGTGATGGCCTTGAGCTTCTTGCTACCCATCACCGCGCCCACGCCCGTGCGGCCGGCGATGCGCTCGTTGGACACGATGCCAGCAAAGAGCACCATGTTCTCGCCCGCTGGCCCAATCACCGCGTGGTGCTTCTTGTGGCCGAGAATCTCTTGGGTTTCGTAGGTGCCTTTGCCCCACAACTCGGCGGCGTCGATGAACTCGAGGGTGTCGTTGTCTCCATCGATGTCGAGCCGCACCGGCGTCTCGGACTTGCCCGTGACGATCAAAATGTCGATGCCCGCCTTCTTCATACCGAGCGCGTAGGTGCCTCCGCAGGTGGCGTTGCCGATGCCGCCGGTCAGCGGGCTCTTGCAGATCACCGCGAAGCGATTGGACTGCGGCGCCACGCTGCCATTGAGTGGGCCAGTAGCGAAGATAAGAAGGTTGTCAGGCCCGAGCGCGTCGATCCCCGCTTCGGTGCGGTCGTACATCAAGCGGGCGCCGTAGCCCTTTCCGCCGATGTACATGCGGGCGATGTGCTCGTCGAGCGGCTTGAACGTAAAGCTTCTGTTGGTCAGATCGACCTCGAGAATGCGACCGGCATATCCTTTGATCATGGCACTACCTTCCGACTCGACATGGGAGACGATTCGGCACCGTAAGCCTCCGCCGGGCCGCGCGACAAGAGCTAGCTGGCCGCACACTCATCTGAACAAGTAGCGATGTAGCAGACGCACGGTCTCAGTCACGAACAGCTCACGCGCTACGCCCTCGGGAGGATGGAGCACGAAGGAGTGCACCAGCCCCTCCACGCAGTGGATCAACAGGTAGGCCGCCGCTCGCGTGTCGGGCACCGCCAAGCCGTCAAAACCCGCCAACAGCTGCTGGACTTGCTCGATGAGCTGGTGCTCTAGCTGCTCGAGTCGGTCACGCAAAACAGCGGGCAAGGGTGCCTCCTCGAAGATCACGCGATGGAGCTTCGGCTCGCGGGCGTGCAGCTCGATGAGGCCGTCGACAAAGGCGCGTAGCAAGGCATCGGGCTGGGGCGGTCCGCCCGAAAAAGCCGTCGCCAAGAGGGCGCCCACATGGGCAAAGCCCTCAGCCATGTGCCGCTCAGCGAGTGCGACCAAGATGGCCGACTTGTTCGGAAAGTACTGATAGACCGAGCCCACCGACACGCCGGCCCGCTCGGCGATGCGATCGGTCGTGCCCGCGGCGTAGCCGTGACGCTCGAAAACCTGAGCCGCAGCAGTGAGGATGGCCGCCACAGTCGCCTTCGAGCGCGCCTGTGCCGGCTGTTTTCGGGGACTTACGGCGCGCGGGCGGGCCATCAACGCTCCTGGGGAATGCGAGGTGCGAAACTGAGGGAAAGCTCACATATTAGTAGGACGAAACACATCACCTCGCAAGAGAGAGGCAATCATGACCATCTTCGACGTCTTCCAACTCAGCTCCCTCGGCCTTTTCGCGACCCTGATGCTGGGGCGTTCGGCGCTGCTGCGGGTTTTGTACGGCACCAAAGTCCTGGCCTCCTTCTCTGGAAAGTCCGGCCAACAAGTCGCCCTCGAGCTGTCCTTCGGGGTGGGGCTGCTCGTGTGGATGGTCGAGCTTATCAGCGGCGCGCTCGGCCTCGGCTGGACGTTGTTCGGATCAGTGTCCGAAATCGTTGTCTTCGAAGCAGACGGCCCCCGTTACGCAGGGCTGGTGCTGGTGACGCTTGCACTGAGCTTGTTCGCTGCGGCTCTTGGCGCTTTCGGCCGCTCCTGGCGGGTGGGTATCGACAAGAAGGCGCCGGGCGAGCTGGTCACCCACGGCGTCTTCGCACTGTCACGTAACCCCATCTTCTTGGCGATGGATCTATACGTCGCCGGGATCTTTCTGCTCACCGGCAAGCTGGTGTTCTTACTCTTCGCCGCCGTGTTGTGGGTCGGCCTGCACTATCAGATCCGCCAGGAAGAGGCCTTCCTGAGCGAGCTGTACCCAGACCGCTATCGCGCCTATTGCTCGCGCACGGGCCGCTACGCAATGTTCGACGGTCTCTTGCCTTCGCCCCCATGAGAGGCGCGAGTATAGGAGGCGCTAGCGAAGGACTCGCGCGCCTTCGCCCCCATGAGGGGCGCGAGTCCGTAGCGCCCCAGGGGCCAAGGCTACAACGCGCCTTGGTCTTGGAGGTAGTCGACGAAGTCGTGGACTGCCTCGACGAGGGTCTCGACTGCTTGCTCTTGGCTGAGGTTTTCGACTCCGAACATTTCCCAGAGCTCATCGTCGAACTCGTCGGTCCGGAACGTGAAACGTGAGTCCATCGAGTTGACCAGGCCCACGTAGCGTTTGCCCTGTTCGGCATCGCTGTCGAGCTTCATCATTTCCACAGCGCTCAGCTTCGTCGGATCGTCCTCGAAAACCACCGGAACGTATTGGTTCGTTTCGGGGTCGAGCTGCCACTCGTCCGGCCATTGATAGTCATCGACGGGCTCGCCTTGAGTCCACCATGTGTTGACGAACTCGAAGCCAACCAGCGGACCGCTGTTCTTCGACACCAGCCCATCGAGCTCGACTGCAACTCCGTCCTGGTTGTGGCTGACGTTGGTATCGAGCTTCAAGCCGCGCGCTTCGAGCGCGCCCAAGATGGCCTTGACGGCCACGCCTTCGGGAATGACGCCCGGCGTGCCTTTGCCCCATGGATTGTCTGGCGGGAACATGCCCTTGGCGTAGGTGAGTGGGTTTTCATAATTCAGCTGGGGGGGCTTGTCAGCGCGTCCCAGCCCGCTGGGGTTGTCGCTCGCCGGCAAATCGACGACCGGGCGAGTGGGCTGGGCCGTAGCAGCAGGATCTTCGCTAGTGGGCTCGGTGGACGTCTCCACAGTCGCCACGCAACCGCTCGACCCAACCGCAGCCATCACGACACCAACCACGGTCGCGCAAAAAGGCCACAAGCTCGGATCGCGCAAATCGAAATCCAAAGGCTCGTCGGCGGTAGGGTAGCGCGCCCCCTGATAGCTAAGAAGGGGTTTGAGCTCAAGGTGCAGTGGTCGTGCGCGCAGCATGGCGAATCTCCTTATCGATAAGACTCTCCTCCAGGCACTCGGCCACGGGGTAGAGACGGTTGTAGTGTTTGTGAATGAAGCGTTTGCTTCGTAAGGCGTAGAGCTTGCTCGCAGCTTTGTCGCCCGCAGGAATGCTCGCGCGCTGCGAAGCGCACAGCACAGGCGAAACCTGATCGGCACGGCCGGTGGCAGCGAAGTTGGCGCAAGGGCAACCTGAGGCGCA
>CAZRGL010000783.1:0-3982 GCA_964599485.1 uncultured Polyangiaceae bacterium
TGGGCTTTCGCTGGGCTTTTGCTGGGCTTTCGCTGGGCTTTTGCTGGGCTTTCGCAGGCGGAAGTCGTCTGACGCGAATGTGGCAGACAACTTATTCCTGCAGGAGGCCGAGAGCTGTGGTCGAATGGCGGGGCGATGACGAGTCAACCGGTAGCGGCGTCCGCTCGTGTGGTGCCCGTCGGGCCTGTGGCCACGGGCAGTGTGCTGTGGCGCTCTCGCGGCAAGCTCCAGTTGACCATCGTCATCAAAGCGCGTCTGCAGATCCGGCACGGCGAGATGATGCAACTGGCTTCGAAGCCCAAGCTCGAGTCACGCGACGTGCATCATGGGGGCGACCCGACGCGTAGTGTCTGCCGCGCGAGCGACATGGTGCCTTTTCGCCCGCGTGCTGACGTGTGGATGACTGGTCACGCTCATGCGCCGGCCGGTCGCCCAGTGCGTGTCGCGTTGGTTCGGCTGGGCCTCTACCAGGGCAGCGTGGCCCTGTTGGACAAGATGGTCTACGTCCAAGGCGATCTGGGACCAGAGGGCAAAGCGGCGCTTTTCGAACGCGTTCCACTCACCTTCGAACGCGCCTACGGCGGCATCGGTCACGATCTGAACCCCGTTGGCGTCGGTGCCGACGAGCGCGAACAACAACCGAACGTCATCGATCCGGTCAACGCTGAGAATCCAGCGGCGTTCGGTCCCATTTCCCGCTACTGGAAAGCCCGCCGGCAGCACGTGAGCACCCAGGTGCGCCGAGCGCTCGACAAGAAGCTCATCGAAATACCGGACGACTTCAGCTGGTCCTATTTCCAGGCGGCCCCCCACGATCAACAAGTGCCCTACCTGCGAGGCGACGAGTGGCTCGTGATCGATGGCGTACACGCCACCCTGCTACGGCTTCAGACACGCTTGCCGAAGATTCGCGGTGTTGCTCGCTTCATCGATGCCGACGGCGACACGGAAGGCGAAGAAGTGGCGATGGCGGCCGATATGCTCAGCGTCAATGCCGACGAACAGACCTGCGAGCTGAGCTGGCGTGGGATCGTGCCGGTGCAGTCGGAACAGCAACTCAGTGAAATGCGAATCGGTGCAGGTGTCGAGCTCGCCGGCCAGCCCATCGACTGGTCTGAGGCGCTGCAAGCCGCCGAGATCGAGGAGCCGCCACCAGAGCTTCAATCAGAAACGAGGCTACTGGATCAATCTGGGGTGACGATCATCACCGGACCACCAGTACCTGCCGAGACGCTCGACGATGCCCTATCGCAAACGAGGATCGACCCACCGCGCCCTGATGCGGACAAGCCCACGAGCTCCCACGCACGGGTCGTGCAGCAGGTTGACCCACAGCTGGAGCAGACGATGCGCAGTCGGGTGGCCCGGCCGCGTTATCCTCGTTCGCAAGCAGTCGACGCCGAAGCGACCGACACCTCGGTGCAAGCCCTGCCCTTCGATCGTTTCGAGAGCGGTGACGCAGCCATTCCGATGGCGATTGAAACCGAGCCTGGTCACGGTCCGATTTCCTCGGGGGAGCTCACTTGGTCCGACGAAACGGGTGAGTCCGTAGGCGGCCTTTTGGTGCCGCAGCCGCAGGACACGTTGGACGACCTCGACTACACCACCGTACAAGGACCGCCGACGGTACCTGATCAGCAGCACCGTCCTCCACCCCCCCCACCTCCACCGGTGCCGCCACCACCACCTCGACGAAAGAAGAAGGCGCCGCCTCGCCCCCTGATCCAATCGCTTCCACCGCCACCGTTCGATCCCGCGTCACACGCCAACTCGCTCCGTGATGCTGGCGCCAGCGATGACGATATCGCCGCCTCGCTCGATGCGGCAGACGATGGCGATAGCTCGTCCTGATCGGCGAGGCTGCGCGGGGCTCACTGTCGAGGTGAAGATCCAGCTGTGCTGTCTCGTCCAATCGTTGTTGAAGCGAGCCCTTGCCGATGACGCAGATATCGATGAAAGATCGGGACATTCGATGAATGACGAGGCAAGCCAGAGGAAGGTGACGAGGAACAACCCGCTCTCTGCCTGAATGAGGATCGCACAATGAAAGCTTCTCGACTCTTAGGGATTGTCTCCATCACGCTACTTGTGGGCGCTTGCTCCAGCTCGAATCGACAGCGCCGCAGCCATCCATACCCGCCGGCCTACCCGCCGCAGCTTCGCTGGGCGCCGCCGGCTCCAGGCCACCAAGGGCGCCCCTTGCACCCCGGCCAGCCGCCAGTGGCGCCGCAACCAGCAAGGGCGCCTTTTTCAATGTTGCGGCTCCCACATCCGCCACCACTCCTCGGCGTTTTTCGCCCGATCAATGTGCACGCGCTCGTTGCGACGATACCCCGATCGCCCTGCGCGCCTGCTGAGGTGTCGCCGGGCAACTGGGTCGGTTTCGACTGTAGTCCTTTGAGCTTCGTCACCCGTGCGGTGCCGTTCTACAAGCCACGCAGCTTCGTTGGAGCGGGCTTGCCAGGTGCGGTGGACGGCCGCGAGAACGGAATGGAAGGCCCGATGAAGAATCAGGGGGCAGTGGGTACGTGTACGGCCGTGTCTCTGTCGACCGCCATGGAGCACGAGCTTCGTCGCATGGGGATTCAGGACCCAGTCTCCGCGCTGCACATATGGTCGCAGTACTCGGTGCCGCGGATGGGTACGGCAGGCGATTCCAACGTAGACAAGAAGCTCGCCGCTGAAGCCGCCTGGCCCTACGACCCGGCAGTTGCCTGCAAAATGATGCGTCGCAGCATGGACTCGTGCGGCGCGGCGTACGGTGTCAGCTCCAACACTGCAGATAACGACCCGGCCATCAAGTCGCAGAAGGCGAAGGCAGACTCGGTAGGCCGCTACAAGCTGCTCGGCGTCGAGAAATTGACCAGCCACGATCCGAATGAGGTCGCGGCAATCATCTCGGGTGGATCTGATGTTTGGGTGGCCTTCAACATCAACCGTGATGCCTGGAAGTCCAAGAACATGGTCAACCACGTGATCCAAGACTACAGCGTCACCCAATCCACCGGGCATGCGGTGGTGTTGGCTGGCTATCGCGTGGTCAACGGGGTCAAGCAATTCCTCATCCACAACAGCTGGGGAACCGGGTGGGGAAACCAGGGCTACGCCTGGATCGGTGAGAACATGGTGCGCAACCAGCTGCGCTACGGCTACCGGGTTCGCGTAGCCAATCCAGCCGGCGGCACCACGCCTCCTGGAGGCAACAACCCACCTACCGCAAAGGGCTGTCCTGCTGGACAGGCGATGGATGTCGTTTATCAGCAGTGCGTACCAGCCTGCGCCAACGGCGCTCCGGCAGCCGGCTTGTGTATTCCCGGTCTGCCCCAGCCGACCCAGCCGACCCAGCCGACCCAGCCTCCTCCTGGCGGCAACACCTGCCCGGCGGGTCAAGCACCCGACGTGATGTCAGGCAAGTGCACGGCGCTCTGTGCGGGTGGCCTGCCAGCGATCGGCGGCCTCTGCCTACCTCACATTCAGTAGCTACCCGCTACTTCTTCTTGAACGTTTTGTGGATGACGACTGGTGCTGCCGTCGGCATCGCCGTGTCAGTGAACACGTAGGACACAAAAGTACCTGGCAACTCCATCGTCGAGACGGTGCTCGTGATGTCTTTCGCCAAGAAAGGCCACTGCACTTTGTTGCCGATGATGTCGTTGGGTATCGCGTTCAGAACGGATTGACCCGTTATCGGGGTAAAGCTCTGGATCTGCATCAGGCCGGCGTTCGCCAAGAAGTCGGGCATCTCGTTGACGCCATCATTGGAGGCCAGCACTACGACAGTTCCGCCCGACTGCAGGAACTTCTGCACGGAGTTGTTGAGCGTGCTGCCAAATGCTCCGAGCTGTCCGGCCGGTGCAAGCGGCTGGTCGTGCATCAGGAACACATCGTAGATGCCCGAGTCGAGCTGCTTGCCAACCGCGGCGGCGATTGTGATGTTGTTGATCCCCCAGGTCCGGTTGCGAATGTATGCTTCCGCCTTCAC
>CAZRGL010000784.1:0-3980 GCA_964599485.1 uncultured Polyangiaceae bacterium
CGTCGACAGGCGTGGGAGGCCCCCCAGTACAAACGCCTGCGCCATCACAAGTCTCCACGCCGTTACATTGGTCGGCGTCGGGACAGGGCGTTCCTGCTGCTAGAGGCGTGTGCAGCACGCCCAGCTGGGCGTCACAGCTGTCGGCCGTGCAAGCATTGTTATCATCGACGACCGGCGGCGCGCCCGACAAGCAGGTTCCGCTGCTGTCACAAAGCTCGTCGCCGTTGCACAGGTCGCCGTCAGGGCATGGAATGCCGGAAGCTACAGGCGTGTGAGTGACCCCACCGATTGGGTCGCAAGCGTCAACTGTGCAGACATTGCCATCGTCGATGAGCGGGGGGGGACCGGGGAGGCAGCTTCCTGAGGCGTTGCAGAGCTCATCGCCGTTACAGAGATCGCTGTCGGGACATGGCGTGCCGGCGGCTACGGGCGTGTGGATCACGCCCTGCTGGGCGTTGCAGCTGTCGGCGGTGCAGGGATTGCCGTCGTCGACCGGCAACGGCGTGCCGGGCTGGCAGCTGCCTTGCGCGTCGCAGGTTTCGTCGCCGTTGCAGACGTCGGCGTCGGGACACGGAGTGCCGGCCGCCACGGGCGTGTGGACGATGGCGGTATTAGGATCGCAGCCGATGAGGGGACAGTTGCAGCTATCGTCGGTGCAGGCGTTATTGTCATCGGCGGCGGCGCAGACGGCTTGGCATTGGGACAGGTCGTTTTGCTCGGTATTACAGCCGGTGATGACCAGCTCGCCCTGGCCGTCGCAGCTGAATGAGCCACTGACCGCTGCGCAGCCGATGAAGGCGGCAAGCTGCTCGTGGCAGTCGCCGGTCGTGGTGGCGTTTTCGCAATCGAGCTGGCACTGGACGAAATCCTGCGGACCATTGCTGCAGCCGGCAGCCAGCGCGGCCAGGCAGTAGGTGGCGCAATCGCCCTGAGGCGGGGCGATCTTGTCCTTCTTGACCTTCACTCCAACATCGAGCCGCACGTCGCGCGCTACGAAGGTGCCGGTGGCGTGGGTGGCGTGCCTGAGAGTGAGCACGCCAAAGGGCACGAATATGCGCGCGTGGACGACGTTGGCTACGCCGATGGTAGCGATGTTCTTCAGTCCGCCCGGTGCCGACTCTTCGTCGCAGTCTTCTTCGTCGTCTTCGCAATCGTCATCGTCATCGTCATCGTCGTCGTCATCGTCGTCACCCTTGTCCTTGCCTTTGCCGTTGCCATTACCCTTTCCGCTATCGCCACCCTTACCCTTGTCGTTGCCCTTGGTTGCTCCTTCGACGAAGATCTCGACCTCGTTGCCGGCGATCGGCGCGCCCTCGGCGGGACCGATGTAAGAGTATGAGCCGTCTTTGAGCCGGCCTTTGATGCGTACTTCACACGCGGCAGAGCACTCGACGCGACTGTGCTGACCTAGATCTAGCTCCGACAAGGCGTAGATGCCGCCGCTGAGAGTCAGCGTGGTCTCTTGGTTGGCTTTGCCGCCCTTGAGCTTGACCTTGCCATATGAGCCAGCGGCGAGGACCTTCTGCTGGCTCTTTTTGACGTTGATGGTCGCGTTGCCCGCGCTGAAGGTTGGGAATGCAACCACGGTGATCGGCAGCGGCAGAGACAGCGGAGTGAGCTGTGCTCCGTTGATGGCCCCGCCCTTGTCGATGAGCTCGTTGTAGGCGGCGCTGCCCGCCACGACCGAGCCCTTCTTGAGTCTTATCGTGTCGGCGCTCAACTTGCCTTTGACCGAAGCCTTCTTGCCCAGCACGGCTTCTGCTTTGTCGCTCAGCACCGGGCCGCTGCTGGCATCGAGCACTGCCACATCACCAGTGGTCGTGCTCAGCTGTCGCAGATCGACGCTGTTGAGCGCCACGACGGCCTCCTCGGGCCATGCCGGACCGGTCTTCCACTCCGGATCGACTGTGATTGGATAGCGCAGCCCAGTCGGATCGAGCGAGATGGTGAGCAGTAGGCGACTGTCGCCTCGAGCCTCGAGCTTGACAGAAGCGTTGCGGCGAGTGCCATCGGCGTCGAGCGCATATGGCTGAGGCGCATGCAGCACCGCGTGGCCTTGTGCGTCGAGCGCCTCGAGCCCACCTGCTCGCTGCCGCAGCGCTGCAATCCCTGCTCCCGTCCGTAGCTCGTAGCGGGCCGTGGCGGGCGCTTGCGCCGAGCGCAATACCCTCAGCTCCTCGGCTCGATCGGTCCCCAGTGCGAGCACCACATCAGTGTCGAGCTCGGCCTCCGGATAGATGAGCGCGCCCTCGGCCGCTACCCCCTGCACATCGCGCCGGCCAAGCGGGGTAATCTCGAGCCACACGTCCCGGCTCGGTCAGCTCTCTCGACACGTAGCGCACCGGAGCCACGTTGCGGGGCGCTTGCTGTGAAGCTCGAGGCCCGCGCCCGATCGGCGCGAACGAAGCGACCCTTGCTGTCCAGCCGTAGCTCCACCTGTTCGATTCTGTGAGCGAAGCTGCCCAGCTGCCCGAGCACGAGGTGCTGGGTTGCCGCCGGTGTCGAAGGCGCCCCTCCGGGGCCAAGCTGCGACCGCGTAAGCCCATCGTCGCTGCTACACCCTGCCGCCATCAGCACCGCAGCTGCGAGTATCGCCGCAGCGCCCGCTATTGCCCTGTACAACCGTCGAGACATGGCCACCCTTTCAAAAAGACACGAAAGCCCAGACTTGTGGATTGTCGATTTTTGACGCCACTAGTTCAAGGCGCTTATTCGTCAATTGGACAGGATGAAGCAGATTCGTCGGAGGCTTCATTACAGCAACGCACTAGCCACCACAGTACGCGTGTTTGTCGCCATTTTGACTTCGCCAGGCGAAAGAGTCGTATTGCTGGCAAGTTGCGAATTTCGTGGTTCGAAATTGCCTAATTTCGTTACTCGAAATTGCCCAATTCCGTGGCTTGGAATTGCTGGGCTTCGGTTTAACCGGGTTGGAGCCGTGATGGCGTCCGATCAGCGCACGAACAAGTTCAGCGCGTAGCCATCGGCAGGCGTATCGTAGCCGTCATCGCCGAAGTCGCCCTCGCCGCCAGCGTCGACGAAGTAGAAGCTCGCCGAGTTTGCTTCGGTTACGCCGATGCCGTGATCGGCTCGGCTGCAGCTGCCGCCTCCGCCGCCAATCATCATCACGGCGCCATCACCTTGATCCCAGTCAGCCCAGAAGCTCAGCTTGGCCGCGCCGCCGATATCACCGGTGACGCAGTCCGCCTGGGAAAAACCGCTGGTTGCAGCGTAGTTGCCAGACAGACTGACATCGCAGCTGCCTTGCACCGAGTCGGAGCCCCAGATTGCGGCGTTCGAGAAGTCGCCGAAGCTCGTTATCAGGGCTCGGAAGGTGTCGCCGCTCAGGCATTTGCCCGTCGTCATGAGCAAGTGCGCGTCGCTGCCGTCGGTGCGGCTGAGCTTCAGCTCGTCGGCCTTCACCGTCCAGAATGCTAGCGAGAGCATGTCCAGATCTTCGCTGCGCGAGGTGGCCGTGCCCGCTTGAGTGAGCCGCGAGTACCACCACTCGCCGCTGTCGAGCATCCAGTTGTCGGCATCTGCGTTGGAGAACCGCGCGATCAGCGTCCAGCCGCCCAAATCGGTCGTCATGTCGCAGTAGACGCCAAAGGGGGCGCCAGGGCCAGAGCCATCCGGATCGATGGAATAGATGCCGTCGGGCAGGTTTGGATCTCCGGCGAGCAGCGCGCGGCAGCTGGGTGCCAGGGCGCAGACTCCGGCCGAGCAGATCTCGTTGGCCATGCAGGGCGAAGCGCAGGCGCCGCAGTGGCTGATGTCGGATTGTAGATCCACGCACTGACCGCTGCAGTTGGTCTCGTCGCTCTCACAGCAAAGCGCGCTCAGACATACTTGACCCGCTCCGCAGGCTGTATCGCACTTGCTGCAGTGGGCGGGATCTACCTGGGTATCGACGCACTTGTCGCCGCACTTTTCGGTTCCGCCCACACAAGAAAGCCCGCAGCTGCCCATCGAGCAGACTT
>CAZRGL010000785.1:0-3972 GCA_964599485.1 uncultured Polyangiaceae bacterium
CGCGGGCGGCACCTTCTTCCTCGGCTCAGAAGCGATTGACTTGCCGGCCAGCAGCTGGACCTTACTATCCTGGACCGGCATGGCTGCTGTGGGTGAGGTCGTCGCTGTAGACGACAAAACGGTAGCCAAGAAGTACCCCAACGTTGGCTTCTACGCAGCCGCTACAGTGGCAGGCCAAAGCAAGCAGCGTTTGGTGCACACGGGCCTGACCAAGCTCAACGACGGCGACGACAAGGGTGGAGCGACGGGTTTGTACGCTGCAGACTTCTGCAGCGGGCCGGCGCTGTGCGATGACCCGGGCCCGCAGAGCATTCATGCTTGGGGCAAGGCAACCGGCGCGCTCGCCGCGGACGGAGACGGCAATGTGTTCGCCATCAATACCGACCCGGCGTTCCTGGGTGGAGACGACACCCAGACGCTGCTCGCCTTCCCGGCGACCAGCATCGCCGCGGGCAGCGGACCGGCCGCCGGCGTCGAGATGTTCACGATGCCCGGTTTCGGCTCGGCGCTTGCGGCCATGGCGCCCAAGGCTGGGTCACACGGCTACATCTTCTTCCAACCGCACGACCCCATGAGCTACGCGGCACTCAACGTAGTCGCCATGCGTTACAGCTCGGACGGTACGGCCATGGCGCCTGAATCGGCCGCCGCCGACGCCATCACGATGATCGCGCAACCGACCCAAGCGATGCTCATGAACGACGACCAGGGCCGTTTGTGGATGAGCATCAACAGCGACACGAACGAGAGCACGTTCTATCTCATCGACCGCAAGCCCACTGGCTGAGCACACAACCGGCGCCCGGCGGCGCAAGCGCCTCCGAGCCTGCGGGGGCAGTGTTTTTGTGAGCATTTTCAGCGGCCTAGCGCTACCGGTCCGGTCATCTCTCGAGCAATCGGTCCGGTAGCTGCCCCAAACCCACACAGCCGGCTGGGCACATCGCCTCAAACCGCGCTAAGCTAGAGAGACTTATGCGCTTATCTTGGGGATATCTGGAGTTGCTTGCCCTCATTGCGGCAACTTTGATCGGCACGGCCACGTTGGTGGGGTGTGGCTCGAGCGACGCGGCCGATGCGGCGTCTACGAACGGGGGCGGCGTCTCGGGCGTGCACGCCTCGATAGCGTTTCTGCAGAGCGGAACGCAGACGTTGACGCCGGGCGAGGTGGTCGACATTTCGGTACAGACCAAGCCTGCCGACAACTACGCGATATCCTTCCGATTGGTGGGAGACACCCTCGATGCCTCGCTGAGCCAAGCTGAGGTCGTGGCAGGTTCTGATGGGGCTGCCACGGTGTCTTTGCGCGCCTCGAATGGCGCAACCGCTTTCGTCGTGCGCGCGACCATCAAGGATGGGCCTTCGGCCGAGCTTCAGGTCGCGGTGAGCGACCAAGGCTTCGGTCAAGTCGAGATCGTGCCCGTCAATCAGGGCGGCCGCACGACGGATCAATGGGTTGGCCACGTGGTCTCGAGCACGACCTGCCAAGCAATCAGCAGTGACTTCCCCAAAGTTCCCGATGGCGCGGCCACTGCGGTGGCGGCCGACGGCGAGCCGCTGCTCATCGACGCGGCGCCAGTTGGCCCCAGCCTCGCGGTGTTCGTTCGCGGTGGGTACTATATGTGGGGTTGCACCGACATCAACGGCTTGGTGGCCAGCCAGACCACCGAGGTGCTGGTCAACGTGGTCAACAAGCCCATCGACGTCAGCCAAGTGAAGCTCGATGTTTCGCTCGAGTTCGTTCCGGCGGCCGAAGATTGGACCCCTCTGTTGGCCAAACAATGGGGCCTGATGATGGATGCATTCGTCGGCAGCAACCAAAGCGAGGCCGGCGCGCTGCACGACGCGATGCAAGCAAACTCCAGCGACCCAATCGCTTTTGGCGAGGCGAGCGCCGCCAACAACTGGTTGGACCATCTCGACGCACACCTGAACAGCATCGACATCGTTCAGCAGCTCACCCTGCTGTCCGAAGTCGCGCTCAATGCGCAGCTGCCCCAGATCACCGGGAAGGTCGACGCTATCGCTGGAGCCGAAGGCCACGCGCTGTTCACACTCGACAGTGTGGGCTCGGTCTCGGCCAGCGATGCCGGCGTACCTGCCGAATACGTGATGACGCTGACGGTGGATCCGAAGGACACGGTATTGCTGGGCGGCAAGCTCTTCTTCATGCCATCACGCTACATTGGCACCGCCCTCGAGCACTCCGCGCTCGAGCAATACAAAGACCAAGACGACTTCGCCGATGTGCTCGCCAAGCTCGCCCAATGTGATCAAATGTCGCTGCAAGGGCTTCAAGGTTGTGACGCGAGCTGCATGTTGCAGCTGTGCCGCAGTGGCCTGAGCAAGCTTTGGCAAGACGCGCTCAGCGCCTCGGCAGCGCAGCAACTCTACGGCGAGATCCCGATGCAGTTGTCGGCTGCGGCAAGCTTCGACGACACCGCCGTGCTGACGGGGTTCAAGGGAGACTGGGTCGGTCAGGTGATGGTGGGCGACATCACTGCACCAGTCACAGGCGAGGCGGTCGGCAAGGCCCCCGAGACCGAGCCACCTGCACAATAACCCGCCGTCTCAGGAGACTGCCCACCAGCAAATCCCCGCGATCCCTTTGCGCGGAATGTCCCCCATGCGATGAGCAGTCCACCATGACTCGTACCGTTTCCGCCACGCGAGCACAGCGTTCAATCGCCGTCGTCGGTTTGCTTCTTCTAGCGGGAGCGGCTTGCAGCAGCAGCGATCCCCTCGTGCTGACATCGACCGCCGGGCCCACACTGGGCCCCGGCGAGATGTGCTTCACGCCCTCGCCTGCCCAGATCAGAGTACGCTTCGAACCGGCGTTCCTCGTGCTTGCGCCGGGCCAAAAACGCTCCGCTCGGGTGGTGGTGGATCCCGACTTTTGCGCGCCGCACCCGGTCCGTTTCGAGGGCAGCGACAACTCGGTAGTCGCGACCCCGAAAGACAGTCATGTCGATCTCGGTTCGCCGACTGTGGAGCTCGAGCTGGAGGGCGAGGCGGCGGGCGCGAGCACCATCACGGTCTCCGTTCCAACTGGAGGCGACGACGGCGATGTCACGGCCACGCTGAGCATCGAGGTCATGGCGGACGAGACGCCCAGCTGCTCGAGCTCCGATGACACATCCGCCACAATGCTAGAGGCTGGCGAGAGTATTTCTGCGAAGGGGAGCTTGGCGGGGGCGCGCATCAGCCTGCCCGCGGGCGCCGACAAGCCCAACTCCGGGAGCTTCTTGTGGAGCGTGCCAGCATTTGAAACCAGCATCGGCTGCAGCGCCGAGCTCACGCCGCCGGGCTACTTGGCGATGGGGCCTGCGGTGCGATTCGGCCCCAGCGAGCGAACCTTCCTTCGCGACATGCCGCTGACCATCCCCATCAACCCGGCGCGGCTGCCCGCCAAAGCCCGCTGGCGCCACGTGCGCGTCGCCTACAGCGGCCCCAAGTTCAAAAAGCCGCGCACCATTCCCGTGACCAATCCTCGGCCGATGAAAGTCGACGGCCAGTGGGTGCTCAGCTTCATGGCCCCACGCTTGGGCAATTACCAGGCTGTCGTCAAAACGGACGCTGGCACGGTAACCCGCATGCGCCCGCTCACGCATCGCGCAGTCATCGGCGTGTCGATGGGCGGGGCTGGCGCTGCTCAGTTCGGACTGCGCCACCACCACTTGTTCGACGTCGTGGCAGCGCTCGGCGGACCCGTGGACTGGACCTGGCTCATGGACCATTTGGAAGGAAACCACATGGCCGGGTTCCGCAGCATCGCGCCCGGCACCAAGCTCGAGGACATTCAGCTCGAGCGCACGAGCTGTACGACAGACCAGGAATGCCAGGCCGATGAAACCTGCATCGGCGTGATCAACGATCCGCCGACCTCGGGCAAATGCACGCTGATGCCGGAGCCGGACGAGCCTTACGAGCACCCGTCGGTCTTCAACGCGTGGTGGTACGAGTACCCACGCCAGG
>CAZRGL010000786.1:0-3965 GCA_964599485.1 uncultured Polyangiaceae bacterium
GTTTCGCGAACCTGGTAGTACGTCCGCAGCCACGACCATTCGTCAATCACGTCGATCTCGTACAGGACGATTTCGCCTTCCGCGCCCTCGACAGCTGGCGGCACAACGACCATCGCAACCTCACATGCGAGCACTCCCGCAGGCGCGATGGGCGAGGCCATGTCGCCGTTGTTCCAGACGACTTCGCAGGGTGCCTGACACACCGGCTCGACTATCTCGTAACCGGCGCAGGTAACGTTCGTGGGATGGTCGGGAGTCTTGTCCACTCCGATTGACGGTAAGTTGACCACGCAGATTTGTCGAGACGCACTCTCCACGGGCGCGTCTGTGGCCCGCTTCGTGGATAATGCGCGCTGGAGGTCTTCCCTGCGCTGTCCCACATCCGCGATCACACTGCTTGCCTCGCTCGCGTTGGTGTCGTGTGGCGATGAGGAGACCGAGCCCGCAAACGCCGTGTGCACGCCCGACGTAGTCACAGCCGATTGCCCGCCCACAGCGGAGCCTGATGCCGCCGTCATCGTCGAAAAGGGCACCGGATCGGCATACCGACTTCGCGGCACCATCATCGGCCCGAGCGGTCCGTTCGACGGCGAGGTGCTCGTGATCGGTGACTCCATCGCCTGTGTAGCCAAGAACTGTGCTGACGAAGCACAGGGGACCGAGAGCTGGTTGATCGACACCCAGGGTGTGATCCTTCCAGGGCTGATCGACACCCACAACCACATCTTGTTCGACATCTTCAATGAGGACGACTGGGTGCCGAGCCTGCCTCTGAGTTGCGCGAGCAACTCCGATTGCACGGCCGGATCTGACTACTGCAACGGCGACAAGTGCCGCTGTGTCGACGGTGTGTCGTCGCCGAGAACGACACTGCCCACAAACTCGACCAGACGCTGGTTGATATCAGGTTCGCCCTGGAGTCGGCCGTACAGACCGTCGACGCCGTTGTGCCACTCGACACGGCAGAGTGCGGTGGCTGCTCGGTGAGTGAGGAGTGCTACCCATACCAGGCTAAGCCAGTTGTCGAACCGTCTTTGTGCGCTGATCCCTGTCCGGCGAACGAGGCATGCGTCCAGGTCAAGAAGAGCGGGGCCGATCAGCACCAATGCGTGCCGAAGAACACTTGTAGCCCGACGAAGTCCGGCACGACCGTGTTTCCGATCGCGCCGCTGGTCACATGTGTGGAGTAGCGGGCCCCCGAAGGACGCCACCAGCCGCGCGTTTGTCGCCATCCTCTGATCCCCAATGATTCCAGTACTGTCCAGACTTCGCTTTAACGAGGTTCTTTAAAGACAAAATCTGGACAGCTACGGAATCATTGGCGTTTACGATTGGCGTCAAGAGAAGCGCCAGGCCGCGTGATTTGTAGGCGCAGCGTGAGAGGTTGGGACCCCGAGCCGGGCCAGCGCGGGCAGCGCGCCTACAACGGGATGGGATCACCGTCGCCCTGGCACTTGGGGTCGGTGCAGCCGTCGCCGCCGCTGCCGCCATTGCCGCCGCCGCCGCCGTTGCCTTTGCTTTTGGCGAACGCCTGTTGGCAGTCTTTCTTCGCCTGATCGTATTCCTTCTCAAGGTCCGATTCGTGCGAGACAAGCGGCCAGCAACCGTGCTCGTACATGCACGAATCAAACGCGGGGCCCTGCCAAAACCGTCGTACGAAACTCCATACCGTACCCCCACAACCTACGATACACTCCTCAACCGCGGTGGATGCGTCTTCATGCGCGAGCTTGAACGGCTCCACGCACTGCGCCGCCTGCCACTTGGCCACGCAAGCCTTGTAGGCCGGTTCCGCGTTAATCTTCCCGCAATCAGGAAGTCCGATCGCCCCCGTCCTGATGCCCAACTTCCTGGCCGCCGCCTCGTCCGTCACGCCGTTCTGCTGGTTGTCCACGCCGGTCACGTACTCGTCGCCAAGTGCCTCATCGTCCATCGCGCAGCCTGAAAGCCACATCAACGGCAGCGCGCACAGCACGGCCAAAAGCAAAGTTCTCATAGCCTCTCCCTCGTGTTTTGGCTGACCAGAGACGTGGCGCGCTCGTGGCGTCCGAACCCGGGCGCACCTGCTTCGAAGTCAGCGGTTTGCCCAATCGAATCCAAGTGGATAGCCGACGCTCCCACAGGTGAGCAGCCTCGGTCAACCGGCCGATACGCAACAGCTACATGGTGTCAGCGGCCACCCAAGCTGCGCCGTTTGTCAGGGTCTTCGCCCCCGATCTGTGATCCCTAATGATTCCGCCGCTGTAAGAATAAGAAAAACAGGCGGAGAAGGCTGACATCGCCGCGGCGATGTACAAGCGAGCCGCAGCGGACTACAAGTTCTTCCTCGAGCGCTTCCCCAAGTCGAAGCAAGCGTACCTGATCCACTTTTATTACGCGGAGATCCTCTACCACGAACTCAAGAACTTTGGTGTCGCCTTGACGCAGTATCAGCGCGTCATCGAGCTGGACAAGAAGGGCAAGTTCGTCGAGGACGCGGCGCTTGGTGTCATCTACTGCTCATATGACCTGATGGTGAAGAACGGTATCCGCCAGGCGGGGCAGCTCGGGAAGGTCACCGAGCTCAATCGAAAGGAGCTGGAGGCGCAGCGAAAGAAGGACCGTAAGATCCAGAAGATCCAGCGTACCGAACTGCATCGGCTAGAGACAGCCTACGTCAACGCGGCCGACCAGTACGTCACACTGCTGCTCAGGCTCCGGAAAGACCCGGAGTTCATCAAAAAGTACCCTAAGCGTGGGGCGATGATCCCAGAGATCATGTACCTGGCAGCGGATACCTACTACCGCCACAGCCAGTTCTCCGAGTCGGTGGCCCGGTTGAAGAAGATCTTCGAGTACAACGCCAACCACAAGTACGCGGCGGTTGCGGCGGTCACCATGGTGAAGGCGTACAGCCGGGTACGCCACTGGACACGAGTCGAAGAGTGGGCTCGGCGCCTCATCAAGAAGAAGAACTTCAAATACAAGTCGCGAGGCGAGCTCGAAGAGTACATCGTCATCGCCATCCACGAAAACTCCATGGATCTCTCGGAAGCGGGCAAGCACGATGAGGCGATCAAGGAGTCAATGCGGCTGGTGAAGGAGTTCCGGCAGAAGAAGGCCATCGCCTCCCAGGCGCTGTTTAACGTGGCTGTGCTCTATGAGCAGGCCGGAGACATTAACCAGGCCATCAAGACTTACCGAAGCGTCGCCCGAGGTTTCAAGGGGCCCTGGTCCAGTGCTGCAGAGGCCGCGATACGCCGACTTCGTGGACGATGACGGCCCGGCGTTGGGGAGCTTCGCGGCGTTGGTGCATAAATACACCCGGGGCTCAGCGAGCTGCTTCGCCGTGAGAGCGTGGTGTTCAGGCGTTCGGAGTTCGAGGTCCATCTAAGCTCTAGGGAGGGTGTGGTCTAACCCTCGTAAAGGCGAATTGTATGATTCCGTCAATATGCGGGTGCTACCTAACCTGGGGACGTGTTTAGTCGCTAATGCAACCGGCTCCAAGGCAGCAGAGCGCATCTTTCCTCTTACTCAGGGACTGTTCACACTCCACCGTGCCCCCAACCTCCGTCCCTTGACGGCGCCCATCAAGTGGCTCTTCTCTCGCACCCAGCTTCTTTAACATCCGGTACAGGGCTTTCCCCCTGCGCACGCCCTTGGGGCCAGCCTCACAGAAGGTTCCTTCCCCGGACACCATGTAGCAAACGACCCATTCCCTCGTCAGTCTCGACTCCTGACTTCTTCAGGATCTTTATGAGCTTTGCAGCTTTGCTCCCCTTGAGAAGCTTGCCGCCCATCACCGGCGACGATGAAGCTGTGGGGACAGACAGAGTGAGAGTAATGGCCATCAGAATGGGTGTCATGAGAGGCTTCTCCAGTAGAGGTGAGTCACCACCAGAATAGCTACATAGAAGCCATTTGGCTAGCAAAGAATAAGAAAAACAGGCGGACAGCCGCCGTCGCATGCCGGGCATTTCCCGCCG
>CAZRGL010000787.1:0-3955 GCA_964599485.1 uncultured Polyangiaceae bacterium
CAGCCGATCAGCGTCAGCGCTAGGGCCACATGAATGAACCACCACTTCATCGCGCCACCCGCCATTCGATTGCGGGGAAGAGCTTCGGCGCGCCGAGCACCACCATGGTGTCCACGACGGTCTGAAGCTCGGTGGCTGGGTTCGCGGCGAGCGTTGCGCGCTTTTCGCTGTCGAAGCCCGAGTTGGCCGCTCTGATGTCTTCGAGACATTTCTTCAAGCCCGCCAAGTCGTAAGCGCCACTCTTCTTGGGAATCGTCGTGCCGCTTCCCAGTCCCTCACAACCGGTGGCGATGTTCCCAGCCGGCGTTCCGAGCGAAAAACCATCAGCTGTGATCACGACGGTCAGAGCGAGTGTTCTCGGGCTCCGCCCTGGCACCACCAAAGCTGCCCGCGGGGGCACCATTGCGATGGGAATGGCTTTGTTGCCGTCCGGCACGACACCAATCCAAGAATGAAGTCCTACCTTCGCGGCGGTGTGGACGATCTCGTACAAGGCAAGAAACGACGTGGCTCGATCCGCGAGCACTACAATCGTTGCCTCGTCGGGCTCGTCTCGTGGTTGCGCGCTGGTCGGCTTGGTCGGCAGCTCTTTGAGGAACGTGAGCCCCTGAAAAAGCTGGCTGATGAACAGATCCTGAGCGCCGCCGCTCTTGGTGCGCGCAGGCAACCCCGTCCGGCTCAGGGCCTTGCGGTCCGCATCGGTGAGAACAGCGATCGGAAAGTCGTCGCCCTCGATGAGCAAGTACTTCGACGACAACAACACACGGGCGACAAGTGATGAGGGCGCTGTCGCTCGATCCGCTTTTGGCAACGTGATCGTCTTGCGTTCTTTTTCGAAGTCGGCGCTTGGAAGCGGCGAGGAAGCCTTGCTTGCCTGGCCGCAACCGAGCACGAAGACGACAAACCACGCGAGCCACCTGCTCATACGAAAGTGCCTAACACGACGGCAGCTCGACGTGGCGCACAGAGTGAGCAACGGACGCTTCGCCCTCACGTCGGGCGGGGGCGGGAATTGGGGCCCAAGTCATGGCGTTGTTGCTAGGTGACTCGGCTCATCAAATTGCTCCGAACAAGCGTTCTGTTCGCGTTCACCTGCGCCGCTGCTCCCATCGTTGCCCAAGCAGGTCAACCAAGCACTCGGCCGGCAAGCTCCGCACAAGCGTCGCCACCGCATCGGATTTCTTCCTTCCGCGGCAAGCGAGGGCGGGTGGCCTGGGCGGTGCAGGCAAAGGCCATCATCGACAAGTTCGAGCGCTCGAAGGTTCCGGCAAGTTGCGCGCGGTCCTGCGTTGGCGAGGACGCCACGAGTGGCACCTGCACGTTGCGCCACACGAGCACCTCCGGGGTGACCCGCATGCGGTCCATCTGGAATGGTGGTTATGACCGTCAGCCCGAAGCGGTCGACGTCTACATGCACGGATCGACGATGGTCGTAATCGAGCGCACCATCACCCGTTACGCTCACAATCTCATCGTGGCAGGAAGCTCCATTCCGTTAGCGATCGACAAGCTCGGCCTATTTCGCGACGGCACCTTGGTGGGTTGGTATTCGAGAAAGGGGCTGCCTCGCGCCCAAGAGACCCTGCGATTCGCTCCCGACCAGCTCTACTTCGATGAGGAGTCGACGGAACAATGCACTGCCCCCGCGCCGGGCCAATGCGGCTCTGTCCTCTGTGACTGCACGCTCGCCGGTGGCTGCAAGCGACGCGTCATCGCCCATTGACGGACCCAAGAAGCTGGGTGAGCCCGAGCGAGGGTATTCCGGAGCAAGGCCTGCCCCGACCATCACAATTAACAACTCTCAGCCTGGCAGTGCGACGAAGTCTCTTCGCGACTACACTGTCGGTCATGCCACCAACGGCTCGACGCGCCTTCAACGCTGATTCCATTGAGCAACGGCGACGAACGAGGCGGCTCGCGCTACGCAAGCAGCGATTTTCGACCCCAAGCCCACGGCTGGCCGTCGATTCCGTCACGATGGTCCCCGATCTGCTCGGCGTGGAGGCGCGGATGGGCATGGATGCGGCAGCATTGTGCGGTGCGCTCGACTTCGCCTTCGCCGGCGGCAGCTGTGTGCAAAGCCTCGAGTCCGCGATCGAGTGTTGCGCGCTGCCCGATTCCGACTGGACGCCGAAGACCTATGCCGCGGATCTGTTTCTCGGCGAGTTGGTTACCGTTTGCATGCCCGTATCCATCGGCGGCCGGCCAGCGGCCATGCACGAAACCTGGTTGACACGGGTGATCGCCTCGCCTCCCCGCGACCACGCTACGGTGAGCTTCCGCCGCGCCATCCTCGAAGAGCTTGCAGACGCAGCGTTGCGCGATGGTCTCGAACAGCTCTACCTCCTGCTGTACAAGCTTTTTTGGGCGCTGCTCGCCGACACCGCCCCGTCGTCGCGCTACGAAGCCACGCGCCGCCGGATCGACGTCCTGGCGCTCATTCGTGACATCGTCTCGCTCGGTTCCGAGGCGTTTGCGACGGCGACCAGCGGGCTCAGCCGCATCCACGAATTCGCCACCGAGATCACCGCCCACGAGGGATACGCGTATCTGGTCGAATTGCTCGACTACGAGGACGATCTCGCCAAGGTGGACTTGCGCATGCAGGTGGGCATCGATGGTCGCGTTCGCAAGCTCGACATCTTGCGCGTGGCCGAGAACGAGCAGAACAGCTTCCACGACGGACCCCTGAAGCGTTGGATTGACCGCATCACGGCGTGGTGGCGTGGCTTCCGCTTCAGCAGCAGCGAGCTCGTCGAGCGCTGGCTCGATATCGTGTTCGAAGCCGTAAGCCACTTCCTGCCGGCGATGGTGCAACTGTTGGCGCACATCGAGCCCTACCTCGCCGCTGTCGCCTTCAAGGACCGCTGCATGGCTAAGGGCCTCGACGTCAGCCTTCCCGAGCTCGTGGACACGCCCAACCGACGCTACCGACGGCTCTTCAATCCGCTGATCTTCGCCCAAGACGTGGTGCCGATCCCGTGCGACTTCGACGTCGATGACACACACACCATCAGTATCGTGACGGGCCCAAACTCGGGGGGGAAGACGCGGCTGCTGCAGGCCATCGGGCTGGCGCAGTTGTTGGCTCAAGGAGGCTGGTACGCGCCCGTGTCGGAGGCGCGGTTGCCAAGGGCGTCGGGTATGTTCGTGTCTCTGATCGACGATCACTCGGCCGACAAGAAGGAGGGACGCCTAGGCAGTGAGCTCATTCGTATCCGCGAGCTGTTCGAGACCTCGCGGGGAGGCGAGCTGGTGATCGTGGACGAGCTGTGCTCGGGAACCAATCCCTCGGAGGGCGAGGAAATTTTCCGCCTGGTGCTGGGCCTCCTCGACGAGCTGGGTCCCGAGACGTTCATCACCACCCACTTTTTGGGCTTCGCGCGCCGCCTCGCCGACGACGCAGAGCTCGATCTCGCTTTCTTGCAGGTCGAGCTCGACGAGCACCAACGCCCCACCTACGACTTCGTGTCTGGTGTTGCCACTACGTCACTGGCTGCCCAAACCGCGGCGCGCCTCGGTGTCACCCGTGAGGAACTGATGGCGCTCGTTCGCCGCAACCGGCGCTGAATCAGCAGGGTGTGCAATAGGAAGCGCTAGCGGAGCGAAGCGCTGGCGACGCGGTGACGGATCCAGGCTAGATACTGAGCATGCGCAAGCTGGCCATCAAGGCGCTCCGTCAAGCATATCGACGCGAGCTCATCCCGGCGCGGGCTCGCTGGTGGCTCGCTGCCCAGGGAATGCGTGATTGGTACCGCATCATCGGCCGTGAGCTGCGTCCGCATCTGGGCGATGACGCAAGAGCGGTCGTCATTGAGCTTGCGGCCCACACGTTTGAGCGCCGCTACGCCCATTTATGCGAGCAACGTCCCGAGTTGCCTGACAAGCGATACCACCCGCGCGCTTTGGCTTTGGTCATGGCCAGTTTCCGGTTACATGGAATGACCAGCCATAA
>CAZRGL010000788.1:0-3942 GCA_964599485.1 uncultured Polyangiaceae bacterium
GGCTCTGCTGGAAGCGCTGGCCAAGGGGCGGTTGGCGGTTCTGGTGCGGCTGGAGCGGGCGGCAGCACGAGTGCTGGCGCAACGATTCTACGAAACAGCGAAACGCTCGTGACTGTGCTCATCGTGGTCGACGGCGTGCTCTATTGGGGCGGCGGTTCGTCGGGTGACGGTCGGCTCGCCCGCATGTCGGTCGATGCTAGCGGCTACGAGGTCATTTGGAGCGGCCCCCAGGTGCCGAGTGCTCTTTTGTCGCACGACGGCAAATTGTACTTCACGGCTGACAACGACTTCGTCGACGGCATCGTCGCCAGCATGGCGTACGACGGTTCACAACTAGAGCTTCATGCGTCGACTCAACTCTCACCCGAAGGCGTCGCTGTCGGTCCGCAGTATATGTATTGGACTGTCTTTCGCGAGAACGGTTTCATCGGTCGCGTGCCGCACGGGGGTGGAGCAGCTGAGACCTGGGTGAGCTTGCGAGCCAAACCCTTCGATTTGGCAATCCAGAACGACTCGCTAATCTGGTCAGAAGAGGGGCAGCTCATCGATCCGACTGAGGGAGGAGTCTATCGACAAGCACTGTCCGGCGACGGTCCTCCGACGACTTTGGCAGTGGGGGATTTCGCGGCTGGTGAGCTCGAGGTGGGTGGCGATTACGCCTATTGGATCAACCGCAATTTCGCGAAGCAATCTGGATGGCAGCGGAGGGGCGGCTGCCGTGCTGGCTGACGACGACCAGCCCTGGGCGCTGCTGCTTCACGATCAGCACCTGTATTGGACCGACATCGCCGACGGTGAGATCCTCCGGGTGCCCGTAGCCGGCGGCTCTGTCGAGGTGCTCGCGACAGCACAGTACAATCCATTCTGTGTCGCGGTGGACGACGATTCTGTGTTCTGGGCAACGCACGGCCAGCCAGGACAGATCCTTCGACGCGATCGTCCTCAATAGCGCCGAACGGCGGCGTTGCCGTCTACTCGCCCCACACTGCGCTCGACACAGCAAAAGGCGGAACCAACGACGTGCTTGCGCGCCTCAGTGACGCCATCAATCCCAGCCGCTGCAGCGGGACATCGTCGACGCCGGCGAACAAGCGCTTGTCTCACGCGTAGGTACTGACCAGGGTGCCACCCCCGTCGCCAGCCGCTTTGGGGGGCGCGTCGACCGCAGACTCGATGAGCTTGAGCGCTTGTTGGCCTTGCAAGCGTGTGTTGCGCAGCGGCTTGCTGGCGACCATCACGGACGCCGCGTCGCGCGTTGTCTGCTGCTGCATGGCCGAGATAGATGCAAAGCTCATCGAACTATAGAACGGCCGCTTCGCTGAAACTTCAGAAAGAAAATTGGATTCTGACGCAGGGTCGGTTTTGAGACAGCCTCTTCATGCCCGCCCGTGTCGGGATTCTGCGTAGAGGTTCGGGAGGGGAACGTAGCGGTCCGCACGACACCGCCCCACCCGAGTCGATCTCGGTGACTTCGATCTCATCAGGGAGGCATCCAACGCGACCCGAAGCGGATTCGGTGAGGTCTACGAGGTCAATGACGAAGTGCGCCCAGTGCGTGCCCGCAGGTCGTAGCAAACGCCGCTACTGCTTCTCTTTCCACACACAGACCATCGTGCTCGCCAAACACTCAGCCTGGGCGAAGGGCACAAACTTTCCCCCAGAAGACCGCCCGCCGACGAGCGCCACATGGCGCTTGCTGCCATCCTCGACGACAACGGTGGCGTGGTCAGCGCGCGGCTGGGGCATCTTCTGCACCTTGTCCACCGTGAACGTCCCACCTGCTTCAGCGATATTCAGCACGAAAACCCCGTCCGAAGGAGCGCCCTCTTTGACCTCAGGCTCCGTGTCGAATGTAACGCCACCGGTCACGAGGACTCTGCCGTCAGGTAGAGCATTGGCCGCGTGATAAGCAAAAGACGTATCACCCTTGGCCACATTCTCGCCGCTGAGGTTGAACCAGCCCTTACCCTTTTCGAAAACATGGACCAAACCGTCTGGCAGCACCACCTTCTTCGTGACAGAGTCGGCGCCTCGGCCACCAGTCAGGATAGACTTCCCGCCAGACAGGGACGTAAGTTGGTGACCCCAACGACCAGTCGAAGAGCCACTCGCCAGGGGGGGCACTTCACCCACTTTGTTCACGGTGTTCTTCGAAGGATCGACAACGTACATCTCGGCCCAAGGATCATTGCTTTTCGGAAGCAGCCCGCCGGCGAGGAGCCACATGCCATCGTCGACGTACGTCGCTGCTGTCTTCACAACCGGCGTGTTGGGATTGGATGAAAATGTAACTTTGACCCAACTGTTGGACGCCACGTCCCAAATGGTCTCAGAAAACAACAGTTCTTTCGTGGGGGCTCCGGTCATGATGACCTTGCCGTCGGCAAAAGCCGCCGCATGATGGGCGCGGGGGGCTGGCATCGTCGAGGTGGAGGGCTTGACTTCCTCGAAGACGAGATCGGTGGTGACCGGGTCGAAGGTGATCTTCCACAGGTCGTTGAATATCGTCTGCCCATCGGTCCCGCCGAACATCAGCCAGGTGTCGCCGCCAATTGGCGTAATGGTGTGACCCCAGCGGTTGTTGGGATTGGGCTTGCCGTCGCAGTCCTCTTGTGGGGCGTCCTGTCCGCCAGTGGTAGTGCATTGCGCCATCGTGAGACTCGCGTAATTGCCTCCACCGAGATCGCAGCAAATCACTTCGCAGAACTCCGGAGTCCAGGCAATGCCACCTTGGAGGCATTGGCCCAGTGGCAGAATCTGGTATTTGGCGTCAATGCCGCAGCAAATATCCCAGCAACTATGCGGCGGTTGGATCTTGTTCGCGCAGGCATCTTTGGTCGGAACGTTGGAGAAACTGCCATCGGCGTTCTTACAGCAAATGCCGTTGTTGCTGTTCCACTTCACGCCGCCTTTGGAGAAGTGGCTGACGGAAGCGAGCGCATAGGATTGCTCGTCGCTGGCGGTTATCACAGTCTCGAGCGGCTCGAAGGGCTCGCCCTCGCTAGCCCACATCATCTGCGGCGCCGTTGTCTCGTCGAGGCCGGATAGATCGACGGGAAAGGAAACGACCGCCGGTGGAAACAGCTTCAGCCCTGCCGGCTCGAAGCGGTAGAAGGGGCTCAGCGCCTGGTCGCCAACCGAGTCAGGCACCGCGATCTGCGTGACCGTGACTTCGACCTGCTCGTCGAGCGCCCCCTTGTAGAAGGTCAGTGTCCCGCCTGCCGGCAGCTGTATTTCGGCACCCTCGGAATCCACCAAGTGGCTCACTGAGGGCAGCTCGCCACCGCTGCCGCCGCCAGCGCTACTGCCACCGCTGCCGCCACTGCCCCCGCTGCTGTAGTCGAGCGCGTCGCCGCCTCCGCAGGCACACAACGCCAGGATGCTGAGCGCGCCTGCGAGACGCAGCGCAAATTGTGTCATGTTTTTCGTCATGGGTTCCCCTCACTTCCTGCGATTTGTCAGCTCGGGTTTTGCAAGATGGAGACCAAGGGAGAGCCGTTCGGTTGGGCGATGGTGCGACCCGTAACCCTTGATTTGACGGCTGGCCGCCGCGCACAACGGTTCGCCAACTCTGTAGTGGGATTTCGCCTAGCGTTCGGCAGACTGTTCGCGAACAGTCGTCGAAGCGAATCCTCGGGGCAGCAACCACGAAAGCTGGCTGTGCCTGGCACCTGCATTTGGGGCCACGCAAGTGTCAGTCCTGAGCTCATGGTAGTCGGATGAGTCTCCGCATAAGGGAACGCGACTTCTTCTTCGACGTCGGCAAGTTCTTATGGCAGGGCCTCCAGCAGATGCTGGCTCAGGTTGCGGCAGGGATGAGCGCAACGCCGTTGGGGCGAAAGAGTGTCACCCCCCAACTCCGCCTGCTACTCGCCAGCTGACCGCTTCTCCACGTTCACGTTTCCTATGCGCCCCCGCCCCCCGCCAGAGGGGGGGGCCCCG
>CAZRGL010000789.1:0-3923 GCA_964599485.1 uncultured Polyangiaceae bacterium
CACGCTCGTGCTGCCCTCAGTCCGAGGCTTGGCAACACCCCGCGCAACGTGTAGCTGTGGACCGTGCGCTCCATTCTGCATTGCCTGCTGTGGGCTATCGCGTTGTCGCTGCTATCAGCGGTGGCGCTGGCGAGCCCGGGCCGGGTGGTCATCGTCGTCGCTGGCGACATCGGCTATCCGGAGCAGTTTGGCGACCAGAAGCTGATCGATACCAAGAAATCGGGACTGTTCGCCCAAGTCCAACCGATTCTCGACAGCGCCCAGCTTCGCTTTGCGAACATGGAGTGCCCCATCACCAACCGCCGGCCCACACTGCGGTCGCTCAGTCCCATCAACTGCCCGCCGCCGCGGCTGGGCTACGTGGTCGATGCGGGCTTCAACCTGCTCTCCATCGCCAACAACCACACTCTCGATGCGGGGGCTTCGGGCCTGCGGGACACCTTGGCCGAGCTGCGCAAGGTCAACACTCCGGCCCGTCCTGTGTGGTGGGCGGGCGCGGGCATGAACAAGGTCGAAGCGCGACGGGTCACTCGTTTTCAGCTGGCCGACAAGACCACCGTGGCGTTTTTCGCCGTGGCCGCTACCAACCCTGAAGGTGGCGTCGCCAGCATCAAGGACAAGCGTCTCAACAAGCGCATCGCCGCGGCTGCGAGCAACACCGACATCGTGATCGTCTCGGTTCACGATGGCAACGAGTACGTGCACGTACCGCTCGCCGCGACGACCCAGCGCTACCGCGGCATGATCGACGCTGGCGCAGACATGGTGCTGGGCACCCACCCGCACGTCCTTCAAGGCATGGAGCGCCACGGCGCTGGCGTCATCTTCTACAGCTTGGGCAACTTCTCCTTCGGCGCGCGCTCGCGACGCTATCAGAAGCAGGGCTCGCGAATGTACTCGATGATGGGCCGCATAACCGTCGACGGCGGCAAGGTCGCCCGTGTCGAGCTCATTCCGCTCTACGTCAACAACACGGAGCCCTGGACCCTCGACGGCCGCACGTTGGTTTCACGCTACGTCACCCCGCAGCTTCTGACGGGCAAGTTTGCAGCCCATGTTTTGAACGAGATCGTGCGTTTCAACGCAGCTATCCCTGCCGCCGGCGTGCACCGAACGACGCGGCTCGGTGATCGCTTGTTCCTGAATTTTGGCGCGGCCATGAGCAAGAGCGAGCAGGCTATTGCGCTTGCCCAGCAGAAGCGTGAGTATCAAGCGGTCATCAAAGCCAAGGCCCAGCCTCGCGCCGCAACAGCCGAAGAGCTGAAGCGCAAGCCGCTTGCGGCCGCCGAGCTGCGGTCAGTTGCCAAGCCAGGATCCTTGCGCGATTTGGATGAGCGGCGCCGCCGAAACAAGCAGCGCAAATAGAGCGTCTTGGCAACTGTCTTCATTGGGCAGACCAGCAGGAGCGCTCTCGCTTCAATTCGGCACGGCCGT
The DNA here is from genome assembly GCA_964599485.1 of uncultured Polyangiaceae bacterium. Lineage (GTDB taxonomy): Bacteria > Myxococcota_A > Polyangia > Polyangiales > Polyangiaceae > JAPYTK01. The sequence continues at coordinate 1,435 of CAZRGL010000789.1, forward strand.
TGCGTTTGCTGACACAGGCCCAATCTCAGGAGCATTCTGGCTGGCGAGTGATCGCTGTAGGAACTGCTTGATGAGGCCCGCCGCCCGCTCCTCGTAGAACACCGCGTAGTGACCGTCACCCGAGGTGCTCAGCTGCACCAAGGCGGCGGTCGCCTTGCCGCCCGCCGCGTTGCCTCGAGCCGACGTGGCTGGCTTGATGTCGAGCAGGGCCAGAGTCTCGAGCTCACGGAGCACTGGCAGAAGCGGCTGTGCCCGTAGCGCCAAGCTCACTGCATCGGACGCGGCGGCCACGGTCATCGAGTCGTCGATGCCTTGGAAATGCAGCACGCTGCGCGCGGGGCGCTTGGCCTCGGTTTCCCAGAAGAAACGCCCGAAGCTCTGCGGATCGACCGGATCGAGAAACAACTGCATGGCCGCTGCGAGTGGGTGAAACGCGTCGAGCTCTCCGTCGGCTAGACCCATCACAACGCTCACGGCGCGGATGGCCTTCTTGGCATCGGCTCGGAGTAACATCGAGTGGCTCATGTGGCCTCCGCAGGCCGATAGCACCACCGCGCGCGCCAACGGCTCGGGTGCTCCGTTGGCGATGGTCGACTGGCTACCTTGTGAATGCCCCGCATAGCTGAGCTTGCTCCGATCGAAGCGTGGTGGTTGGCGGCCCGTTTTTGTGGCTAGCGCCAAGCTTCCGTCGCTGCGCTTGGCGGACGCGAAATCGGTGGCCAACAGCAGTCGTGCCAGCAGGGCCGCATCGATGGCTGCTTGGCGCAAGTTGGCGCGCAGCACGCTGGGTCGCATCACGTTGTAGAAGGCGAGCTCCGAGCCTTTGCCTTTGGTCGGCATGGGAATGGGAAACGGGCCGATCTTGAAAGAATAGGGTTTGCGGCTGCCCGGGCGCGCGCCGCGTGGGTCGTCGCCGCCATGCAAAGGCTGATCGGTCGAAGCAGTCGCGATTCCTTGGCTCGCCGCCCAGGCAGCGAAGTTGTTCACGCCTATGAAGCTGGAGGCATCACCGGTCGTGCCGTGGGCATAGATCAACAGGGGCCAGCCATTGGCGGGAACTGCGCCGGGCGGAACTGTGAGCGCGAAACGAGCACGCAACAGCTCGCCGCATTCCTTGGTGCGATAGGCGCTGGCTTCAGGAATGGGCGCTACTTTCACATTCCCGTCGGTGTCGAAACCAATGATGCCGCCGCGCTCGAGAAAGGGGACCTCCTCGATGGCTTGCTGGAAGTTGGGCGTGCAGTAGTAGCCGCGGATGATCCGGTAGATGTCACCGTTGGCATCGTCGGCCCAGCTCGCGTCGAGCAATTTGGGTGCATGCGGAGCCTTGGGGGCATCGGCGAATCGCAGCATGCTCCGATAGCCAGCGTCGGTTCTCTGGGTGCGGAAGACCGTCAGTGCAGCGATGTCGGCACGCGCCATTCCCAGCTTCGCCAGCTTCGTCAGCGCCATGTCGTGGAGCTTCCGGGCCGCCTCACCGCGCGGATCAGCGAGGGGTTTGGTCCACTTGGTTCGCTCGAAATCGCTCGTCGTGCCGAGGAGCCGTCCCTCGCTATCGCCGAGCTTGCGTAGAACCACTGCGGCGTAGCGGGTGTTGGGACGAAGCACAAAGCCGGCCTGTGGTCTCAGGGCTAGCGTGTTGGCCGGCACCAGGCTCAGCGCACTCGAGTAGTGACGTGAGGTGAGCGCAATGCGCTTGCCCTGATCGGGACTGGTGGGGTCGACATCGATCAGCGCAACGGGAGCGGCCTTGTCCGACAGCTCACCGGCCTTGAGCGCCCGAATCGGCCCACTGAAGTGGAAGTAGATTACCGGCATGATCGAAAAGCCGCGCAGCATGCCAGCAGCATCGGAAAAAGCAGTGCCGAGCAGCAAGCTGTCGCCCCCTGGGTAGCCTTTGAGCTGTACCGTGCCATCACTCGAGAGCCGCAAGTCACTCGGCCAGGGCAGGGCGAAGAAGTCTTCGGTAGCGTCGGCGCTCAGATCGAACTTGGCGACAACCGAGCCTGCAAGACCAGCGTCAGGCGCGTAGCCAACGCTCGCGCTCGGCGTTGGCAACTCTGAGTGTGGCTTGGTTCTTGGCTGGCTCGGCGGACAACCCAACAGCGCGCAGGCCAAACAAGCAGCGCTGGTGAGTGTAAGGACCCGACAAAGCATTTGGCTCACGGTCATCACGGCGCACAATAGCTCAAGGACCGCGCAGCTGAGCTGGTTACCGTTTCGAATCAACCACGGAGGCATGAGTGAGGGCGGCGGAACGCTCAAACTGAGACGCTGCCTTTCGAACAGCACACGATTCGGTGTGTGCGGCATCGGCAAGGGACGTGAGCTGCGGCGCTACTTGCTGGCCGTCAGCGCTCCGAGCGCTTTGCGAATCACCTGCTCGAGCCTGCCCTCTGCCCCGACGAGGACCGCCCGCACCTCGGCTCTGCCAAAGCCCATTTTGCAGAGCGCATCCTCGGCGGTCTGCCGCACGGGATTGAGTGCTG
>CAZRGL010000790.1:0-3923 GCA_964599485.1 uncultured Polyangiaceae bacterium
CGATTCGTAGGCGGGGCGCGCCATCGCTACACGAGAACCAGCTCTTCAAGAAAGAACTGCTCAGCAGGCGTGGATACGCCTCGGTCCAGTAGACGGCGTTGATGAACAAGCTCAGGTGAGGCGCGTGGCGCTCGAAAATCGAGCGATAGCGTTCTGGATGATCGTAGTAGTCCTGAAGCTCGAACGTGGCGCCCTCTTGCACTGGCTCGACCAAGTGCTCCTCGCGGAACACCACCTTGAAAAAGCGGTCACGTACTGGATTGGATCGCTGCAGCAGGGCAGGCAGCTCGTCAGGAGCGACGGCCTCGACAGGAAGTAAGTCGAAGATTTGCTGGGCCCCTTGGGAGACGTTGCCATAACCGCTGAAGCCGGCCACGAATGGAGCGAGCTCGACCGGCAGTTGCGTTTTGGCCACTGCAGCGCCGACCTCACGAACCGCTTGCTCAGCTGCAGCGAGACTCGCGTAGCGATGGGTCAAGAGCACGTCACGCAGCGGCGTGTCGATGCCCTGCACGGCGAGACGGCGACCCAATACTGCGAGGGTGTCGATCATGCCCGCCATACCGGCGTGGGGTCCGAAAAACACCAAACGCCGGTTGTCCTCGTCCACGATCCGTTCGTAGTCGATCAAGACTGCGCCGAGCTCCATCAGCCGCCGCAACAAGGGCATGTTGTGCGCTTGACCCTTGATGGTGTGCGAGAAGAAAACGTAGGCGCCGCCCGCCCGGAGCAGCTCGACCGGGATCTCTTTTACGGCAAACACCACATCGCAACCCGAAAGGTCCTCTTGCAGCGTTGCACCAGCCTCGCGATACGCGTCGTCGTCGAAGACGCGAATGGTCGATGGCTGCACGACGACCGTTACTCCAGCCGCGGTCAATCTGCCGACGGCGGCCGGGGTGAGCGGAACCCGCCGCTCGAACTCGTGCTTGTCCTCGCGACGAATCCCGACGGTCCCCACCGTCGACCTCTGCGGGCTCACGTCGAAGCTCCCGCGGCGTCCTGCCCTGCCGAGCTCCGCTCGATGCGTTCGCTCTGCTCGTGGAACGCGATGCCGTGAGCGCGTAGCTCGTCGAGCACCGGACGGTAGACATCCTCGACGGTTGGAATGACCACGCCACGACGTGTGATGACGTCAGTCAGGATGAGCTTGGCGCCGATCCCCGCGGCCAGTCCTACGGTCTTGGCCATGGCGGTTCTGACCTGATCCTCGCCCAGAGCGACCATCGAGGACTGGGCACGCCAGCGCTCGCCATCGAGGTCGTACTCGAGCTTGTGCAACATGGCGATCATGTCCTTGTCGTCTGGTCCCAGAGCCCAGCGACGCTCTAGAAGCTTCTGGAGCACTTGGGCAGGCGTGCCGCGTTTCAGGCCCATGGGCTCGCGCTTGAACAAGCCCAACCACTCGAGCTTGTCGAAGGCTGGCGAGTTGAGCTCCAGCTTCAAATAAGCCTTGATCTTGAGCTCTACGCTCATGGCTTCGTCGTACCAGAGATAGGCGTTGACGAAGTCGCGGTAGGTCATGTCATCGAGGTCCTCGACGACGTAGGAATCGTCGGTCAAACCGAGCTGCACCAAGCAATCCCAGGCCTGACAGAAGCCCGGCCGGCGCAGGGTGCCGCGGTAGATCGTGTCGATGTCATACAGATCGTAGTGGTGCCGGTACTTGAGTGAGTCGCGATTGGGGTAGCCCTCGAACTCGCCATAGCCCGGAATGCGCAGGATTTCATAGCGCGAGAACAGCTTGTGATAAGGCACGTACTTGTAGCGCCCGTTGTGCTTGAACTTGACCCCGCCTTGCCCCGCGAGCACGACGTTGCGCGGGTTCCAAGTGAGCTTGTAGCTCCACGGGTTGTTGTCGGATTCAGGCGCCACCAGTCCTCCGGTGAACGTCTCGAAATCCACGATCCGCGCCCCGGCGGTTCGCAGTTCATCGAGCTTCTCCATGGCCGACATGTGATCGATCCCAGGATCGACGCCCATCTCGTTGAGCAGCGTAATACCAGCACGCTCCCCCACCTGGTGTAGCGCCGCCACCTCGGGCGAAACATAGGAGGCGGAGACGAAGTGGACTCGGCAGTGGGCGCATGCTTCAGCGATGGGCGGGTGCATGCGGGCTGGCAGCATGGACAGCACCAAGTCCGCTTGCTTGACCAGCTCGAGCCCGCGGCCTTGATCCACCACATCGAAGGCAAGCGCCTCTGCGCAAGGATGGTCGCCCGCCCTGGTGCGCGCCAGCTCTATGTCGATGTCTGCAACGCGCACATGCCAGCCACGTTGTTTGGCCTCCTCCAGCAAGTAGTCGATCACTACGCTGGAGGATTTTCCGCAACCGATGACGAGGATCCGCTTCATGATTCACCCGCTTTTGCACGAGTCCGCCCCCCACAACAGACACGCTGTGATGGCCGGCAAGCTGTGGCAGCCGGCAAGGGTCGCGTCAACGTATTTGCAGCGCCGCAGCCCCCGCGGCGGCGGGCAGGGACAGCCGCCTGCCGCCGCGGTATGGTTGTCGAGGTGGAACAGCTGCGAAAAGTAGTCGCCCGTGCCTGTCGTGAGGTCATTCGACCACGGGCGCGGCAAACGGATGAACAGGGCGTGTTGCCTCGCGAGAATCTCGCCTTGCTCGCCGAGCTCGGGCTTTTCGGCATCGAAATCCCGCCTGAGTACGGTGGCGCGGGCTTGGGCGCCGCTGCCCTCGCGGCAGTCTGCGAAGAGCTTTCCTGGGCCTGCCCCAGCACCGAAACGGTATTTCGAGCCAGTCTCAGCCTCACCACCTATCCGCTGTTGCACTTCGGCTCTGTTGAACAAAAAGACCGCTACCTTCCCAAGATGGCAACTGGCGAGCTGCTCGGCGCTTTTGCCTTGTCCGAGCCCGAGGCTGGCAGCGACGTCCGCGCCCTGAAGACCCGCGCAACGCGCACCGAGGGCGGCTATCGGATAAACGGCCAGAAGATGTTCATCTCCAACGCTGGCTGCGCGGATCTGTATTTGGTGTTCGCACGCACCGAGGGCGAAGGTAGCAGGATCCTCAGCGCCTTCTTGGTGCCCAGCGACCGCGCGGGCCTGAGCTTCGGCAAGAAGTTGAAGAAGATGGGCCGCCACGGCTCGGTCACGGCGCCGATGTTCCTCGATGATGTGGAGGTGAGCGAGGACGAACGGCTCAGCGGTGAAGGGCGCGGCCTGCGCGTCGCGTTCACAACCATGGTGCATGGTAGAGCCATGCTAGCGGCCGCCGCGCTCGGTATCGGGCGCGCCGTGCTCGAAATCGCTTGCGCGCACGCACAGGAACGAATTGCATTCGGGCGACCACTCGGCTCCATGCAGGCTGTGCAGCTCAAGCTGGCGCAGATGGCCACCCAGCTCGAGGCTGCCCGCGGTTTGGTGCGGCGCGCCGTCGAGCAGCTCGAATCTGGCCAGGACGCGACCCAGATCTCGGCGATGGCCAAGGTTTTTTCCAGCGCGATGGCGGTCGATGCGTGTCGCGAAGCGATGCAAGTCATGGGTGGCGCTGGCTACATGAAAGACAGCTTGGTCGAGATGTTCTACCGGGACATCAAACTGTTCGAGATCGCCGAGGGCGCCAACGACGTCTTGCTCCTGCTCATCGCCCGACAGCTCGGCATGCCCCGTTGGGACCGCTGAGAGGCCTTTCTGACTCGGACCGCTGTGTGCGCTTGCCGCGCTGGGCGCAAACAAGTACTCCAGCCACCCATGCCCCCGGTCGGTCCGCAGCGCGCACCGTTGCCCGAACATGGGCAGAGCCTCAGCACGCCGCTGTGGCGCTACGGCCGTTGGGTCCTGGCGGCAATTCTGCTGTGTCTCTACCTGCCATCGATGGCCCGCAGCGCGACCTTCGATGATGGCCCCGAGATCACCACCGCCATCTACACGCTCGGGGTCATTCATCCAACCGGCTACCC
>CAZRGL010000791.1:0-3918 GCA_964599485.1 uncultured Polyangiaceae bacterium
GACGAAGCAGTCAGAGCCGGGGCGTCAACGGCTCCACCATCGCCTACACCGATTCCTTCGATCACGAGGGCCGACCATTCTTGCTGACGTGGGACCGCGGCATGGGGCCCAAGGACAAGGTTCGACCCTTTCCGCGCTCTCAGTTCCGCGGCGTGGTGTTGGGCGGCAAAATCGAGCTTCCGATCGCTTTCTTCCGCGGAAAGGCCGGCCTCAAGTACCTGCGTCGAGCCGACGGTAGTTTCGTTGCCAGCAAGCAGCAGTGGGAACGCTTGAGCTGGGTGAGACTGAGTGGCAAGCAGCAGCTCGTCGGCACGACGCGTTATCACCAGACCAGCGAGAAGGACCGTTGGTGCCGCGATCAAGACGTGACCATTGCTGCCCGCGCAAAAGCGCTGCCCTTGGCGATCAGCAAACGTGACAGCGGCCGGCGCAGCTGGCTCGACATCTCGATCATGGGCGGCACCTTGGTGGCCTACGAGCACGACACGCCCGTGTATGCCACGCTCATCTCACCCGGCCGCGGGGGAATCCCGCTGCGCGGTGTGCCGCCCCTCGACACCGCTTCGACCCCCACCGGCACCTTCGCTGTGCTCGGGAAGTTTCTCACCGCAACGATGGTCAGCGGGTCAATCTCTTCGCTGATCCACGCCGAGGTCCAGTACACCCAGAATTTCAGCGGCCCCTATGCGGTGCATGGTGCGTATTGGCACGACCGCTGGGGCGAGCGCAAGAGCGGCGGCTGCGTCAACCTTTCGCCTATCGACGCACGTCGAATCTACGCCTGGACCGATCCGCCGACGCCCGTGGGGTGGCACGGTCTGCGGACCATCGAGATGAAGAAGTCCGAGAAGACGCTCGTTGTGCTGCACCGCTGACAGAGGAGGGCCGAGTCCGGGGCCGAGTCCGGGGCCGAGTCCGAGTCCGAGTCCGGGGCCGAGTCAGAGAGTCCGAGTCCGGGGCCGCGTCCGCGTGCGAGGTCCGAGTCCGGGGCCGCGTCCGGGTGCGAGGTCCGAGTTTGGGGTCTGAGGTGCAGGGTGCAATCCGGGCTTTGGGCTTAGGCTGACGACCATAGTTGTACCGCTGCTGTGATGGCGCGGGTGAAGGGCTCGGGCTCGCCGATCAGGCTCACCACCATGGTGCCCTGTTGCTCCATGTCGAAGAAGTAGCCTGGGTGAACGAGCACACCGGCCTGCTGCACCAAGTGCGTGACCCACTCGTCGTCGCTGCGGCTACGGGGAACTTCGACCAGAGCGTACCAGCCCCCGTCGGTCGGCAGCCGGCGCACTGGACAGGTTGAGCCGCGCGCTTCGATGGCCCGGTCGAGCGCGGCCAAATTGGTTGCCAGGCGGCGATGCATGGGTGCTTGAAGCCGCTCACGGCGCGCCAAGATGGGAGCCAGAGCGAGCTGGGCAGCGGTCGAGACCGACAGGTAGCAGTCGCTGATGAGCTCGAGCCGTCCCAACACTTCAGCAACCATCTGCTGCGGGCCTGAGCACACCAGCCAGCTCAGCTTGAGCTGCGGCAGCAACGCTACCTTCGACAGTCCGCTGAGCACAAAACACAGCCCCTCGGAAACGTCAGCAAAGCTGGCGCGCCGATCGGCAGGCAGCGGCTGGTGTGGGTAGTCTGCAAAGACCTCGTCCACGATGAGCGCCGCTTCATGCTCGCGGGCGATGTCGATCAAGGCCTCGGCCTCGTCGCGTCGCGTGAAGGTCCCGGTCGGGTTTGACGGATTGACGACCACGATCGCCCGCGCCCTGCCTTCAGCTTGCGCTAGCTCGTTGCGCAATGCTGCAAAATCGATCCTCCAACCTTCTTCGCGCCGCAGCGGATAGTCCCGCAACTCCACCCCTTCCAACTGACCCAGCATGGGCAACAGCGGGTAGGCCGGGTTGGGCACCAACACTACATCGCTCGGATCGCACAGCAACTTGAACAGCCAGCCATAGGCCTCGCTCGTGCTCGCCGCGAGCACCACACGATCGTATGCGACAGCGATCCCGCGGCTCTCGTAATAGCTACTGACAGCCTGGCGCGCACCGCTCAGCCCCAGGGGTTGGGGCGCATAGCAGCCGCCACGCGAATCGGAAAGCAACTGCAACACGGACGAATCACTCAGCCCGCAACGGGTGGGATTCGCCTCGCTCAGATCGAGCAGCGCGGTGCCTTGGGCCTGCGCTTGGGCAACGGCGCGAGCGGATGGGTTGAGTGTGCGCGACCAACTGGTGCGCGACGACAACCCCACCCGGCTCATGGGCCCGCGCAGCTGACCGCGTTGACCGCTTTGTGAGCGCCTTCACTGACCGTCAGGTAGCCATCGCCGAGCTTCGTCCACGCGACGGTCTCGCCTTGAGTTTCGAAGCCCGCTGGAACTGAGCAAGGCTGTGTGGCGAGCGCGTCAGCCACAGCGCCTTGCAATGAGTACAGCCAGATGTGCGTGTAGCTACGCAGCAGGATCCCGGCCGCTAGCGGATGAATGTCGCCCGCGGTGAAGAGGGCTGATCCGGACGGCGGCTTGAGGTCGCCGAGCTTTTCGAGCACGACGCTCTGCCCGGGGGTCAGCGGCATGGGGAATCGATAGAGGCCTGCGCCGCCGGAGTCCTTGGTCACGATGAACAGCGCGCCGCTATCGGGATGTGCGAGCAGCGTCTCGGCGTTGTGACTGCCGTCAGGATAGGTGAACGGCAATGACTCGGCTGTAACTTGGTGCTCGCCTGGACCTGTCTGAGCCGGTTCAGGCACGCGATAGATCACATAACTGCTGCGCTTCTCCTTGTTGTCGCCAATGTCGCCCAACAGCAAGCAGCTGCCCTGCGGGCAAGGCCCCAGAGCCATATCTTCCCAATCGACCGCTTTGGCGTTGCCAACCGAGTAGGTACCCAAGTCGGCACCGCTGTTGTCGATTCCGAAGAAACGAGGCACGTCACCGGAGTCGTTGTGGACCCAATAGACGCCAGGGTGCTTTTGGCTCGCAGCCAAACCAGAGGCCTCATCGATGACAGCCAGGCTCAAATCGCCCGCCGAGCTCGGCGAGCCGGCCGCACAGGCGCTGCAATAATCCACTGGCTCGGTGGTGCTGGTGGTGCTGGTGGAGCTGGTCGAACCGCCTGTGCTGGTCGAACCACCACCGCTGGTCGAACTGCCACTGCTGGTCGAGCCACCCGTGGCGGCGGTTCCACCGCTCGCCGTCGTCGTCGCAGTGCCGCCGTTGTTGGCCGCGCGATCGGTTTGGCTGCACGTACAAGCTCCGAGCAACATGGCGAGAGCAAACAGACGAATGAGCAACGAGCGATACACACCAGGGAAATATCACGTTGCAGCCGTGCGGTCGAAGCTCCACTTCCCTTGACGCGTGGGCTGGGCCAGTACTTCGGCGAGCCGCTGCAAGTAGCGCTCCCGCGGCCAGTGCACGGCGCCAAAGCGCTCCAGATGGCCAGTGTGTACCTGAGCGTCGACGAGCCCCATGCCCCAACGGGTCAGCTGACCGACGAAAGCGACGAAGCCGACTTTCGATGCATCTGGCTCATGGGCGAACATGGACTCGCCGAAAAATGCGCCGCCGAGCGACACGCCGTACAAGCCGCCAACCAAGGCGCTGTCGCGCCAAACTTCGACGGAATGGGCGAAACCGAGCTCGTGGACTGCGATATATGCCTCGACCATCTCGGGCGTAATCCACGTACCGTTCTGCCCTGGCCGCGGCTTGGCGGCACAAGCATGAATGACTGCCCGAAAGTCGGTGTCGAGGGTAAGCCGAAAGCGCTTCTTGCGGATCTCACGGGCCAGGCTGCGCGGCACGTGAAGCCGTGCGACCTCGAGCACAAATCGCGGAGCCGGGCTGTGCCACAGCAGGGGCAAGCCGTCAGAGGGCCAAGGGAAAATCCCACTCGCGTAAGCCAATAGCAAGCGTTCGGGACG
>CAZRGL010000792.1:0-3909 GCA_964599485.1 uncultured Polyangiaceae bacterium
ATCGAGCACCCTCGGGCCAAACGTGAGCGCCGCAGTTCCCGCAAGCCCCGCTTCGATCACCCCCGGGCCAAACGTGAGCGTCGTCGTTACCCCAAGCCCTGCATCGAGCAACCCCGCCGTCGGGGCAAACGCGGCCACTACCAAGGCAAAAGGCCACCATTGCAAAAGCCGCCCACGGATCTTCGTCGTCGAGGCACGCGCCGAAAAGCGAAGCGTCGCCACGATTGAGCGTCAACAGCTGACGAAATGCTGCTTCATCGAGACAGCACGAGCACGATTGGGTGCGACACGCGCTCCGCATCATGCGGCAGCAGTGTCGCACTCCAGTGTCGCACTCCAGTGTCGTACTGTCCCATCACAGTGTCGCGTTGCTCCGTCGCAGGACGTGTAACGATCCATTGTCCGCGCTTGGATCACGAAGATTGGGGCTCGAGCCGTGACCGTGGAAAGGCGCAATCTGCGTTCAGTTGGAGTCGCGTTTGCGGCGGGCGCGCGCTTCGCGTCGGAGCTTCTTCTGAACGCCCCCACGTGGGCATACCCTCTGGCATTCGGCGCAGGAGAAGTAGTAGCCCTCGAGGAGACTCTGGATGCCGAGGGTTGGCACGCTGCGATCGAAGAGGAAGTCCCGGATGGTCTTCCACGGGTTCGGCTGGATGAATGGCTGGATGTAGCGGGAGACGCAGAGCGGCTGATCCAATCGGGGCTTGCCATCATCGCTGACGCTCAGTGCGCCCACTGGACACGCCTTGATGCACAGCTGGCAGGACTTGCACTGCTGGGTTGGCAACTCGCGCTGGCCAGGCTCGATCACGGCGGTCGTGATGAGACTCGACAAGCGGACGTAGGGGCCGAATTCCGGCGTGATGAGCAGGTTGTTCAGTCCCCGCACGCCGAGCTTGGCGGCGATGGCAGCTTGACGATGAGACCACTCGGCAGCGTAGTACTTCTTGTCGCCCTCGCGGATGAGATCAGCCGGCAAGCTGGCGGGCGGCACATAGGTCGCGTAGCCCTTGCTCTCGAGGAAGCGACCGATGGCCGCGCCGGCCGACTCGAGCCGGTGATAGGCGATGAGGGCATCCTTGACTGCCCCCTTGCTGCCCCGCGGGCAATTGAGCGAGCCCCACAGCAGCGACGCAGCTAGCGCGACAGTCGTTTGTGCGCCGGGCAGCAGATCTTCGGCAGGACGAGGTGGATGGGCGAGGACCAAGTCTTCGAGCGGTGCAAACCCAACCAGATCGACGTCGTGGGATTTGGCGATCGACTCGATCGTCTCTCGGAGGTTCATGGTGCACACAATACGACTGGGCGCGCGCCATGGCGAGAGATGGCGCAGCGGCGACAGCGCCGGCAGCGAAGCGTCAGGGCATCCGCGAATCGGGCTTCTGCGAGGCGGAAAGGGTATGCTAGACAGCGATGCGTTCGATGAAGCGAGTAGCCCACAAAGCGCGCGGTTTCGACGCGGCGCGCAATCATGATCTGGCACAACAGCATCAGATGACACCGGACGAGCGGCGCGCTGTGGCCAAAACGCTTCGCGACCGGGCATACGGAACGGACGCGCCGGATGTGCGTCAGGCTCATCGGGCGAAATGACCCCAGGCTATCTCTCGGCCGACACTCAGGACCTCCTCGTTTTGCTGGCCAAGCACGAGGTTCGCTACCTCGTGGTAGGTGGCCAGGCCGTCATCCACCACGGCTACGCACGGCTGACGGGTGACACCGACCTCTTCTATGAGCAGACCGAGGACAACGCGCTGCGCCTCTTTACTGCGCTGAGCGAGTTCTGGGACGACGATATTCCTTCGCTCCACGCTGTAGAGGAGTTGCTCGAGGACGATATCGTCGTGCAGTTTGGCTTGCCGCCGAATCGTGTCGATCTGCTGAGCCGCCTCGTTGGCGTCCCTTTCGCGACCGCGTGGCAGCGGCGCGTTACCGAGAGTCTACGAGTCGAAGGCCAAACCGTGGCGGTCCCCATCATTGGCTTGCCCGACCTCATCACAAACAAACGCAGTGTGGGCCGACACAAGGATCTCGACGACGTCGAGCACCTCCTGCCGCTGCTAGATGATGCCAGCTGAGCTGACGAGCTACTGGCAAGAGACGGCGCGGGCTAGAATTGGATGCGCACGCCGGCGCTCAGCGGTCCGAGCAGCGGGGTGACGCGCAGCGCCTCGGCGGCCGGTTCCTTATTGTCAGCGTCGTCGGCGTCATCGCCGGAGAAGACGACCATCAGTGCGATGCCAACACCGGCGAAAAGTGCGCCCGATGTCGACGCCGCCAACGTCATCGATGATCTTGGCGATGCCAAAATCCAGGATCTTGATGTGGGGCCGACCGTCGAGCTGCTCTACCAAGAACAGGTTGGCTGGTTTCAGATCGCGATGCACCACGCCTGCGGCGTGCGCCTCGGCTAGCCCTTCGGATGCCTGTAAGAGGTAGGTGACGGCGAGCTCGATGGGCACGCCGCCGCTGCGCGATGGGCCGGTCAGATCGGTGCCCTCGAGGTACTCCATCACCATGTAGGGCACGTCTTCGCCCCACGTACCTGTGTCGGTGACGTGGGCGATGTGCTCGCTACGGAGCCGGGCAGCGATCCGCGCCTCACGCAGGAAACGCGCGGCCCGCTTTTCGTCCCGTGCCGCTTGGGCATAGAGGAATTTGATGGCCACCGTTCGCCCCAGATCGACGTGGGTGGCAGCCATGACGGCGCCCATACCGCCGGTGCCGAGCACACGCTCGATGCGGTACTTGTCGGCCACAATCGCTCCGGGCTCGGGCAGGCCTTCCAGCTTGTCTTCTGTAGAGACCATCGGCTAGGGCCCTAACTTATCACGGTTCAAACCAACCGCACGTGAAGCGGCTACCAGCTCGGCCGGGCCACCGCGCGCGCCAGGGCGAGGAGCTTCAGGCAGGCGGGGTGGGCTTCGTATTGGTCCTCGCGCAGGCACAGCTCGACGATGACGCGTGCGGGGAAGTTGGCGAAGAGAGGCAGATCTGTGGCCAAGTCCGCCAAAATGTAGATTGGGATCCCTTTCTTGCTGTCGCTGGCATGCTCGGGATGAAACGTGGCGCGGATCTGGCTGGCGCCGAACAGCTCGCGCAGCTGGTAGTGCCTAGCGCCGAGCAAGGCGCGCTGAGTTTGCTCTGCCAAGTAATCATCGGGGACCTGCCGGCTGGTGCGCTCGAAGGCCTTCGTGATGCGTTTGGTCAGCGCTTCGGAGACGCCGGGCCCGCTGAGCAGATTCGGAGTTTGCAGAAAGGAGCTGCCATCTTCGAGCGCCGCGCTGAGCAATTCGTCCCCGCTGGCAAAAGGCGTGCAGGCTGCGATGGTGGCCTCGAGCCGCTTGAGCTCGTCGAAAGGGAACCGCAGCTCACCAGCCATCAACACGAGCGGAGGGGTGACCTTGCCGCCCTCGCGCACGGAGTGGCTCAGTTTCTCGCGTAGCAGGGATGGATCGGTCGGTAACGCCCGGCTGATGATTTCGAAGATCTCGCGCCGCTCCTCGACGTCTGCCGGGTCCTCATCACCCATAACATCGTCGAGCTCGTCATCGGGTGGCTCCTCGTGAAGCTCCTCGATGATGTCCGTCCATTCTTCATGTCGTCGTATGCGCGCGATCTGCTCTTCGTCAAACCAGACCAGTTGATAGAGCTGCGAGCTGGCGGCGCGCCGCCGCGGGGTCTCTTCGCCGGGCTGCGAAGCTCCTGGTTGTGGGGGGGCGGCATGGGCAGGGGTGGCGGCCTCGAGGGGGTTTGGAGGCCTGACCTCAGGGGCGGAAGGAGGTGCGAGTCCTGCGGCTGCTCCAGCCGCTACCGCCGCGCCAGGGGAAGTCCCGCCGGCCCAAGGGCTGGCCGCATTGCTTGGGGCCGCTGCCGTCTGTGTCGCTGCTGGTGCCGGCGCTGGCACGG
>CAZRGL010000793.1:0-3899 GCA_964599485.1 uncultured Polyangiaceae bacterium
CAACGGCTACGGCTACTCGCAATTCTGCGACCGCTATCGCCGATGGCGCAAGCAGCTCGACGTGACGATGCGCCAGGAGCATCGCGCCGGCGACAAGCTGTTTGTCGACTACGCGGGCCAAACGGTCGGGGTGACCGATCCAGACACCGGCGAGGTGACCGACTACCAGGTCTTCGTCGCCACGCTCGGCGCGAGCAACTTCACCTACGTCGAGATCCACGAGTCGCAGAAACTCCGCTTGTGGATCGGCGGTCACATGCGCGCCTTCGAGTATTTCGGTCGACGAAGAACAAGGAGGAGTCGTCACGTAACTAAGATCCCAGCGTCGCTTCGCTCCGATTGGTGTGCACAATCACCCGGAACAAGTGATCGGCTTCCAGCGGATTAGGTGATCGACTTCAGCGGAATACGCAACATGAACCAGACCTAGCTCGGCCAAGGGGAGCTTACCACGCGGCTGAGCTTTGCAGCAGCCAATGCAACCGCGCCACCTCCTCAACGACAGGTGCCACCACCTGATCCTCTGCTTGGACGACGCCGAGGACGGCGTCGAGCACAGCGGCAGCGCTGTTGCTTATGGGACGGGTTTTCAGGATGGGCACCCATGAGGGACGCGATCATCCTAAGCCGCTCGCCAATGCGCCAGCAGGACGTGATTCGCCGAACGGATGCCGAATAGCTATCCCGTGCACGAGTTGGTGCCGACGTCGCAAGGTGGTTTGCGCGGTGGCCGCGGACAGTCGGCATTTGCATAGGGGATGGTGTCCGGTACACCCAGAGCGGGCTGAGTTGTTGCATGATTGGTGGCAGCAATGCCTGGCATGGCTGTTGCGTCTGGTGCATGCCATGGTGCAGGCCATGGTGCAGGCCATGCTCCAGCGACTTGCTCTGCTCAAACTCATCACAGCAAAACGGCCGACCAAATGAGCTACGACGTCAGCATCTGGTGCACAGAGCCTTTTGATGATCCCCGCGTGTTGCCGACACCCGAGAAGTGGCAAGCCGCTGACGGAGGTTGGCGTTACGAAGGGCGGGGCTGGCTTCTTCGAGTACAGGCCAGCGCCAAGATCTGGGACGAGGACATTCCCGACGAGGTGGTGGGCGCGTTGCCAGGGATCGCGCATGTCGTGTACGTGTGTCTCGAACCGCTCGGCGCGCCGAAGGCCGGGCTCACCATGCTAGGCAAGCTGACCCGCGCGGTGGCCAAGGTTGCCCATGGCGTCATCCTCGATCCACAGCAGGACATGGTCGAGCTAGCTCGCGGCACCAAACGATACCAACCACCCAAGCGCGACAACGAACAGCGCTTCGCAATGCTCGAGATGTCTTGGTGGCTCAATCATGGCAGGCTGCTCGAGCCAATGTTCTTGGACTCTCTCGTGGAGCTGCTCGAGACGCACCTGCCAGAGAGCATGCCCCGACGCTATGGCGAGCACGAGCCCCCACAGCATGTCTACGCCAAGACAGGCCGCGAGCACTTCGTGTCGTTTCTCGCTACCAATTTGACCGATTTCATAATCTGGAATGCCCAGCGCCCAGTAGGCGGCTGGCACTTCTCGGTTGATTCGAGCTGCGGCTTCCAGCCATTGGGCCAGCAGCAACAATATCGCTGCAATCGGGTAACACTCTCGCTCGAAGCGATGGCGCTGACGCAACCCGGTTGGGCAACTGGGCTTCAGCGCTTCTGGCGGCGGACCTCGGGGCTGCTCCAGCCCTTCTTCGGCGATGTCCGCACCCTGCAGGGCTACAGCGGGCGACCCTCGGACCCCATGATGGATGCAGAAACCGAGTCCCATCCGGTCAGCTCGTGGTGGTGGAAAGGTATCCCACCAGAGCTCGGCCACGCGGTGGTGGTGGGCGCGCCCTATCTCGAGCACTGGCCCGAGCTGTCCGCAGCTGCAGATCATGTCGGCGAGCTGGCTTTCCTATCCAACGACGATTGGCTCACCAGCAGCGACGTTTCCGAGCGAGTCGGAGGTGTACCAGCTGCCATGGCCTTGCCCTTCATGCCCGATCTCGCTCCGCACGAGCTCGGCGGTATGGCAATGCGCTACCCCGACACCTATCCGGAGCTCTTTCCGCTAGCAGAGGTTCCGCGCGAGCTCCGCGAAAGGCGCCACGCCACCACCGAAGACGCTCCCCCACCCTGGTGGAAGTTCTGGAAACGCTGAGCTGTCGCCATCGCCGGACAAATAAGTGTGCGTGGCAAGTTGGACCTCATGCTCGACATGAGCGAACGTCGGTTCAGGCGGCGCCAAGCGACTGTGTACGTAGTTGGTTTGCGCGGTGGCCGCGGACAGTCGACATTTGCATAGGGGGTGGTGTCCGGGACACGCATGGCGGGCTGAGTTATGGCTCGTTTAGCAGCAGCTACGGCTGGCATGGCTGTTGCTGTGGTTGCGGCAATGCTCCAGCGAACTGCTCTGCGCACGCTCATCGCCCTCACCCTTGCCTGCACCGCGCAAGGTTGCGGACCGGACTGGGGTGACCCGGACTGGGCTGAACCTTCTACTGGTTCTGCAGAGTCCTTCCTTGGGGCGACGATGTCGATCGAGCCGCTGCGTGATGGCGCCACGGTTCTTCCCCGGATCGCCGAGCTCGTCCACGAAGCCACAGAATATGTGCACGTCGGCACTTGGTTGCTCGATGAAGAGCTGCGCTTGTCGGCGACTTCACAAAGTGGCCAGTACACGCAACGCAGCCGCAATCGGACGTCGCGATTCCCGCCCTTCGAGAACCCCGACGACCTTCGCTGCGGCAGCAAAGTCTCCCAGCCAGCTCATCCAGCAGGGCTGCACTGGGGTGTTCCTGCGTGGCTGGCAAACACCTACGACCCCCATTCCTTCATCACCCTCTTGCGCTGCAAGGCCGCCCATCTGGCATTGATGGCCGGCTCGGGCGTCGACAACATCGGGGCGCGCGGTGACATCAAGGTCCTGGTCTGGGATCAACACTTCAAACTCGACCCCGACGGTCCCTTCGGACCGGAGAAGCAGAATCTGGAAACACTCGCGTACATCATGGTGCCGCTGCACACCGTGGCGAGCTGGACCGATGCTGTGATGCTGACCGAAATGCGTCGCCGCGGCTCCGGGGAGAGCCTCCGGATCCTGCGGGCGTTTCGGGACATGTATTCCAACCTGAGCTGGGCGCCGAGGTCCTACCCGGGCTTCGAAGTGCCGATGCCGACGGGGATCGCCATCATGGCGCAAGACAACCGTTATGGCATCAGCTCGTCACACCATCAGAAGATGCTCGTCACGGAGCGAGGCGCCTACATCGGCGGACGAACTTCACGCCACGCTATTGGGACACGAGCGAGCACCTGAAAACCGATCCCAGACGCACCCGAAGTGTCGCACACTTCTCGAAAGTCGGACCTTTCCACGACCTAGGGGTCATCGCGCGCGGCGACGCGTTGGTCAGCGCAGTGGCAAAGACCTTCGAGGATCGCTGGACGACGAGCTTCATTGCCGGCTGGTACGATCCTGGCTGGTGGGCGACACCTCTCCCGTACAGCACGCCGAAGGCCAAATTCGCACCATTTGGACGACTACGAGAAGTGCTGGTGGAGGCCGCTATGGCGCACCCTGCGGGCCCGCTCAACTACGCTCACGCACGGGGCTCATTCGCTCGGGAAGCGCTCGACGCGCTCGATTCCCTCGACGGCCCCCTCGGCAACGTGCGCCGCCGCGTCAACACCGCTACGATGAGCAAGCCTGACCCCGCCTTTGCGACTGGCGACGCGACGTTGGCTGTCAGCAGTCCCCTCAACGCCTATGTCGCTTCGGGACCATCGACCAAGATACGCGATGCGCATTTCAACGCAATCCGCAACCTATTGCCAGCGGCTAAGAACCATGAACCAGGAATACTGAGGTTGGGTCAAGTAGCGAAGG
>CAZRGL010000794.1:0-555 GCA_964599485.1 uncultured Polyangiaceae bacterium
GGATATGCGGGCCTGGACCAGCGGCGAACGCTCGTTGGTCTTCGGGTTCTTCTTGCCCCCCGAAAACTCCATCTGCTTGACTTTGCCGACCTTGACGCCGGCGATCTTCACCGGCGCGCCGCTCTGCAGCCCGCCGGGGTTGTCGAAACCGACCAAGATCTCGAAAGTGGGCTGGAAGTTGATCCCGCCCATGACCAGAATGAAGCCCGCCAGCAATACCACTGCTGTCAGGATCAACAGTCCCACCTTCACTTCGATCGAGCGCGTGCTTGCCATATGCTCGACATCATAGCCGGCCGACGTCCTAGCAGGATGATGAAAACCTCCCGTCGGCACTGCCGCTCGTGATCACCTACCGAAACCTCAAGAAGTCCTTCGGGCCCAAGCACATCCTCAAAGGGGTGTCCTTCGAGGTTCAGGACGGTGAGGTGTTCTTCATCATCGGTCAAAGTGGGGCGGGCAAGAGCGTCATCATCAAGCACTTGATCGGTCTGCTCGCGCCCGACGCTGGCGAGATCTGGCTCGACGACGACGAGGTCAGCCGCTTCACCGAGC
>CAZRGL010000794.1:590-3885 GCA_964599485.1 uncultured Polyangiaceae bacterium
GATGAAGTGCGCGATGGTCTTTCAACACTCGACGCTGTTCGACTCGATGACCTGCCTCGAGAATGTCGCGCTGCCACTGCGCAAGCACCGCAAACTGAGCCTGGAGCAAGCCAGCGATGAGGCACGCAAGCGCTTGTCGCAAGTGCACATGGAGGCCTACGGCGACCGCTATCCTGCCGCTCTTGGTGATGGCATGCGCAAACGTGTGGCAATCGCGCGCGCCCTGACGCTCGATCCGCGCTACGTGCTGTTCGACGAGCCCACCACCAGCCTCGATCCGGTCAGTGCACGGCGTGTGGACAAGTTGATTCGGGAGCTGAGCGACACCCTCGGCGTGACCAGCATCGTGGTCAGCCATGATTTGGCGAGCATCTTCGGGATCGCCGACCGCATCGTGTTTCTCTACCACGGTGTCGTGCGCTTGATCGGCACACCAGACGAGTTTCGCGCGTCCGATGATCCGATCGTCGAGCAGTTCATCACCGGCCGCGCCGACGGCCCCATCGAGTAGCGCGCCGAGTCAGCCGAACAGCAAGAAGCTGGTCGCCGAGATGAGCAGGTTCAGGAAGATGACCGCCAGCGAGGTGTTGACGACAGCGCGCGTGGTGGCCGAGCCGACTCCTTCGGAGCCTCCGAACGTTGCCAAGCCGGCATGGCCAGAGACGATGGGAATGGCTGCCCCGTAGGCGAGGCATTTGGCCAAACCGGTGAGCAAATCGGGCCAATCGACCAGCAGCAGGTTCGAGAAGGTCAGCGGGTTGACGTCGAACATCAGGTAGGCGGTCATCATCCCGGTCACGAACGCAACCATGGCGCTCCAAATCACCAGGGTCGTGGTCATGATGATGCTGGCGAGGAAACGCGGCTTGATCAGGTAGTCGATGGGATCGGCAGCGCACATGCGCAACGCGTCGATCTGCTCGGTCACCACCATCGAGCCAATTTCAGCGGCGATGCCAGCGCCCACCCTGGTGGCCAGCATGAGCGCCCCGATTGAAGCGGCTAGATCACGGATGAGCAGCTCGATGTAGTTGGCGCCGAGCAGGGTCAAGTCAGGCACCACGCGCTTGGTCTGAGTAGCGCCTTGGTAGACCATGATCATGCCGATGAAGCCCATCACCACCGTCAAGAAGAACAGCGATCGGTTGCCGATCTCGTACATGTAGTAGCTGACGGCGCCCGGCTCGCGTCGGCCTCGAAAACAATAGTAGATGGTGCGGACGAATACGGAATACAGCTCGCGCGCCGTCTGGATGAGATCGAGCGCTACGGCGCCGAGAGCGGCGATCGGTCCGCGCTCGGAGGGGTCTTGCGCGGCTGCGCTCGGCTCTGCGGTCGCCATGATCAGAGGGTGAAAGAGACCAAGTAGTCCAGTACGAAGATGCCGGCTGCGGAGGCCACCACCGTCGCGTTTACAGCCTTGCCAACGCCCGGGGCTCCGCCGCGCACCGCGAGACCAAACTGGCAGCTCGATAGTCCAATGACGACCCCAAAGAGCACGCTCTTGATGAGGCCGCTGGTGATGTCACCGACGCCGAGAAGCCCGCTGGTCAGCCCGTTGTAGAAGGTCATCGGCGAGACCCCGAGCATCACCTCGCCCATCAGCGCAGCACCGGATAGGGCAAGGACGTCGGCGAAGACTGTCGACAAGAAGAGCGTGATGACGATGGTCAAGAAACGGGGGGCGACCAAAAAGGAGATGGGATCGATGGCCAGCACGCGCAGCGCGTCCACTTGTTCGGTGACCACCATCGTGCCCAGCTCAGCGGTGTTGTTGGCACCTACCCGACCGTTGATCATCAGCGCAGTGAGCAGCGGCGCGATTTCGCGCAGGGTACCGAAGCCAGCGCCCCATCCGAGTAGTCCGTGGGCGCCCAGGCGATTGACCAGCGGTGCTGCCTGAATCACCATGATTGCGCCGGTAAACAGCGCTGTCACGATGACGATTGGCAGCGATTTGACGCCC
This sequence comes from uncultured Polyangiaceae bacterium, assembly GCA_964599485.1. Lineage (GTDB taxonomy): Bacteria > Myxococcota_A > Polyangia > Polyangiales > Polyangiaceae > JAPYTK01. Next base: position 2,557 of record CAZRGL010000794.1, read on the forward strand.
ATCCGGTACATGTTGCGCAGCAGCTCGTCGCGATCCATCCGCAGCGTGAAAAGTCGCGAAAAGATGCGTCCGGCCAGTAGTCCCATGCCCCCGACCGTGTCTGCGATGGACAGCAGCGCTGCGCCGGCTGCATGCAAGCTGCCTTGCGAGGGCTCGATGTAGCGCGAGGATGGGGGAGAAGAGTCTCCCTTCTTGGCGGCTCGGGGGGAGGACACGCTGCTGGCAGCGTAGATGAGCGCGCGCGATTTCGCTACGGCTGGTCGGGCAAAGCGACTGCGCTGCTCGCTGAGATCGGGCCGCGTGTGGCTCGTATGAAGCGACCGTCGACTGAGGCCTCGAGCTTCACGGCATCGGGCATCTTCGGCACCAGCAGCCAACCCCCGTCGAGGTGATCGTATCGGTAGAAATAGCCGAGTGCGGTCACCGGTAGCCCGCTGCGCTTGGTGACCGCCAGCTCGATTGGCTTGCCGCTAGGTCGAAGGCGTGAAGAGACGCGCCGCCAGCTCGCGTTGCCGGATCCGTCGATGGCCACGAGCTCGAGATCTTGGGGTGGGGGCTGCTCGAGCAGCGGCAAATTGACGTTCTTGCCGCGAGCCAACATGGCTTTGTAGTTGTAGTCGCTGATCCAGCGGTTCTGGCAGTAGCCCATCATGTCGGTGTGAGCCGCGGGGTCGATCAGCGCGCCGTTGCTCATGTTCCAGCTCCAGACACCGATGCCCCCGTTCGGATACGGGAAGGACTTGTCGATGGAGTTGGGGTCGAGACCGGGGCCGCAGTCAGCGTGGGATCGACCATGCGCGTGGCCGATTTCATGCACACAGGTGTCTGGACCTCGTTCTGGGAAGCCGACGCCGAGGGCGAGGCGCAGCGACGGATTGCCGACGTCTGGTGGATCGGCGTTCAGCAAGGTGACGCCCAGCATGCAGCCACTGCTGCAGAACTGCTGGACGGTGTCGGTAGGATTGAAGATCCCATAGTAGTAGACGTCGGCAGGGGTGCCGTCCTGACCGCGCAGGCCAAAAGTCGTCATGCCCACCTGCTGCCAGCCTTGGCCATTGGGGTAGATCGGCTGGCTCCACGGCACAGCCTCGCGCACGGAAATCTCGACGTTGGACACCGGGTACAGCTGCTTGAAGCGCTGACGGTAGATATCGAGCGCCGGCTCCGACAGATCGGGCACGCGCCCCGAGCCGTCTGCATCGTAGCGAAAGGGCGCCATGATGATTCGGAAGGTGTTCTTGGGGCCTTCGACGGGGACCGAAGAGGAGAAATGGGCGGCTGGGTTGTCGTCCGCAGCCAGCCCTTCTTCGAGAATGGACACGGTGTAGA
>CAZRGL010000795.1:0-3882 GCA_964599485.1 uncultured Polyangiaceae bacterium
CGGGCCCCCCTCTGCCTGCCTGCCGCGCCGTCCGCGCTTCGCATGGGCGCCGGTAACGGCGCCGCGCACATGACCGAACAGCTCGCTTTCGACCAGGTTGTGCGGCATGGCCGCGCAATTGAGCGAGATCAGCGGTGCGGCAGCACGCTTGCTGGCATCGTGAAGGGCGGCGACGAGTAACCCCTTGCCGGTACCGCTTTCGCCGGTAATCAGCACGCTGCAGTCCGATCGGGCTACTCGATCGACCATCTGCAGCAGCGCGGTCAAGCGCCGGCTTCGACCGACAATCGTTCCCTTTGAGGTGGTGCGCTTGGTGACTTCGGTGCGCTCGCCTTCGGAGGCGTGGACGCAACTCGACCCATGCGGTGTTTCAGCAAACCGCTCTTGCATCAGAATGACCCCCTTGTGGCGGAGGGGGTATCGTCGGCTGGCAAATGCCAGCACCCCGCCAATGAGCAGCAACGGTCATTGTCCGAGCTCCTTGAGCCTTTCGCGAATTTTTGAAGGAGACCTCGGCACAGACTGCCACATGTAGGTATGCCGAATGTAGGAGCGAGGTCGTAGTTGGGCGCGCTATCTTTGGTGCTGGACAGCTGGGCACTGGCCTTTGGGAGCGCCGTTGGCGCGATGAAATGGGGGCTCAAATGAGCAAAGAAGACCTTGGCAGGGTGGACGTAGCGCTCGTTGGGCGCCGCTTGGCGGATAACGAGAACTTGGGACTCGGCTATCTGCAAGCCGCGGTGGCTCGAGCGGGCTTTTGCTCACGACGGCACACCCTCAACAACTTTGCTGAGCTCGACCGCATCGCCGGCTCGATCATGGCGAGCCAGACGCCTTTGGTGGGGCTCTCGCTGCCTGACGGTGGCTCTGCGGTCCTGCCGCTCACGCTGGGTGAGCTACTGCATCGTCGAGGCTACCCCGGCCACATCACCTGTGGCGGAGCCTTTGCCACGCTGAGTCGAGATTGGTTGCTGAAACGCTATGGCTGGCTCGACAGCGTGGTGCGCTTTGCCGGCGAGGCGCCGCTAATCCAGCTGTGCAGCGCTCTGCGTAGCGACAGCGACGTGGAGATTCATCACGTTGCTGGCTTGACGACCCGTGCTGGCGATGGGCTACCGGCTCCACTGCTCGACGCCCTGCCGACCAAGCTCACCCCCACCAGATCCGCACGAGCCCAACCCACAATCCTCGGCCACGCCGCGGCCCACGTGCTCGCTACGCGCGGCTGCTTGGGTCGCTGCAGCTATTGCGGACCGGCCGCTCTACAAAAGCAGGAATGGAGTGAAGGACGGCGCGCCGGCCTCACATCCAAGAGGCTACGGCTGGCGGGCGTAGGCGGCGTGAGCAGACGACCGATCGCGGATCTCTGTGAGGAGCTCGCGACGCTCTACCACGAGCGCGCTGTGCGCTACTTCTACTTCGTCGACGAGCACTTGTTGCCCCACGACGAGCAGCACGCACTCGCTTTCTTGGCCGCCTGGAAGGATGAGCTGCAACGACGCAAGGTTGGCCCCATCGGTATCGGCACCATGTTGCGGGCCGATCGGATGACCGACGAGTTGGTGCGTGCTTTTGCAGACGTCGGGCTGATCCGCGCCTTCGTGGGCCTCGAATTCGCGAGCGATGACGAAGCACGCGGCTACGCGCGAAAAACCTCGGTTGCCCATGCATTGCGGCTGCTGCGTACTTTTGACGAGGCCCGCGTTGCCACGGTGAGCAACGTCATGCTGGTCCATCCCGAATCAACCCACGAAACCCTGCAGCAGGGCATCGAGCAGCTCCAAGAGATCCCCTCCGGTGTGTTCGAGACCGTGCGCATGATGGCCTATCACGGCACCAAGCTGGCTGATCGCTTGCAACGCGAGGGAAGGCTCCGCGGCAACCCGCTGCGCTACAGTTACACCTTCGACGACCCCGTCGTGGAGCGCTTCGGGCAGATATTCAGCCGCTTGCGCGGAGAGGCTTTCTACGACCACAGCATCGCGTACCGCACGCACGATGTCTTTCTCGCCCTAGCCTTGCAGCGAAGACTTGGCGCGACGGCCGATCTCGGACCCCTCACGCGACGAATCGAGTTGGTGCGCCGCGGCGTCAACGCGCTGTATATCAAGAGCCTCCGCACCGCGCTCGGTCTAGCCCACGCTGGCGCAGGCGCGCTGCAAGCAACAGAGCTGATTGTGCAAGCCCGCGCGAGCTCGAGGGCGCTCATAGAGCAATTGCAGCTTTGCGAGCAGAAGTTGCTGCCCCATGACGCGCCCGATCACGCGCGGCTCTTTTCGCCGATGCGGGCGGCAGCCAGCGCCGCGTTCGTGCTGGGCGTTGCGACGACCGCCACCGCCTGTAACAGCAGCGTCACGGTGGCGGGCCCGAGCACGGACAGCACGAGCACCTCGACCAGCAGCGCTTCTTCCTCGAGCACCGCGCCGGGCACGATCAGCACTGCCCCTGCCAGCTGCTCCGAACAAGAGGTGGAAAATCAGAAGCAACAGGTACGCGCGATCGTGGGCACAGAGCAGCCATGTTTCAACGGCTACCTGAACTACGAAGACGGCCTGCACGCACAGACCGAGTTCAGCTCGGGCTTCGGCATCGGAAACCCAATACCTACGCTCTGTTACTCAGCGGAAAACCAAGCGGCAAAGGATGCGATGGAGGAAGCGATCGCCAAGGCACTGGAAGGAAAGCTGTTTCCTTGCCTGGGAACGGACTTCTCCAGCGGCTACATCCCGATTGAAGGCGGCGCAGGCAAGCAGGCCGACACCATGACGAGCATGATCATGGAGGCCTGCCCCGACATCGTCGACCACCTCGGCCAAGTAGCCATCTCCCTCGACGCGAGCGGCGCGGTGGTCGCCGTCACGGCCGATCCGGGCAGCAAAGTCCCTCCCGAGGCGCTCCAATGCGCCGAAACGGCGCTGAAGGGGCTGACTTTCCCCTGCTTGGCAGGCTACCAGATCTGCCCCGAGTACATCGTCGGCGAGTAGTCGTGGCTCGGAACAGAAACCCGCAGGCCTCGCGGGCGTATGGACAAGTGCCCAATGAAAACCATCATCGCTTTGGACACCATCGCGCTGCTGATGGCGCTGCCGCTCGGCGTGCTGGCCAGCAGCTGCACCCGCCAATCCAACGCCCCTGCCGGCGAGGCCAAACAAGCAGCTGATGCAGTCGATACCGCCGCAGGCAAGGCCACCTCGGAGCAGCGATACACCAAACCGCCGGACGCCGTGCTCCGCCAACAACTCTCTGCCCTCGCCTACGAGGTAACCCAACGTGGCGGCACCGAGCCACCGTTCAGCAATCGCTACCACGACCACCACGAGGCAGGCCTCTACGTCGATGTCGTCAGCGGCGAGCCACTCTTCAGCTCGCGCGACAAATACGATTCGGGCACTGGTTGGCCCAGCTTCAGCAAGCCAGCAGTGCCCGCTCGGATCGTAACGCGCACCGATCGCAGCCACGGCATGGTGCGCACCGAGGTGCGTTCGCGGGACGGCAACTCGCACCTCGGTCACCTGTTCGACGACGGGCCCGGACCTGACGGCAAACGCTATTGCATCAACTCAGCCGCCTTACGCTTCGTTCCGGTGGCCGAGCTCGCCGACGCAGGCTACAGCGCCTTCCTCGCCCGCTTCAGCGACAGCGAAGCGAGCCCAGCTCCCAAACAAGCCGCCAACAGCTGCACCAAGCCAGCACCATCCGAGCACCCTGGTTGCCAAAGCACGCTGCAGACCGCGATCCTCGCTGGCGGCTGTTTCTGGGGAATGGAGGAGCTGCTGCGCTCGGTCGATGGCGTGCTCGAAACCGAAGTCGGCTACATCGGCGGTCAGGTGGCGCGCCCGACCTACGGAGACGTCAAGACCGGACGCAGCGGGCACGCCGAAG
>CAZRGL010000796.1:0-3881 GCA_964599485.1 uncultured Polyangiaceae bacterium
CGTGCTGCCAGTCCCACAAGGCCTCGCTCTTGTGCTCGTCCTCGAAGAAGAAGCAGAAGAAGAGCTCGAGCTCGAAGCACCACCGCTTCCATCATGGTGCCCCCCCGGTCCGAACACACTCACCTCGCCTCCACAGGCAAAGAGGACAGCTGGACAACCGATCCAGAACAACACCAAGAAGCGAGCAGAACAAGCCATGTTGGTCAGTTTGCCTGGAGTCGCGACACTGTGCAACGGGCGTTGTGCCAAGGTCAGTTGACACGCTGAGCCTCGCTGGGTAGCTCAGGAGCCATGCACAAGGCGTCGATGGCGGTCGTGTTGTCGTTGGCCCCGCTCTTCGTGGCGGCCTGTGACGAGCCGAGCCAATTGAAGGGCGGGGCGACCACAGCGGCCACCGCGCGCAGCCAAGTGGGCTTTTCCTATGCTGCTGTCGGGCTGCGTTTCAGCAGTATCGAGAAGCTGCCCAAGATGATCAAACATGGCAGCAGCGACGGCCACGCCATCGAATATGCTGTCGTGTCGCGCCACGACCCTGGGCGCATAGTATTCCGGGTGATCCTGCACGCTTTTGCCGTCAAGAAGAACAAGGCGCCACCTGGTCCGGGTATCGATCCCATGATCATGTGGCGCGGGAGCTACCTGAACGATGCCGCGCCGCCAAAGGAAACGCCGACCAGGAAGATCATGGGCAAGCAGCGCAGCGGTCAGCTCAACCGCGGGAGCGCCCCCAAGCCATGGGCGACTGAGGCGTATCTCCTCGACGGGCCGAGCGGAAAGCGCTGGTTTTTGGGGTTTCGCTACGAGGACGAGATTGGGCCTGAGCGCGGAGCAGCCCTGATCGACAGTATCTGCGGCTCGCTCGACGTCCTCCAGAGTGCCAAGCGTTGACAGCGCGGGCGCTGGCCGTTGATTCCGCCCGTCGTTCGACTTCTATTTCTGACCTACGAATGGCCTCATTTCATTTGCAGTCAGTTCAACGACTTTTTCGTGGCGATGCTATCGCCTCCTCCTCCCAATCAGCCCACGGCCAACATCTCCTTCGATAGCCAAGGCAATGGGGTCAGCGTCAACAACGCCTTTCTCCAAGTCTGCGGCTGTCCAGGCAATCCGCCCAGCTCATGTCGCAGCTGGCGCTGGCTACGGAGTTGGCGACGGGGCAGGCGGGGCAGTCGCAGCGCTGTTGCCGTTCTGCGAAAACACGACTGGGTAGGACACAGTGACGATGCCGCCATCAGGTTTCGGGAAGGTCATGCCTTCAAAGGCGCGGCCAACGCAGCTGATGACATCGGGGTTGGCAATGTCCCCTGTTGCGCTCGCCTTCATCACTTTGCCATCCCGACCAATCGCAAAGCGAACCGTTACCTTGCCTTGCAGTGTGGGATCCTTGCGTAGTGCGTTTTCGTAGCAGAGGCGCAAGCGGCCGAACTGTCCACGTACGACAGCCTGAATGCGGCTGGGGGCGAGGCGACCGGATACGTTCGTCAACTTTTTGGGTAGCGGGTCGGTCGACTCGTCTTCTGCCGTCTCGGGTGGCGCTTCGGCAGTGGGCTCTACGGGGCTTATCGTTATGGCTGGCGGCTCGACGCTTGGCGACGATGGCGAAGAGCCCGTCGAGGTTTGACAGGCGGCGCACGCGACCGCACAGGCGCAGGCTACTGCCACGGTGAGCACAGGTTTCATGATCGCGCAGGCTAGCTGTGATTGCTGACCACGTCACCCAGCGCATGGCCGATGGATGCGGCACTCGACTCATGAGACGAGTGCCGCTCGCTGCACGGGGCTACTGCGCGTCGGCTACGCGCTCGCTGAGCAACAGCGCTACGACCGTCTCGACGCCTTGCTCGGCGTTGGATTTCGACACGTACATTTCGCTCACGCCGATGACCTCGTTGTTGTCGGCTTTGAGCACGAAGTAGAACGAGCCGTCCTCTGCCTCGAGCACGTCGTACTGCTCACTGTCCTTGCCGTTGACGCGCACCGACTCGATGCCGTTGATGGCGCCGGCCTTGGCGACGTAGCCCTCGGACTGCAAAACGATCTCGCCGTTGGCAGCTTTGAGGTGGAAGTAATACTGCCCGTCAGCTCCTTCGAAGATCTCGAAGGCGGCTCCGCCCGTGTCTGCCGCTTCGAAGCGCAGCACCTGCGCGATCAGCTCGCGCACGGTCTCCATTCCTGTTTCGGCGTTGGACTTGCTGACGTAGCTCTCACTCGTGCCGATGATCTCGTTGTTGGCGGCCTTGATGTTGAAATAGAACTCCCCAGCAACGTTCTCGAGCAGCTCGTAGTTGTCCAGATCGACCCCGTGGGTCTTGACCGACTCGACGCCATTTTCGGCACCAGCCTTCGCCACGTAGCCCTCGGACTGCAAGACGATCTCGTTGTTGGCAGCTTTGAGGTGGAAGTAGAACTGCCCGTCGGCTCCCTCGAAGATCTCGAAGCGTGGCTGGACCTGTCCCGTGACGTTTTGAGCGTCGGCGGTGGCCGGATCGGTGCCGGAGCAACCGGTGAGCGTTACTAGCGCTACGGCCAGCAGGGCCGCGCTGATGATTGCAAGACGTGATAGAAGCTTCATTTTGGTGGCTCTCCCTCAAAGCCAGATGCTTGGTCGCTCGCCATGCAACGGCTGTGCCCAATGTCGTACATTGGCCTACATCGCGCAAGCCATGGAAATCATGTGATGGCGACCGCTCGGGGGGGGCAGGCTGCGTGGATCCTTGGTGACCCAAGGTGAGTGTTTTTCTACCCGTCTGAACCGGCAGCGCCTGCTCACTTGTATTCGAGGATCTCTACGCTGATGGAGCCCGAATTGTTGTAGTACGCGCCGTCGTAGAAGGTGGCAGAGATGGGGCCGCCCAGTCCCAAGTACTGAACCGAGTACTGGTGCGAAGCCTGGTAGGCGCCCCAGTTGGGCGGCCCCGAGAGGTCCACCACGGGGTCATCGATGGCCACCCCGATCTCAACCTTGTCGATCCCATTCTTCACTGAAGAGGGCGGATTGGAAAAGTCGAAGTACTCGGCGTCGGCCTCCACCGTGTTGCTGATCTTGCAGGTCCCGCTAGCGCGCAACGTATAGCTGACACCTACCGCCAGACTCACGTTGGATTTGACCGTGGTGCCTCCGCAGGGAACGTTCAACGTGTCGATGACGACCCAGTCTTTGACGGTGCTGCCCGACGAGGCACTGGACGAGCTGCTCGACGTGCTGCTGGCCGAGGACGAGCTGGCCGAGGACGAGCTGGCCGAGGACGAGGAGGAACTGGTCGAAGTGCTCGTCGAGGTGCTCGTCGAGGTGCTCGTCGAGGAGCTGCTCGATGCGCTCGAGGCGCTGCTGGTCGAAGAGGACGAGCTGGAGGTGCTGGAGGACGACGAAGCGCTGCTCGTCGTCTCTCCAGACGTGGTCGAGTCGCTGCCGCCGCCGCCCGCGGCGCTCAGCCCTCCTGCGTGCCCTCCTGCTCCACCGTCGAGACCGGAGCGCACGCCGAGGAAGGCGTCGCCGCAGGCGACAAGCAGTACGCAGAGCAGGGCAACACGCGTTCGCATCAGAACCATGTTACCTCACTTTGGTCTGCCATTCAGAGCCACCTTATCTCGGGAATATCTCGGGAATGTGGCACGGCTGGCACGACCCGCGCGATGCGCTGACGCCACGGTTGACGAAATACCGCCGCATCCCCGCGTCGTTGTGGCGCAGCAGCCGTCCAATTCTTGCGCAGTTGCGGTTGGTATGTGGCTTGCGACTGGGGATGCTCAAGGAGCTGCTCCCCAATGACTCGCGTTGGTACTGATTCCATTCTTGTCTGCCTGCTGATGCCAGCTGCTGATCTGAAGGCGTTCGATGACGCTGGCATCGAGCACTCCGAGCTCGAGTACCAACGATGCGT
>CAZRGL010000797.1:0-3878 GCA_964599485.1 uncultured Polyangiaceae bacterium
CCAGACCGACGATGTCCGCATCGCTTATCGCAACACCTTCCAGGCCATCCCCAACAGCGTTCCTTATCGGCGGGCCCGCATCACCCCAAACCAGTCGTGCCCGGTGTGATCACCGGACAGGTACAAACTGAAAGCCAAGAGGACCTGGGCGCTATCGACGACGACGGCAATTACCGGGTGCAGCTGTATTACGACGGACTGACCAACAACGACGGCAAACAGCGCAACGAAGGCAAAGCGTCCAAAGCCGTGCGCATGGCGCAGCCGAGCGCGGGCGCGGATCGCAAGTTCCACATGCCGCTGAAGAGCGGGACCGAAGTCATTCTGTCTTGCGTAAACGGCGATCCTGATCGGCCGATCATCACCGGAGCGATGAGCAATCCGCACACGAGCAATCCGGTCACCGCGGAGAACAAAGAAAAGCTGATCATCCAGACCAACAAGAACACCATCGAGATCGACGACCGCGAAGCGCGCTGGAAGCTGATGGTGGACGGCACGCCCAAAGAAGGCAGCCACGAGCTGCAAATCGGCCAGCCCAATTCGCCCGAGCTCGGCTTCGTGACGGGCTCGATCAACAACGTCACCACCGTGGCCAACCAAGGCCTGACCACGGCTTCGGCAGGTCTGCAGGCCTTTCGCTTGTGGAAGACGGGCACCGCAGTGACGAACATTCTCGACGAGGCGGGCTTTCCCAATCCGATCACCGGTTGGAAGAAGATCCTGCCGGTGCTCAAGGGCGTGGCCGGTTTGGTCAAGTTCACCCAGAGCACGGTGGAAGCCGTCAAAAAGCAGCTGGTCGACAAGGACGAGCAAGACAAGAAGGAAGCCGACGAGGCGCTGAGCAAAGCCAAGACCAAGCTGGCCGAGACCATCACCGGCCAGAGCCCTGTTCCTTACGACGAAGCCACCGCGCCACAGGTTGCCAACCCCGACGGCACCAGCCGGCCGATGACCGAGAGCGAAGCCCGCGACGCCATCATCCATGGTGAAGTCGACAAACGCGAGAAGGCGCGTGACGAAGCCGACGACAAGGCCCAGAAAGCGCAGAGCGAAGGCGACCACACCGAAGCCACCAAGCAGCGCGCCGCCGCCGCAAACCAGAACCAATGGCTGGACAACCAGCTCGGCCCCGTCCAGAAAGCCGCCGACAGCGCTCGCAAGCGGGCCAAGGAGCTGGAGGCCGAGAAACAGAGCTGGGATGAGGGGGCCATCGGCGCGGGCATGACCGCCATCAAGGGCACCAGCGACACCCTCGCCGACATCATCGCTTTGGCCGAAGCAGGCAAGGAGGTCGGCGCGCTGATCAGCGACACGGCCAACAAAGCCTCGCTCGCCCAGCAGGCAGCCGCCCAGCTCAAGATGAGCAAGCTGCTCTCGCGCGCCGGCTCCTCGTGCGGCAAAGCCGAAGAGCGGCTGCCGGCTGACACGGGCATGTGGATGTCGCCCTACAACCTGCAGTCGGCGATGCACTCGGCGGGTCTGTATGGCTCACGCAACGCCTACGTCTGCGGCGGCACCTGGGCCACTGTTCACTCGCCCAAGATGGTCAACATCTCCTCGGGCGATTCGGCCCATCTCAAGGCCGAAAAGACACTCGAGCTGGCGACGGCGAATCAGATCTTCATCTCGACCAAGAACACCCTCGACGTCAACTGCTCCGCCGGCATCATCATGACCCAAGCGATGATGGATATCTCCACCATCTCGCAGCAGGGCAACATCGCCACCAACGCGATGGTTGGCAAGGTGCTGATCAACGCCACCGCCGGGGTGGACGTGGTAACACCGGCTGCCGCGACCATCACCGCCACCGGGTTGGTCATCATCAAAGGCGAAAAGATCCTCCTCAAGTAGGGCCAACTCATGAAACGCGTTCGCACCGTCACCAAGATCGCCGCACCCATCGCCCGTGTCTGGGAAACGCTCACCGACTTCGGCGGCTACGGCAAATGGAACCCACTGATCGTCGACCTCCGCGGCAAGCTCGAGCCCGGCGCGCCGGTAGACTTCTACGTCGAGCTCTACGGCAAGCGCCTGCCCATCGACGCCCGCATGCTTCGCGTAGATCATGAGCGCGACTTCCGCTGGCGAGGGCCGCGTTCAGCGCTGCTCGGCAAAGTGTTTTCCGGCGAGCACTACTTCACCGTCGAATCGATCGACGATGACAACACCCGCTTCATCCACGGCGAGGACTTCTCCGGACTAGCCTTGCCGCTGACCTGGTGGCGCCTCGAAGCAGACGTCATCGCCGCCTACGAGGGGATGAACATAGCGCTCAAACGACACCTGGAAGGCTAGCCCGAATCATTCACCAAGGAGCAACGGGCGAGCGGCGCCGACAGGGCATGAGAAATGTCCCGATTTCGCGGTGCCCCTGACAGAACGGGGGTCACCGGCCGGCGGTGGGGGTCGTTCTGTCAGGGCGCCGGCTGCCTGGAGAGCTATTCGAAATATTCGAAATGCGTGTGCCGCCTCCGATACATGCGAGCGTCATCGGCCCAGCTTGGAGACGAGCCCACGGATCTCACGTGTGAGCTGCTCTAAGCTGCGGCGGCGAGCGACGCGCTCGACTTCGAGGCGGTCGATCAAGTCGGCGAGGTCAGCGGCGCGAACGCGACGGTGACGACCGACGCGGCGAAAGGGTAACAGCCCCGCTTCGAGCAGCTTCACCAAGTAGGGCCGCGAAACGCCCAAGGCGTTCGCCACCTGTTGGCTGCTCAGCTCCTCGGCGCTGGCCAGCACCGACGGCTCGTCACCGCGTGCGAGTACCTCGAGGGTGTCGAGCAGCGTTTGTCGCGCGAGGCGCGGTAGCTCGACCAGGGTGCCGTCGGCCGTGATCAGCTTCCACGCCCGCTTGTCCCTCCTGAGCACCTCCACGGCATTGTGCGCTTGCCGCGCCGCACTGCGACTGATTGCCCTGGACATGATGGCCAACATGTATCATGCGGCGTGGGAGCTATTCGAAACAATCGAAACAAATTGGAAATGCATTTTCGGAGAGCAAGCCAGGGATCTGCCACACCTCGACTGGGCGGCGCCTGAGCCTGGGAAGGTGGCGCACTTCATGGCTCGAGAAACGCATCCGCCGGCGCAGCCGGCCTAGTCGACCTCGACCTTGGTGACCCTGCCGTTACTGCAAGACCACACGACCTCGGGATCGCCCTGGACGGATCCAGCTTCGCGACGAGCCGTGCAACAACGCCAGGGGCCCGGGCCAAACGGTGGACCACTTGCACCCCTGGCGCCGATCCGGATTTCAGCGTGCTATGTTCGGAGGAAGACGTGGACAGCTCAAAACCGGGAAAGGTCGTTGGCAAGAGGAAGGTCGTGGCAACCTTCTCTTCGCTGCACGACGACAAGGAACAGGCGCGAGCATGGCGGCGTGCATTTCCGACGCCGTTCGTGCCAAAAGGCGTCTACCGTTTTCGAAGCCATGAAGAGGCCGACCAATGGCTGTGGATGATGATCACTCGAGCCCCCAAGAAGGACAGCTCGAGTCTCGAGAGCCCTCCGTCGAGGACCTCGTCGAACTGTGCCGATTTCTGAACGACGAGGGCGCCGAGTACCTCGTTATCGGAGGCTTCGCGATTCGTGCGGCAGGCTTCGATCGGCGCACGATGGATATTGACATCCTGGTCGGCCTCGGGATCGAAAACGAGCGCAAAGTCATCAACGCCGTGAGTCGGCTCCCCGACGGCGCAGCTGCGCAGATCGCGCCCGGTGAGCTTGAGGAGTTCGTCGTCGTCCGAGTAGCCGACGAAATCGTCGTCGACCTCATGACATCGGCCTCCGGGATGGGCTTTGCCGAGGCTGGGGTAAACCGGGTAAACCCGGGTAAACCCGGGTAAACCCCAATGCCGTTCGGTTAGCGGCTA
>CAZRGL010000798.1:0-3851 GCA_964599485.1 uncultured Polyangiaceae bacterium
GCGGCGGTGGAGGATAGCCGCCGGGCGGCGGAGGCGGTGGTGGAGGATAGCCGCCGGGCGGCGGAGGCGGTGGTGGAGGATAGCCGCCCCCAGGTTGCCCTGGAGCAGGGGGCGCCGGGCCTGCCGGGGGTGCGGCCATGGGACCTGGTGCTGGTGGAGGCGGTCCTCCTGCGGCCGGGTAGCCTGCGGGGCCTGGTGCTGGCGGAGGCGGTCCTCCTGCGGCCGGGTAGCCTGCGGGGCCTGGTGCTGGCGGAGGCGGTCCTCCCGCTGTCGGGTAGCCGGGCGCCGGCTCAGGAACTGGCGGCGGCGGCCCACCTGGTCCAGGCGGGGGCGCGGCCATTGGGGCGGCCGGCGGCGGGGCGGCTGGCGGTTGACCATGGGGTCCAGGGGGGTATCCGTCTGCTGCCGGGACCGGCGGCATGGGACCACCCGGCACCGGAGGCGGGGGGCCGTGGCCGATCGCAGGCTGCGGGTAGCCAGCTGGGGGATGTCCTGCAGGCGCTGGAGCTGGTGGGTAGCCACCCCCAACGGCGGGCGGCGGGCCGAAGCCAGGAGGCGGGGCGCCGCCGGCAGGGGGCGGGCCAAACCCGGGGGGCGGACCTGCCGCCGCTGGCGGCGCAATTCCAGGTGGGGGTCCGAATGCCGGTTGTTGGCCTGCAGGTGGAGGTCCTCCTGCTGGCCATGCACCTGGTGGGCCGCCTGCAGGAGGTGGGCCGCCTGCAGGAGGTGGGCCGCCTGCAGGAGGTGGGCCGCCGAACCCTGGCGGAGGCGCTGGCGCTCCAGGAGCCAGCGGCGCGCCACAGGTCATACATTGTGGCGTTCCAGGAGTATTGTCCGTTCCACACCGCGCGCACTTGACCATCGGTATCCCCTGTAGCCCAGAGCCCCATAATCCAGAACTCTGTTACCCAGAGCTCGTCTCCGGGCATAGCTCAGCGCAGCATAGCCCGGTCCGCGACGCGGGGACCAACAAAGACCGTAGCGATGACGAAAAAGCTACGAGCGCACAGTCGAGTCCGCTCAGCGGTCCTTGACGTTACGGACGCGCGCGGCCTTCCCGGTGAGCTTGCGCAGGTAAAACAGGCGCGAGCGCCGCACAACTCCACGCGCTGCGATCTCAATCTTGTCGATGCGGGGGCTGTGCAGCGGGAAAATGCGCTCGACCCCGGTGCCAAAGCTGACTTTTCGCACGGTGAACGTCGATCGCGAGCCGGCTCGGTGCCGCTTGATCACGATCCCTTGAAACACCTGAATGCGCGTCTTCTCGCCTTCAACCACCTTGTAGTGGACCCGAAGCGTGTCGCCGCAGCGGAAGGTCGGTAGATCGGAGCGAATTTGGCTGGATTCGAGATCTTGAAGGATCGAGGTGTCGGACATGGCGTTGCCTCCGCACGACTGGCAAATCATAAGCTTCCGTAAAGCAAGTCATGCCAGTTTGGGGAGCGGGATTATGCACGCTGCCGGCCTGTTGTCAATGACTAGTCCCAATCCAGGCGGAGGCTAGCCAGCGGGCAGCGACCGCTCAATCAGTCGCGTCGCCGCTGTCCTGGTCGCCTTCGGCGTCGGCCTTGCCTTCGTCGGGCTCCGCAGCTTGTTCCTTCTGGGCAGCACGTAGCTTCTGTGCCTCCGCGAGGCGCACTTTCAAAGTACGTCGCAGCTTGGGCAGGTTGTAGAACGCCGGTTCATCACTCTCACCGAGCGTGCCCACTTCGCGCGCGATGCTGTCGGCATGGACTCGAGGCCGTTCGGGGATTTTCAGCACTTTGCCCAACTTGTTGAGCGCCTCAACTTCTTCGTCCGCCACCGTTCCATCGATGCGCGTTATCCAGGAAGCCACCGCGTAAACGAACAATCGGTCCGCCTTCGACATTTTGGAGATGTCAATCGAGCCGATGTCGATGGGCTTCTTGGTGGCTTCTTCGATCTCGCTGATTTCGTCGATGTCCAGCCCCTCGTCCAGGGCCGTGCGAACGATCGCGTCAGCCTCGTTGCTGTCCAGCGTACCATCCGCCCAGCCCACTGCGGCCAGAGCGAAGAATACGTCACGTCCGAGCTTCTGTTCTTCCATGGCCGTCGCAAAATATGCGAACTGGACCGGGCGAAAAAGGCGAATCTGGGAAAACACGTCGTTTGGCGTGGTGAGCGAGCCATTGCCCCGCGGCCTGTGGAGCCTTAAACTGCTCGTATGCGCTCTTTGTTCGGCTCGGCGATCTGCCTGTTGCTTGCAGCAACTGGATGTTCGGCGGTAGTCGACGAGCTGGGCGATGAGACCGAGTCAGTTGACGAGGCCCTCGAGTCGCTCCCTCCAAAGGGAAGCCTTTCGGTCGAGCGAGTGGAAACCGTAGGCCCCGGTGAATCGTCCACGCGCAGCCAAGTATCGGCCCGTTTCATGCGCATCAGTGGCGGCCTCGATCATTCGAGCGCCGTGCGATTGGTGGGCTCCGGTGCCCCGCCTCGGGCTGGCGACAACGGTTGCGGTCCCCTTGCCCAAGCTTCGGGCGAAGCCTCCAAGTGGGCCTCGGCGGCTGCAAAACACGCCTCGATCGAGCTGCTCGACGCTGGCGATATCGTCATTCACGCCGGCAGCACCACCTTGCCGCTGGCTCAACGCGCTTTTCCAGATGTCGGCGATATCGTGTCAGGCGTCGTCTATTCATCCCGCGACGACAGCGTGCAGCTGCCTGCTGGCGGGAGCTTGCTCATCGAAACGAGTGGCTCTTTGTGGGTCGATGGATTCAGTGCGCAAATCGACCCACCTCAGGCTCTTACGGGGGTACGCATCAACGATGTTGCCGTGGACGCGGCCGATGTGCACCTGCAGCTCGGCAAGCCGCTGCGGCTTGATTGGACCCCTGCAGGCTCGTCCGCCTCCGCCGCCGATCGGGTCTTTGTCGACCTGACGATTGATCCAGCCACCACAGTGATGATGCGCTGCGTCTTCGACGACCAAGGTTCGGCGCTCGTGCCTGCCGACACATTGACTCGCTTGGCTCGTGGCGCCGACAACATCGAGCTGATGTTCCACCGACATAGGCGCGTGACGATTCGTCCGGATGGAGTCGATCGCGCGACCGTCGATTTCGATTTCATGGTGAGTGTACAGCTCGCTGTTAGTCCTAGCGCCCAGTGATGCGGCGGCTGGTTGCTCGGCGACGCTATTGGTCGAGTTGCGGTTGCCGAAGAAGATGCGGTCGGAAGGTGCAACGTGAGCGAGGATCATGAAAGACTGATCGAGCAGCTACTGGCCGCAGGCAAACTAGATGCGGCGGCGTCGCTGCGCGCCGAGATGGGCCGGCACGACTTGGCCTCGCAACTCTTCGAGCAAGCGTGCTCCTTTGCGGCGGCAGCTGAGCAATCCCTCTTGGCTGACGATCTCGGTAGCGCCATGCGCCTGGCCGTGCTCAGTGGCGACGCGGTCCTGCACGAACGAATCCAGCAGCAACTCTTGGAGCAAGCGGAGCCGCCCTTCGTGCGGCAGATCGCTGCAGATCTCTGCGGTCGCGGCTATAACCATCAAGGGGGTTTTGTGTTTAGGGCGAATGGCGACCACTTGAAGGCGGCCGAGGCCTTGGAGCGTGCTGGCGACGTCTGGGCGGCTTCGGCTTGCTACGATTTGTCTGCCAAGCCGGCCGCCGCAGCCAGGCTGCTCGAAGCCGCTCTGCGCAATGATGCCCACGAGACTCCGGGCCGACTGCGCGTGGCGCTGGGTCAGCTCTATGCACGCCATGGCAAACATGAAGCGGCCGTGCGTGTGCTGCAGCAACTCGATGAGGACGATCGTTGGCGCCGCGACGGCTTACTCACCCTACGCGCATCTCTGGATCAGCTGGGGCTCCAACATGCTGTACGTG
>CAZRGL010000799.1:0-3845 GCA_964599485.1 uncultured Polyangiaceae bacterium
GTGACCGGGGCGTGCTGGATAGCCCTCTGTCTGGTGAGCCTTCAAATCAGCCGCATGCCGGCGCCGCTCAGGCCAAGCTCGAGCAAGTCAATCAGGACGGTGCTGAGCAAGCTCGTCTCGGCGGCGTTGAGCGGATGCTGACCGAGGAGCAGGGCCTGCACGTAGAGCATCTGCACCGCCAGCTCGAGCACCTTGGGGTCATCAACGCGCTCGAGCTTGCGGATGACGGGGCTGGCGTAGTTGAGGCACAACAGGCCGGACGGATCCTGTGCGCGGCGCAGGTTCTCGAGCACGCCGGCCCACAGATCGGTCACGACCTCTTTTGTCCGTTCCAGGGTTCGCACGAAGCGAGACTCCTGCTCGAACACCAACAGGACGGGCAAGCTCGCTGGCTCAAAGCGCTTCACCTCCACCGAGCAATGAAAGGGGACCATCTCGCGGCGGGCAACATCCAGCAGTGTCGAGACGAGCGCGAGCTCGTGCGGGGCAAGCTCTTCGAACTGCTGAAGCAAATCGGCAGCCGTCACTTTTTGGATCTTCAGATCCCCAAACATCTTGGCGGCGTGCTCTAGCAGCTTCTCGTTGTAGACGACTCCACCGTTGACCACACCAATCGATTGGGCGATGGCGATGGGGGCAATCTGACGGAAGGTGTCAACGCTCGAGGTGTAATGGATGGTGCCGAAGCTGCGTCTGACCTCGGCGAAGCTGAGGTAGCCGAGCGAAGTGTCGAAGGGGAGCCAATCGATCATCAGCTTCAGAAACTCGGCGTCCTGTGCGGCCAGTGCTTTGATCGGCGTCTGGTGCAGATTCACGAGCGAGGTCAGCTGCTTGGGGTCGTTCTCACGCAGGTCGAGGAGGAATTCACGCAACGCTCGCCCGAGGGCTTCCCTGGCTGCGATCAGTAGGTCGTCCTCGTAGAGCGACTCGCGCGATGCGGTGGGTCTCAAATTGTCGGCATTCACGACGCATTGCACGAAGAAGGCCCAGGAGGGGAGTAGGTTGTCGACGCGATCGGAGATGAGCATGCCCTTGAGGTAGACGCGGTGTGCGGGCCGCGCCGCTGCACTCGGAGAGTGCTTCAGGACGTAGGCCACGCCGTGCACGGCGCCAGCCTCGGACCGGAGCCGGATGCAATCGGCGGCTTCGAGCTTCAACGTTTCTCGAGCGTACCGGAGAGAGTGCGTGCGCCATTGGGCGTAGCTCTCCCTTCCGAGCTCCCAAGGCGGCGGATCTTCGTTGATGATGGTGGCGTCATCGGTGCCGGTCGTGAGACGGATGGGGTAGGGCAACATAGCGGCGAAATGGAGCCACAGCGAACGGACGCGCTCCGGCTCGAACCACGCCTCCATTCCCTTCTTGCAATTGATGTACACGGTGGTCCCTGGCGCTACGGTCGGGTCAACCTCCACCATGGTGTTGTAGGTGCCGTCTGCGCTGCCGAACCAAGTGACCGCCGGCTGATCGCCGAGCGCAGAGCGCGTGACCATCAGGATGTCGTCGCTCACCAAAAAGCACGACAGCAGCCCGATCCCGAACTGACCGATGAAGTCCGACCGCTGCTCGAGCAGCGCGCTGCGCTTCGAGGACTCACCAATGGTCGACAAAAAACGGTGTGTCTCCTCCTCGGTCAGCCCGATGCCATTGTCCTGAAAGACGAGCTGGGCCGCCCCCGTGTCCGAGCGGGCCAAGCGGATCTCGATGGCGCCCTCATGGCTTGGGTCGGCGAGCTGTCGGGCACGAATCGCGTCTACCGCGTTCTGCAGCAGCTCGCGCACGTACACGTTCGGGCTGCTGTACAGGTGGTTGCTCAGCAGATCGATGATGCCGCGCAGGTTGACCTGAAACTGACGCTTCGACATGCACTCGACCCCTCCGAACCGGCATTCGTACCGTGCCCGTCGACCAGCGGCAATCCCTCCACTTGCACAAATGGGCAAGAGCGGCTGCCCGCTGTTCGCTGGCGCGCAGCCTTCAACCACGTCGTGTACACTCTGCCCCCAATGCCGCGCGTTGCATGGCTGACCGATCCTCATCTCGACCACGTGGAGCCGGGCGGCGTGCAACAGCTGTGCGCGCGGATCGCGCAGTCGGGTGCCGAGGCGGTGCTGATCAGCGGCGATATTGCCACGGCGCCTTCGCTCGAGCGGACCTTGCTTGGCCTCGCAAGACAACTCGAGCGCCCGATCTACTTCGTCTGCGGCAACCATGACTACTATCACGGGTCCATCGACGAGGTCCGCGGCGCGCTGTCGAGCCTGTCGGCGAAGGCCGAGCACTTGCACTGGCTGCCGTCCTGCGGTTGCGTTGTCCTCGGCCCGGACACCGGCCTGATTGGTCATGGCGGCTGGGCCGACGGGAGGCTCGGCGACTACCACCGATCGACCGTGATGCTCAACGACTACCTGCTGATTGAGGAGCTCGCCGGGCTCGACTCATTCCAGCGTCTGGCCAAGCTTCGCGAATTCGGCGAAGACGCCGCTCAGCACTTCGCAGCCGTGTTGCCCGAGGCTCTCGAGCGCTTCGCACATGTGCTCGTGCTCACCCATGTCCCGCCATTTCGCGACGCTTGCTGGTACGAGGGGCGGATCTCGAGCGACGATTGGCTGCCGCACTTCACCTGCAAGGCCGTTGGCGATGTGCTCGCCAGCGCTATGCAAGCTCAGCCTCAGCGTCGGATGATCGTGCTCTGTGGCCACACCCATGGCGAAGGGACTGCGGAGATCTTGCCAAACCTGCACGTCAAGACGGCGGGCGCGGCATACGGCAGACCGGACATCGCCCAGCTACTCGAGGTTAGTTGAAGCGTGAAGCGCAGCGCCCCAAAGACCTACGGCAATTGGTAGCTCGTGTTCCCACCAATGAGCATGGCGGCCAGCCCCTTCGCCTCGAACCGCTCGCGGCAGAACTGAAACGGGAACTTGTGCGGCCCGATTCGACAAACAGGATAGCGTCGTGCGAGGTCGGCTTGTTTGCCGATAAAGTCCACATATCCATCTCTCGAAATGACGTACGCAGCCGGCGCCTTTCGCAGCGAGCGCATCATGAGCGTCCTCGACCAGTCAGCTGGGTTGAACAGCGCGATGCTGCCGTCGTCCGATGCCGTCACCAAGAAACGTCCGTCCGCTGAGAACAACGCCGACACGACGTCTCGCTCGCTCTTCAGCTTGAACACCAATCGTCCGGTGGACACGTCCCATACCTCGAGGTTACGCCTGTTCATCAACGATGAATCTAAAGCGGCTGCCAGCGGCGCTGTCTTGCCGAAGGCCACTGACGTCCACTTCGTCGTCGTTGGCTTGCCAACGATCTCCGGTAGCCTCTCTTTGTTCACCAGATCCCACTGTCGAACGCTGGTCTCTGAAGCAGACAACAGTCGGGTGCCATCCAGCGAGAATGCCAGAGATTGCACTGACTCACTATGACCGCTGAACGTCGCAACTTGATTGAGTTGGCCGAGGTCCCAGATGCGGATGTTCTTGCTTGCCGTTGCGAGCTTCTTGCCATCCTGCGAATAGGCGATAGCAGTCACCGGCTCGGTGTGACCCTCCAGGGTATGTTGTGGCAGCAGCCGCCCGCGTTTGACATGCTTCGGGAGGTTGGTCACGTTCCACAAACGGATCGTCCTGTCCTCTTGTGAACTGGAGGCCATCGTCCTGCCGTCCGGAGAAAAAACAACGAGCTTCTGCAATGGCAGCTCGGCCAACGGCCTCACGAACTTCATACCCCAGAGTGCGCTCCCCCGACCCGGCTCGTTCAGAACCGCGGTTCTTTCATCAGGCGACAGAGCGACAATGCTTGGCGCATACCTCGGCCACTTGGGTCTGACCATCTCGTTCTTCTTA
>CAZRGL010000800.1:0-3838 GCA_964599485.1 uncultured Polyangiaceae bacterium
CCTTCGCCTGTTCACCGACACTAACAAAAGTGCACGCGATGTCCTGTCCGATACCGCCCCCGGGACGCGGACGCGGATTCGGACGCGGACGCGGACGCGGACGCGGACGCGGGCGCGGACGCGGACATGGACGCGGACCCGTACGCACTACGCAAGTTCTTGCATGACGAGAACGCAGGATCTTGCGTGCTGATTTGCGCTGATTGCTCGACAGGTCGTGCTCGTTCCAGCAAGCCCCTCAGGTACGGAGCTTGCAGATTGTCGCAGTGACCGCTGTCGCAGTGGTCGCTCTCTACCCCACCAACTTCCCGCCCTCTGCGAGGTATCTGCCCATGTCCACAGTTTGTCCAAACGTGAGCCCTGTGCTGACAACATGAGCGCCTCTGTGGGAGCGACCCACCTCGATTTCTGGCACTTCCTGCGCCGCGGTTATGCGGACGGACGTGAGGGACGTGAGCTGCTTCGTGCGCGCCTGCTGACCGCCTTGTTCTGGCTTGCTCCACTAGGCGTCATTGCAACCATTCACAGCACGCTGGTCCACGGCTTCTGGCCACGGGGAGTGTTGCTGGCCATCGGCACGGCCTTGCTGTCCAGCCCGAGCCTGCTGCTGTGGCGTGGTTACTCCGTCCGTTTGGCGCGAGGCATGGTCGTCATCCCGTATCTCGCCTTGGTGCTCGTAGGACTGGTCGGCGCGGGCGGTCTGGGCACCGCCACGAGTCATCATCTTGCACCGTGGCTGATGATCACCATGATGCTGTACGGCCGCCCCGCGGGCTTTGCTGCGGTCGCACTGGTGACGCTGAGTGTGCTTGGAGTCGGGTGGTGGTCCTTGAACTACCCCTATCCGTCCGAGCTGGCGCTTCGAGCAGCTGAAATCCCCACGGCGATACGCGGCGTGCTGGTCACCAGCTGGACGGTGTTCGGCTTCTTGCTGCTCTACGAGATCCAACGAGCGTCCTACGAGCAGGAGCTTCGGCGCATTGCGCAGCACGATGATCTGACCGGCTTGCCGACGCGGTCGCTCTACCTCGACCGCCTCAATCACGCCATCGCTCATGCCCGCCGTTATGACCGCAGCGTGGCCGTGTTCTTCTTCGACCTCAATGGCTTCAAGCCTGTAAACGACACCTATGGTCACGAGGCAGGGGACGTGCTGCTGCGTGAGGTTGCCAAGCGGGTTCGCGCCACGCTGCGCGAGACGGATACCGTCGCACGTCTGGGCGGTGACGAGTTCGTC
The DNA here is from genome assembly GCA_964599485.1 of uncultured Polyangiaceae bacterium. GTDB lineage: Bacteria > Myxococcota_A > Polyangia > Polyangiales > Polyangiaceae > JAPYTK01. The sequence goes on from CAZRGL010000800.1 coordinate 1,238, forward strand.
GGATTCGCCGAGATTCGAGCTCCCGCCGAGTTCGATGGCTTCCTCGTTCGTCTCTCACAGGGGCTGCGCGAGCGCGTCGACTACGCCGACGTGAGCTTGGCGATCGACGCCAGCCTCGGCTACTGCTTCTATCCCCAAGACGGCCAGAGCGCTGAACAGCTCATCCGTGTCGCCGACCAGCGCATGTACCAAATCAAGCGCGACCGGCGTCAAAGTCGCAAGCTCAACCAGCGACCCTCACGACCGCTGGTCTATGCCGAAAACGCCACCGGCCACTAGAAGCATGTCGGCAGCTTTTGCGCGGTTGAATTCCTCCACACGACCAAACGCTCCTGGAAGGCTTGAAGAAGACCGCCGAGGGTCAGCCCGCTACCAGCTCGCTTGCACCGAGACCGACGCGCCGGGAACGACGCCGCCGAATCGGTAAGGCGCTCGGCCGGGGTTTCGTAGGTAGTTCAGATCGGTATCGAAACGGCGCGGATCTTTGTGCTCTTCGCGCTCAATCAAAAACGCCGCGCGAAGTGCCCAGTCGAGCGTGAATGACACCTCGGCATCTTCGGCGGTGCCGAGATCGACCCCTGCGCCAAGCGAAGCCACATGGCGATCGGCGTCGAGCAGGTTGGTCGGTCCGCCAAAATTGTCGAAAGGCGAAGGTTGGTAGCGGTAACCCGCGCGGAGCTGAACTTCGTCGCGAAGCGCCAACGAAGCCCCCAGCGCTGGAGTAAACGTATCGCCAAAGCGGCCCGAGCCGAGCGTGTCGTGATTGGTAGTGAGCCCGTCGGACCAGCGCGCGTAGCTCACGTCGACCGACAACCAAAGCGGCTCGATGGGACGGGCAGCGACTGAGGCCACCACCGTATGCGGCTCGAAATAGTGCGCGAAGCGGTGCACGTAGCCCAGGTCACCAGCAGCCGGCACACCTTGGATGCGGGTCCAGCCCCAGTCGTCGACGAACAGCTTGCCGCGATAGGTCAAACCGATCCGCAACCGATCCTCGAGAGGCGTCACGAGCAGGCCCACATTGGGCGCGACGCTACCGTAGACGGCAACGTCCTCACCTAACTGGGTGCGCACATCGAACCCGCTCTGCCCCGTATCGGGATCCACCACGGATTCGACTTGGGTCACGCGACCCGAGGTCAAGGTCTCGGTGTCGAAGAGCACGCGCAGCCCCGCCCCAACGCTGAGCCAAGGCAGGATGCGCCAACCCAGACCAAAGTGGATGCCGATGTGCTGGGTCCGGTCGGTCAAAAACAACCACTGGACCTTGTCGTCGGCGTGAATCGACCAACGAAAAATGTCGCGGGTGGGCAGGTAGATCAGCGCCCCCAGATTGATACCCGGCTGGCCGAACATGGCCCCGATGTCGAAACGAGTGCCCACGGTGAGACCGTGCGTGTCGGAGGCTTCGGCTGCGAGCGGCACCGTCGCGCCCCCAGCGAGTCGCTGCGCGTAGAGAGAAGGCCGGGCGTACATGAAGCCGAGCAGTAACTGGGATGGATCTGCCTCGGCGCCCGGCCCATCCTCGTCCAAGAAGGTGGCCACCCCGTCGGCGGAGAGTGCTGCCGGATTGTAATAAGTAGCCACTACGCCGCTGTTGCGAGCCGACACAGCACCGGCCAGCGCCATGTCGGACGGGGAAAAACCGAGCGAGTCACCTGTGGTCGCCCACGCGGGTGCGGCGACGCCCAGTGTCAGAACCAAAATCGCGCAGCGTGGCAAGTTGCTCATGGGCCCCCCGCGCGCGACTTGCCCAAGAATACCGTCAGCGTGAGCCCACCCTCGAGGACGTAGCCTCCCGCCGAGAAACCCGGATAGCCCAGGTTGCCAATCTGGGTGCCCGCTTGCTCCGGATCAGCATCACTCAATTGGGCCACGTCTTTATCGGCCTGCTGACTGTGCATGACATGGGCGCGCAGATGACCGTCGAGCCGCAGCGGTCCCCAACCGAGCGGCCTCAAGTCCAAACCGGAGCCAACGGCGATCACATGCCGATCGCCATCGAGCAAGTTGTTGTCGGCGACTTGCTCGGGAAGCGGGCTGGGCTCGAAAGCGTAGCCGAAGCGCAACGCGAGGCTGGGCAGCAAGCGGTGCTCGGCCCCGAAGCGAAGGTTGTGCACATCGGACAAGCCGGGACGTGGGGTGACGTTGTGGATGGTGCGGTATTGCGACCAGCGAGAACGAACCAGATCGAGCGACAAGCTCCAGTCTCGATGGGGAAAGGCCGCCACGCCGAGGGCCATCTCGTCCGGCTCGAGAAAATCGTAGAAGTCGATGCGATCATCAACCAGAAGAGAGCCCGCTTGCACATCATTGGGCCCTTCTGCGCTGGTGGTCACATGCTGCCGGTAGGCAAAACCAAGCGCCAGTCGCTCGTGCACCTGAGCCCGAACGCCAAAAGTCGCCGACGCTTCAATCTGTAGCTCCCGCTCCAGATCGACCACCACGTTGTCTTCGGCGCTAGCGCCTCGTCCGGGCTGATAGCTGACCAGCGTGGGTGTGTTCAAAGTCGGGGTCAGGCTCACGCCGGCCCCCACCCCAATCCGATCGAACAACCGAACGCTCAAGCAGGCAGCCAACGCGGTGCGCTCCGCGCGATCG
>CAZRGL010000801.1:0-3835 GCA_964599485.1 uncultured Polyangiaceae bacterium
GAGCTCAAGGGAATGCTCGGGGGCTTGTCCAAGCCCTATTCGAATCGGGTGCAGTTCACCGGCTACCGAGATCAGGGAACCTACCGCTACATCGGGCTTCGCAAGTAGCTGGCTCAACTCCCCCGGGGAGTCGGTTGGGGTGACTCGACCGAGCCGTTGTGGCGACACCACTCGGTACACTCGCAGGGGAGCAGACCGACGTTGTGGCAGTCGAGGTGACGATGCCTTCACGAGCACCGGACGTGAGGTTCATTGCATTGACTCGTATGCGTTCGACGCTACAACCAAAGCCCCGAAATGGTCGTAGGCGGTCGAGGAACAGCCTCACCAGATGTCGCCCAACGCGGCTCCGAGCAGCACGCCCCCGCCGACCAGTGTTGCGGCTCCGAGCACACTCCCGACGACGATGCCGAGGACCTGACCCTGCCGGTCCACAATCTTCACGCCCTCGATCGGCACACGCGGGTAGCCAGTCCAGCGCCCCTCATCATTCCGAAGCCAAAGGGAGTCTCGGTACAACGAGCCTTCTACTGGAGTGGTGAGCTTACGCCGAGCACGCCGGTAGCCCTCATCTCTGAGGCGAGCGGACCATTGCTCGTCGGTTGCAAAGCTGGGACCCGCGGCTGCGCCCTTGGGCAGCAGAAGATCGCTGTCGTTTCGCAACCGTAGCTCGGCAACATAGCCATTCGGTACCTTGCGGGGGCGACCGGAGATATCGCGAACCGTACCACTGGCGAGCTTCGGTAGCTCGCCCACAGGAATGACGAAGCTGCAGCCGGGCAGCAAGCGCGACATGGCCGTTGCTAGCAGTGAGAGGCGGGCCGCACGCCCGAACGCCAGGTTGTCCATGGCGGCGCTTCGCTGCAGCCTCCATGCCAGTGACATGCCTCCTTCGTGTCGAAAACCCCGACGCTTTTTGCCCTCGATTCCAACAAGGAGTGCCGTTCGGCAGCGAACGAAGTTGCGCCCGCGTACCACGCTTCGCGATATCGGGCGTGAGGATTGCCAGCATCGGGGCGAGAACAGTTTCTGCTGCAGCCCATGACGACACGCCACGGGCCAGCGCGTTCCGGTATTCTGGAACGAGTAGCGCACAGCAAACTCGGGGGCTAGCTGCTGCATACCAACCGCCGCCCATTGTCGGACGGACCCATACTTGGGATAGACGAAGGGAACGACTGCGAGGCGCTTCTTGGCGCCACAGCGGCTGGCGAGTCAGGCCGGCTCGATCTTGATGGAGCACCCGGTCGCGCCCGATCTACTTGGGTAGATGACGTAGCCCGGAAGCGCCCTGCGATTGGATAGCCCAGAGGACCGATCACCACCGAATGGACCCTAGCAGGCTGCTACAAAGAGCGTGCACAGCGAGGTGCTGCGCCGAGGATCGTCAGGCTCGTTTGTTGGCGAATTGCTGCTGGAGCAGCTGGATGAAGGCTCTGGTGCGGGCAGGTTGGCGGCGCTGGCGCGGGTAGAACATGTTCATTTCGATGTAGGAATGCCGGGTGTAGTCACTCAGCACCTCGCGTACGGCGCCGCTGGCGACATCGTCAGCGAAGAAGGCGGGAAGCGAGTAGACCAAGCCCATGCCCTGGCGGGTCATTTCCCGTAGCACCTCGTTGCTGATGGTGGAGATGGGCCCGGCTGGCTCGATGATCTCCACCCGACGGGATGGCGAAACGAAACGCCATTTGCGCGTCAGGTAGTTCAAGCAGGTATGCGCTGCCAAGTCCGCGGGCTTGCGGGGGACGCCGCGACGCTTCAAGTAATTTGGGCAGCCGTAGACTGCGCCCGGGACTCTGACCAAACGACGCCGGATCAAATGGCTGTCCGGCAACTGGCGCTCGGGCAGACGACCCGAGATCAGCAGATCGAAGCTCTCACTGAGGCGGTTGAGCGGCTCGTCGACGACGCGCAAGCGCAGCTCGCACTTGGGATTGTCGCGCAAGAAGATCGGCACCACCGATTGGTAGATATCGGGGCCGACGAAGTAGGTCGGCAGCACGACGCTGAGCTCGCCTCGTACCCGCTCGGTCGCCGTCATGACCTGCTCCATCGCTTCCTCGACCCGGTCGAGCAAGTCGTCGAGCGAGCCCGCGAGCGCCCGCCCCTCTTCGGTGAGATGCAGGCTGCGGGTCGTGCGGCGCAACAGGACCAGGCCCAACTGATCTTCCAGACTAGAGACACGCTTGCTGATTACGGGGGGCGAGACTCCCAAGGCGCTAGCGGCTCGCGTGAAGCTGCCCAACTCGGCAACTTTGATGAACGCAGCGATCTGATCGAGCGGGGGACTGGTCGAAGCCATGAGCTAGACTATGCGATGATTGGAAAGACTCTTTTGCCTAACTAGGCATAGTTCTTTCGCTGCTCATCCGCTAGTCAGTCTTCATGGACGGTCCGCGCACGAGGCTGCTGGCTCTGGTTGCCAGCTTGGCTACCAGCCAATGCGCCGCTGCCAAGCCCAGCGTCGCTGCCAAGCCCAGCGTCGCTGCCAAGCCCAGCGCCGAGGCCGCGCCAAGCTCGCCGATTGACCCACAGCACGCTTTCTTGCTGACGCGTGGCTCGCTCGATCCCGAGCGCGAGGTGTTCTTCTACTTCGAGGGTGAGATCCTGCTCGCGGCGCGCGCGGCGCCGAAGGCTCCAGCCGGCAAGAGCTTCCGACGACCGCTACTGCATTTCGACGGCTTCAACGTGGCGCGCTTCGTACAGACTGACAATGGGGCGCGAATGCTCAGCCGCGAGCTATCGGTTTATCGCGACGCGACGGGTCGGATCATCGACTGCTTTCATGCCGATTGGCTACCAAAGCCGGTACGCGTGGTTCATGTAGCCAACGATCCGGTCAACTTCACCCTCGGCAAAGTGGACTACACCGAGCTGGGCGATCGCGCAGCGCTCAGCGTGAGCGTCTCGGTCGACTACCCCTCGCCCTTGCCGATGAAGGACTACCCACAGTACTCGACCGGCAACACCTACCAGAGCACCGAGCTGTTCAACTTCTACGTGGCGACGGCGGATTTGCGCGCCGACGGCAAGCGTCCCGTACCGGCGCTGCTGTCTTGGACTCGCGTGGGGCAGCCGCTGCCGTGGATGAGCCATCCGATCGATCCACCGAGCGCACTGATCTACCACGCCCGTGGCCGCAAGCTGCTCGGGGGTTGGTCCGAGTTGCCCAAAGATCTGCGCGACTTCGTGAGCAAGCGCCAGCCGCGCTTTCGCCATGCGCCGCGACAAGACAAGTCACCGAACGAGACCAGCTGGCGTCGCTTCAAGCGACTTGTCGACGAGCAGAAATACGATCCGCGCTGCCGCTGAGCCGACTGGCGGCGTGGTCAACATCGAGCGTCTCTTTCACGCGTTTGCTGACGCGTGAGGTGGGGGCGTTGTGCCCCTACCAACTGAAACGAGGTCAATCATGCCGTCCATTTCGTCACGTTCCGCCATCCAATCGTGCCTGCTGCTGCTGGCAGCGCTCGCTCTCAGCTGCGGTCTCGGCGCTGGGTGCGTCCTCGAACAGTCTGAGCCCGCAGCGGTCGAGACCTGCCCCGAGGTCGAGCCCGCCCCCCAGCTCGACACGCCAGCTGAGCAACAGCTGCCCGAGCTGGTGCGACCGGACGGAAGCTACGCCGTCGCGGAGCTGGCCAAGAGCGCCGTGGTCCTCAAGGTCGTGCAGTCCAATGCCAAGGCCATCAGCAGCGTCTCGACTGCTGCGGCAACCATCGCCGCCAACCTCGAGCACGTGCTGAGCCTGGGTCAACAGGCCTGCACTGAAGGTGACAAGCCAGACATCCTGCTGTTTCACGAGTTCCCCTTCAGCGGCTACGTCTATGGCGACCGG
>CAZRGL010000802.1:0-3823 GCA_964599485.1 uncultured Polyangiaceae bacterium
GAGGTGGACGCCCAAATGGAGCGTGTCGACTACGGCTATCTGGTGATCGATGGCGATGCCGATCAAATCGACATCGAGGTGGACGAAAAACCCTACAAGTCCTTCAACAAGGTGAGCGGGCCCGTCAAAGTCAAGCTCCCGGCCGGCGAGCATCTGCTGGTGCTCGACGCAGACGGTCGCAAGGAGCTCGAGCAAAAGGTGGTGGTGCCATTTGGGCAAGAGCTGCCCGTGCACGCCACCCTGGCCGAGAGCTACCCACGCGGGAAAGCCATCGCGCTCGGCATCATCGGAACGGCTGCCGGGATTGGCGGCGTGTTCCTGCACCTCGAGGCCGAAAAGCCCGAGAACGACCCGCATGACGCCGACGCGTTGAAGATCTTTGGTATTGGTCGCTATGTAGCGTGGGGCTTCGGCGGACTTCTGGTGGGACTGTCGGTGTTCTATTCGATTTACGATCCCAATCCGGATTCGGTGAGCAAGATCGACGACCCCCAGGAGTTTCCCGAGGACGAGGGCAAGAAAGCCAGCAAGGACAAGCCCAAAGCCAAGGCGAAGCCCAAGAAGAGCGGGTTGATCCGGCCATACGTAGCGCCGATCGCTGGGCCCAACGCCGGCGGACTGGTGATCGGCGGCGCCTTCTGAGCCAAAAGCCCGAATGAGCTAGGGGGTCTTGCCAGCCAGCTCGCAGGGGATCATCAAGCCATGGGGTCCCATGACGCGGCACCTGGTGCTCTTGGTCGTCCGGGTCGTGGTCTTCGGCTTGGTGGTGGTGGTCCGCAAGACCCCAGTCGTGGGCGTCCGACTGGTCGTTGGCGTCGTGTTGACTCGTCTGGTGGTGGTCGTAGCCGGGGCCGAGTCACTCACGCTGGTTGCCGGCGTGGAGCTGGTGCTCGCCTCGGCACTCGTCGAACCGGCAATGGCCGCGGTGGTGCTCAGCGTGCTCGCGTAGTCGGCCGACGTGGTCGCGGCCTTAGTCGGCGTGGTGGTTTCCTTCAGTGGTCCCGTGCTGCGCAACATGAATACTCCAGCGGCCGAGATGGCCACCAGGCTTGCTGCTGCCAGCGTTACGACGACGCCCATCGACATCGGTTTGCGCGGTGTGGGGTGGGCCGACGCGGTGAGCGCGGCAGCTGTACCTGCGAGCGCCACCGGGGGCGGAGGCGGCACTGACATGTAGGGCGGCCGTTCGGTGGCCGTCACACCTTGCACATTTCGGATGGCCTCCGACGCAGCACCTGCGATGAACGGGGCCAAGGCCGCCACCAGCTCCTGCACAGTTTGGAACCGGTCGTCGGGATTGCGTGCGTAGGCTCTGGCGATGACCTCGGCGAGCTCTTCAGAGATGTCGGGGCGATGCTCTCGCAGCGGCGTGGGCGGGTCGATGTTTACCTTTACACAGAGCTCGGAGAAGGTTTCGGCAGTAAAAGGTTGGGTGCCGGAGAGCAGCTCGTACAAGCAGACACCGAGTGAGTAGATGTCCGTTCGGAAATCGACCTTCTTTGCCGAGCGCATCTGTTCGGGCGACATGTACAACCCCGAGCCGAGCACCGTCGTGGTCTTGGTCAGTCCCATGTCCCCATGGGTTTCCTCGTCCATGATTTTGGAGATGCCGAAGTCGAGCACCTTGATGCGCGTTCGTCCCTCGCCGAGCTCGGCTTGGAACAGATTGGCCGGCTTGATGTCGCGATGGATGATGCCCACCTTATGCGCTTGAGCCAGCGCCTCAGAGGCTTGGGCGATGCAATGGATGGCCTCTTCGACGGGGAACTTCTTGCCCTGCTGCACCCACTCGCCCAGGTCCTGGCCCTCCAGGTACTCCATCACCATGTAGGGAAGCCCCTCTTCGGGCATGCCTTCTTGGTGCATCGTGCCAACATCGATGACGTTGGCGACGTGATCGCTGCGAATCCGGGTCGCCGCGCGGGCCTCGTTGATGAAGCGCTTAACGATTTGCTCGTTGGACACCAGATTGGGCACCAAGAACTTGATCGCGACGCGGGCGTGTAGGGTGAGGTGGTCGGCGGCGCTGCCCCCCCCCCTGCCGCCGCGCCCGATCGTCCGGACTACCCGGTACTTGTCCATCAGGACCGTGCCGGGCGGGATATCCGTGACGTCGAATCCTTCGCCCACAGCGAAACTCTACTACATTCCACGGGACTTGCTCGAATCTCGTGGACCGACAGCGGCGCCTCGGCAATGATCTTGCCTGGCTACGATGATGCGCGCGAGAGGGACCATGGTGGTGGCGCTTGCGCTGGCCGTAGCTGGCGGGGGGTGTGACGACGACCCGCCGCGGCCTCCTAGAAAGCCAACCGAGGCTCCCCCAAAGCGCAAGGGACGCGAGCCTGGGCCCAAGACGGCTGCCGATCCGCTGCACAGCGCCGTGACCCGTGCCAGGGCGGCCGCGACGCTGCTGAACAAGGCCTCCGGCAAGGGGGAGGGGCAGCGACGAGCGTATCTAGCGCTTCGTCGTGCAATTGCCTCTTTCGCGCCTTTTGTCCGGGCGACCGCCAAGTTGGGCTGCGAAGTGCTTCTGGGGCCCATCGGCTCAACTGGGGGAGGCGCCCTCGGGGCGATTGACCGTAGGCTGGGGCAGCCAGCCCGATCGGTCCTGCCCAGCGCTGCCCCGATTGCTCTCACGGGCCAGGTCGACCGCGCCCTGCGTTTGATAGAACACGAGCTCAAGTTGCGGCCTCCTAGCGCAAAAGACCTGCTCCAGTCGCTGTCGGACGCTGCTTTTTCCTTGGGTCTGGTGGTGTTGCAAGCTGACTCGAGCAGCTCAGCAGCGTCAGGTGCAGACGCTGCCGACGCGCTCGGCATGCTCGACGGAATCGAAGCAATTGCCAGCTCGATGCTGCGGCTCGCTCCCTCATCCAATCGTCGGCCAGTGGCAGCGGCTTTTCGCGTCGTTCGGGAAAAATCGGCGGTGTTTCATGGTGCATTCGACCAGCTGGGGCGCACACGCTTGGTCAAGCGGGCGGATCTGGTGCTCGCCAGCGGCTCGCTCGGAGTTGCCCTGCGCCGCTTCGCCGGCAAGCTCAACGTCGAGCTCGAGCTGCCCTACGAGGTCCGTCGTCCCGTGGCGGGCAACACAATCAGTGAGCCAGTCAACGTCTTCAGCGTGCCAGCCGCCTTGCGAGGTGCGCCAGCGGTCGAGCTGAAGTCCTTAGCCGACCTGGGAAGACGAGCGTTTGTCGATCGGCGCCTATCCGCCAATGGCAAGCGGGCCTGTACTGACTGCCATATTCCCAACAAGGCTTTCGGTGGCGCACGAAGCGCGCCGGCCGGCAAACCGGGCGCGGAAAAGAGGTCGCGAGACGTTCCCACGCTACTTTACAGCTGGCTGCATGCGGTCCGGCCGTGGGATGGGCAGTTTCCGCGCGATGCTGCCACGATGCTCATGCAGAGCCACGCGGCGTCGACCTTGGGTCTGAGCGGCACAGAGCTCGTCGACAAAGCCAAGGGAATTGCCGCCTACCGCACACGCTTGGCGCGCTTGGCTCCGGCAGGCAGAGGAGCGACCCAGCTCGTGCGGGCGCTGGCCGCTTTTGCGCAGCGCGATCTCTTGCCGGCAAGCTCACCATTCGACCGGTTTTCCCGTGGGGACAAAGGGGCGCTGAGCAGCGCCCAGCAAGCTGGTCTCGAGGTGTTCTTCGGGGCTGGTCGTTGTGGCCGCTGCCACATTCCACCGCTGTTCGGTGGTGCGCGACCTCCGATTTTTACCGCGGCGGTCTTCGCCGTGCTCGGCGTCCCGGTGACGCCTACGGACAACGCGCTCGCCCCGGACGAGGGGCGAGGGCTGCTGTCTGGTCGGCCACTGGAC
>CAZRGL010000803.1:0-3812 GCA_964599485.1 uncultured Polyangiaceae bacterium
AGGTCGTTTCGCCCTCGAGGTGAATGCCCTTCTTCTTGGCCTTGGCGAAGATGCGCTTGTCCTCGGCCTCGAGCTTGATCTCCTCCTTGGCTTTGACCTCGAAGTTCTTGGTCTCCGACTCGAATTTGATGTGCTTTTTGGCCTTGACCTCGATCTGTTCTTTTTCGGCCTGCATCTTTATGCCCTTTTCGGCGAGCAAGACCATCGAGACGTCGTCTTTGGATTCGATTTTCCACCACGACGCAATGTCCTCGATTGGTACGACCACAGGCGGCGGATCTGGTATGCCGGCGGGCATGCCGTGGTTGGCCGTTGGCGTCTTGTCGCCGATTGTCGTGTTGCCGCTGTGGGCGACGATGGCGACCTTCTTTTTTGCATGAAGATCCACCAGCACGCCCCCGCTCGCCTTGACCTTGTGGGCGGCTAGCTCGACACAGCTGACAGCTTTGACGTGCGCCGCTTCGCCCGCGAGCAGGTGAGCGTCTTGAATTGAGCAAACCACAGCTTGTCGGTCGCCGTACATGACGGCGTTCTTCTTGCCATAGACGCCCACCGAGTGGTTGGAGCCGATGATGTGCGTAGGCTGCGGAGGCAGGCTGATCACGCTCGCATACTCACCGACCTCCGCGGCACGGCGCTCGTGGCTGGCTTTGGCCCAGATCGACGAAAACCAATGAGCGACGCTCATCATTTCGTACTTTTCCACGTTGCGCACCTTCATGATGGTGTCGCTGATGGTCGACCACTTCTCTTTGAAGTCCTTGCCGAATTTGACGATCTTGTCTGCGGTTTCCACCGCCGACTTGCCGAGCGCGCCCCAGACGCGGACAGGGTTGGCCTTCCATTTCTTGGCGTCCGCGTCGGCTTCCGCAGCTGCGAGCTTGGCCTCGGCCTCGAGCCCTGCGAGCTTGGTGGCTTCTTGCGGCTTCAGCTCGCCCAGCTTGCGCTGCATGAACTGGTCTTCAGTCTCGGACGGAGCGACCGTGCCGTCAGCGTTGATCTTCTTCTTGGCTCCAGCCGGGTAAGGTTTGGGGAGCTTCTTCTTCAGGTCGTCGAACGCCTTCTTGTGCGCGGCTGCATAACGAGCGGCCGCTTGGCTCTTGGCGCGCTCGAGTCCTTTTGTGCGCGCATCTTGAAACGTCGTGACCCCTGCCTCGACGCTCTTGGCCAGTGCGGCCAGGGCGCTGGTGATGACCTCCACCTTTTGCCATCCGCTCCACGGCTCGATGTCGCCCACCCAGCTGAGCTTGGTCTCAGTGTTGAGATTGGTGCCGAAGTTCTGGATGCTCGTGCATGTGCTGGACACGCTGCTCAGGGTGCCTTCCACCGTATTGGTCAGATTGTCGGTGGTTGCCAGGGCGATACCCACCTCGGGTGCACCCCGTGCCGTGCCTTCGTCCGGGCTCGGCTTGCCGAGCTGCAGCACGTTCTTGGAGCTGTCGACGTCGAAGCGCAGGCGCGGGTCCTGATCATCGATGAACATGGAGCTGTGGTTCGTCACCAGCGCCAACTTCTCCTTGTTCGCTGTGTTCACTGGCGAAGGCGACTGGGCGTTGGGCACGGCACCGATGATGATGGGCCGATCAGGATCGCCGTTGACGCAGCTGATGAGCACCTCGGTCTCGGCCTTCAGGGGCAAGTGGAACTTGCGCGTGTCGCCGGCGCAGGGTTGGGCCATGCGAATGGGGCGCGAAGCCCTCGCTTTGTCGCCCCGTCCGATGGCGTCGAAATGGAACTCCACGTGGTAATTGCCCTCATCGTCGAGGGCGCCGAGTTGTTTGGTGACGCTTTTGGTCTGCCCGGTGATCACGGCTGGTACCACGGGTTTGGGCGTGCGCCGTGGGGTGCGAAACTCGGTGCCTTTGGGAATGGCCACAAAGGAGTTTTGGTACGATTGCTCCTCTATCTTCTTGGTGCTCCCCCCCTCTCCGAACGCTGCTTGCACGGTGAGGTGCCGGACCTCGACGAGGGTCAGCTCGCACTTGTCGACAGGACTGTCCTCGATGTCGATGGTGCGCCCTGCTGAAAGCACCGCCAGCTCGCTCTCGCCCTCATAGGTATGCTGTTGCCAGGCGACCTCTTGCGCTCGGATCTGGGCCAGACTCTTGGCCTGTGTCTCGTCTTTGACGTGGGCGCCGTACTCATACCAGAGCCCGCCAAGGCCAGGGCCACCGCTGAGATCTTCGGTGCCTTTCACATCGAGGGTCGGCTTGCGATGGTTGTAATCGCGTTGCCGATGTTCCTTGGTGATGGCTCGCTGAACCCGCTCGAGCGCGAACACACCCACCTGCTCGCCCCGCTTGTGAAAGTGCTCTGTGGCAAGTGCGGGGAAGTGGTTTTGGTTGTCCTGAAAGTGGATGACGTCGCCGTGCTTGTCGTCGTGCTTGAAGTAGAAATAGACGCCAGCATGCTCGCATAGCCGCTTGATGAAGCTCCAGTCAGTCTCTTGGTATTGCACCACGAACTCGCGCTTGTCCTTGTTGTGATCCAAGGCGAAGGAGATCTGTTCTGTTTTGAGGTTGGCGAAGGTCAGCTTGGCCCGAATGATCTCTTCGAGCGTCATATCCATGAACACGTCGTTGGTCTTGGTGAGCGTGCAGCGCCAAGCCGCCGGCACCATGCGCAGCACATATTCCCATTGGTTGGCTTCGCTCGTCATTCGGTCGCGGATCTCGACGACGATGCCGCGAATACGCCGAATAAGCTCATGAGGCTTCGCCGCCGACACGACGCGGTCGAAGCGAAGTCGGGCGGGTTGCGCGAGCATGTCGGCTCGCGTCGCCTCGTCAATCTCCTTGCTGGTCGCGATGTGGATCTCAAATTCGAAAAGCTCGCCTATCGCCTCATGGCCATCGAGGCGGCGCACCTGGACTTTGGAAGTGTCCTCGGCAGCGAAGGAATCGGAGAAGAAACTGACGATCGTGTAGTCGTGCATGCTAAGCAGCCTCAGCAGTTGGAGATTTCGGTCTTGGTGGTTGGCTCCGTTCAGCCGAGCAGGACGCGCTTTCCGTCGATGCTGGTGTCGTCCTTGGACACCATCACGGTGCGGCGCGTGTAAGTAGCTTGGACGCCCTTGACCAGCGTGCGCATGCGGCCAGCGCGGCTTTGCAACAGGTCGCTGACGTCGCGGAAGGCGTCGCGAGCGCGCTCGACGAGGCGATTGGTGTCGAGCTCGTAGCGGTCAACCATTTGGGTCAGGTTTTTTGCCGAGCTGCTGATGGTGTGAGCCACGGTTGTGGCTTTGGCTGCAACGAGCTGCCAGGCCTTGGTGCGGATCTGCACTTGGTCGACAGTCGCGCGCAGCGAGCCGGGTTGCACCGCCAGCTGAGGCTCCGCGGCTTGTCCGGCTTGCACCTCGAAGCGGCGACCCACCCGCTGCACCACGTCGCGCTCGGCTTCGAGCTCGACATCGAGGCCCGAGCGCAGCACGACGCGACCTAGCGGAGCTGCCAGAGTCAAGTCTCCGCTGGCCGCTCGAATCTCAGCGCCGCCTTCCTGGTAGCGCAACAAGACGCTGCCTTCTGCATCGCGCAGCAGCAGTGCGTCATCGACCAGCTCTGCCCGGGCGCCGTCCGATAGCTGCAGGCTCGGCCCATGGGCCGCGTAGAGCACCCCGATGACGTAACTGTCCGTGTTGTCGCTGGCCACCAGCACGCGATCGCCCGCTGCGGCCTGATAGGGTAGGGGCAGGGCAAGCCGGGCTTTTCGGAGTTGTTTGCTGCCGCCGGGCTCGAGGAGGCGCACACGCACCCCCCCCGCACGCCCATCCCCCTCCGCCACCACCGCCTGGCTCAGCCAGGTGGCTGGGGCCG
>CAZRGL010000804.1:0-3783 GCA_964599485.1 uncultured Polyangiaceae bacterium
CCTGGATCTGCGGATCGACTATCTCAGGCCTGCCACCCCGCCCGAGAACGTCATCTCCCGCGCCACTTGCTACAAAGTGACCCGCAACGTGGCCTTCGTGCGTTGCATCGCGTTCCACGACGACGATACTGATCCCATCGCCTCTGGCGCCGGCACCTTCATGCTGGCCACGACGCAGCGTGGCCAAGGCTGGCAACCATCCGATGAGGTCGCCGCCCAAAAACAATCGACCAAGCAAGAGCCGCCGGAGCACAAGTCGTGAACAGCAAGCTGGTCGAGCGCATCGCTGCCTTCAAACGCACCGGTGACTGCAGAGGGATGACCGATGCCATTCCCTACGCCCAGTTTCTCGGTATTTCGGTCGACTGCTCGGATGGCGAGGTCGTCGGACGACTACCCTATGCCGATCACTTGATTGGCAACCCTGCTCTGCCAGCGCTTCACGGCGGCACGATAGGCGCTTTGCTCGAGTCGACGGCCATCTTCAAATTGCTCTGGGAGGCCGAGACCGTCGTCTTACCCAAGACGATCAACCTGACCGTAGACTACCTTCGGTCGGGCAAGCCCGTGGACACCTACGCTAAAGGAATCATTACGAAACATGGTCGCCGAGTGGTAAATGTCCGCGCCGAGGCTTGGCAGCATGAGCCCGATCGCCCCATCGCGATCGCTCACGCGCATTTCTTGATCATTCCAAGCGGCGGCTGAGGTGCTATCCTCCGGCCGGAATGAGTTCCGAAGGTCGAGGGGGGCGGTCGGTCAACGGTGATGCCCCGACGCGTGCCCCAAGTTTGGTCGTGTTGCACACGCCCGACGCCGCGTTGCGCGGTCGCGTGATTCCCATTGGGCAGCAGCTTTGCATCGGTCGGGTCGAGCAAGAGGGTGTCGTCGACCTTGCGATCGACGACCGCTTGCTGTCTCGACAGCACGCCACCATCAAACAAACCGGGCTCGATCAAACCGGCGTCCCTCAGATGCTCGAGCTCATCGACCACGGTAGCCGCAACGGGTCTTTCGTCAATGGCGTGCGCGTCAAGAACCGCAGCATCGGTGACGGCAGCATCATCCGTTTGGGCGTGACGGTTTTTGAGCTCGCCTTGGACGACAAGACACACGAGTGCGTGGACGCCAGTGATGAAAGCGATTCCAGCGGCGCGCTCATGGGTCGCAGCGGACTGTTCTTGGCCACCTTGGCGGAGCTCGAAGGGCTCGCGCCCGGACAGCAGCCGGTGCTCATCACTGGTGAGACCGGCACGGGCAAGGAGCTGGCGGCGCAGCACCTGCACAAGCAAAGCGACCGAGAAGGCTTGTTCGTGGCGGTGAGCTGCAGTGGGGTGCCACAGAGCCTGGTCGCCTCCCACATGTTCGGCCACAAGAAAGGCGCCTTCGAAGGGGCGAGCAACGATTCTCCAGGGTATTTCGCAACGGCCGCTGGAGGCACGTTGTTCCTCGATGAAATCGAGCAGCTCGACCCCGAATTCCAGCCCGAGCTTCTGCGCGTGCTCGAGAGCGGCAGCTACCGTGCGGTAGGCGCGACCGAAACCAGCACAGCCGATGTGCGGCTGGTGTGCGCAACCAGTGCCAACCTCGAGGCCCTGGTGGAGGAGGGGGCCCTGCACGAGGATCTCTATGCTGCTCTTCGCGGCGGTACCATCGTGATGCCTTCGCTGCGCTCGCGCCGTACCGACATCCCCTTGTTGGCTGACTATTTCCTGCGCACCATCGCCCCGGAGCGATCGTTCGACTGGTCGGCGACATTCCTCGAGAAACTGCTCCTCTACGATTGGCCGATGAACGTGCGTGAGCTGCGTACCGTCATGCAGCGCTTCACGCTCCTTGATGATGAGATCACCACCTTGCGTAGCGCCCACTTGCCGCGTGAGATTCGCATGCGCGTGCGACAGCCCACTGAGGATCAGCTCCGCGCGTCGGCTATCAGCGTTCACTCGGTTCCTTCACGGGAAGAGCTGGCCACGCTGCTCGCGAAGTTCGATGGCAGTGTTGCCAAGCTCGCCACGCACTACGGCAAGGATCGCAAACAGATCTTTCGTTGGCTGAGCCGCCACGATCTGGTCGCTACCGACTACCAGCAATGACCGGCCGGCGGGCAACGGGGGCCTGGTCGCTGGCGTGCTTGTCGACGTTGGCGCTTGCTGTGCTCGTGGGCTGCTCGCCAGAGGTGGGCGTTCACGTGCGCATCACCATGAAGCCAGAGCAATGGCACGGTGCGCGCCCCTTCGACCACATCATGGTGACGGTCAACAGTGGCTCCTACGTTGGTGCTGCTTGCTTGTTTCCGCGAACCGCCACGCTAGACGCGGCCAAGGCCGAATCTACGGTCTCCTACGCCTGTGCAGACCAGGCGCTCGACGATATCGACTCGTCGCTCAATGCCACGAGCTGGGGTCTCGTCGAGGGCGATTCACGCACGGTCAATTTCGAGTTGCCGAGCGCCGCTGTCGCGACGGTCACGGCGTCAGCGGGTTTCGGTGCAGCCACCGATGCTTTTGTGGCCTCGGGAACCATCACGCCTGCGGGTGACTACCCCGAGCTCGCCTTGGTGCTCGAACAGCAAAAACTGCCGATCCTCGCCAAAGACGAGTGCCAGCTCAATTTGACGAAGGTCGAGCAGATTTTTCAGTGCAATCCCGAGCAGCTGCGCGAATGCTTGTTTCCATTCGACGTGGGCACACCGAAGCACACCGATGCTGTTTGGCTCGTGAAAAAAGCAGGCTGTCGCGTCCAACACACCTCCGGCCCGTCCGATTGCAAGACACCAAACTTCGTCGCTGCGTCGGGCATTTTCGACATGCCCCCCTCCATGGATGGTCTACCGGTGCTCACTGCTGAAGCGTCCTTCCGGGGTCGCTTCGCCCGCTGTCGCGACGGTGGCGACGACAGGACCGATTGCACGCTCACCACGCAGTGCAAGCCTCCCCCCACGTTCCTCGTCAGCGCGGTGCGGGAGCCGGACGTCGTCATGCCGCCGACCAAGTCTCCGCGTCCGATCCATTGCCTACCTCCAACCGCCGCGCCCATTCATTTCAAGACCGATCTCAGTGCTGCCTCGGGGGTGCCTTCGCTTGCGATAATCGTTCAGCACCCCATCGTAGAGAGTGAGCAAGAAGACGCTTGTTTTTTCGACTTGATGGACCTGCAGATCGAGCCTTTACCGCAACCTCGTTAACTTGCTCCCCAAAAGAAAGTACCTACCTCGACAGCTCCGAACGACGGGGGCTTCGTTGCGAACCTCGACGTAACAGCTGTACGCCGTCGGCATCGCGCTTTGCCCTCGCCGCCCGGCCCTCGCCGATCTGGGTACTTTCTTCCAGGGAGCTGTACTAAGCCTGCAAGATGCTGTTGGTGGTGCTCAGCACGGTGCCCTTCGTGCTGATCGAGCTGTGGTTCTTCTACAAAGCCAGTAAGGGACTGGCAGCCAAAGATCACCAGAAGCGTTCGGGAGCCGAGCGATGATTACCAAAATCGTCATCCTCGTGGTCTACTTGGCGGGCCTTTTCTACATTGGCGTGGCCGCAAGTCGGAAGATCAACGACATCGGCGACTACTTCGTCGGCGGCAAGAAGCTCGGCTTCTGGTTGGTGAGCTTCTCGTCGCGGGCGACCGGGGAGAGCGGTTGGCTGCTGCTTGGGCTCACCGGCATGGGCTACGCAATTGGGTTGCAAGCCTTCTGGGTGGTCTTGGGCGAGATGTTCGGCGTGACCGTGTGCTGGGTGTTGCTGACCCAGCGCTTCAAGGCACTGACCGATCGCTACAAGTCGATCA
>CAZRGL010000805.1:0-3765 GCA_964599485.1 uncultured Polyangiaceae bacterium
GCAGCTCGCTCCCTCAAACGGCGCCGAGCATAGCTGCGCCAACCAGAGCCCTCAATAGCGTTCACGAGCCAAAGAGAGTCGGTTAAAGTCGGTTCAACCGGGCCTGTCGTCCGGCGCTTCGCGGGTCTCAAGAACCGGATGAGGATTCAGCGACAAGGGCTTCAACTGTCCGCCAGCGATCTCGCCAATCATCTTGGCTGTCATCACCTCACGGCTCTGAACCTCGCCACGGCTCACGGGAGGCTCAGCCCCCCGGTGTGGCGCGATCCTGTGCTCGAGGTCCTGCAGCAACGTGGCTTCCAGCACGAAGCTGCGTACCTCGAGTACCTCCGCGGTAGCGGCCTATCAGTCGTGGAGGCGACCGCCAAGGGCGGCGGCACGCCGTTCGAGGCCACGATCGCCGCGATGCGCAACGGCGTTGACGTGATCGCGCAAGCTACGTTGATCAGCGGCGACTGGTTTGGCAGAGCGGACATCCTCCGACGCGTGTCGGTCGCCGGTGCCGCTGGAGCTTGGAGCTACGAGGTAGTCGACACCAAGCTCGCGAAGGAGACACGGGCAGGCACTGTGCTCCAACTCTGTCTCTACTCTGACATCCTCCGTGAGATTCAGGGGATCGCGCCCGAGCTCATGCACGTCGTGTCCCCGGGAAGTGGGTTCGAAGCGGAGACATTTCGTGTGGACGACTACCTCGCGTACTACCGCCTGGTTCGAGCGCGACTGACCGCGGCAGTGAAGCTCGACCTTGAAGAGAGTCCTACGTACCCGGAGCCAGTTCCCCAGTGCGATGTATGTCGCTGGTGGTCCGCCTGCGAGAACAAGCGTCGAGCCGATGACCATCTTGCGCTCGTCGCAGGGATCTCAAAGCTCCAGCGGAGGCAGCTGGCAGAGTGGGGAGTGCAGACGCTCTCCGAGTTGGCGGTGCTCCCATTGCCGTTGGAGCACAAGCCGAACCGCGGCTCCGTCGAGAGCTACGTTCGAGTGAGAGAGCAGGCGCGCGTGCAGCTCGAAACACGTGAGCGCGACGAGCCCGTGTACGAGCTCCTAGCCCTAGAGCCCGACCGCGGCCTCTCGCGCCTTCCCGAGCCGTCGCCCGGTGACATGTTCTTCGACATCGAGGGCGACGCCTTCGTGGGCACATCCGGTCTCGAGTATCTCCTCGGGTGGGTTGTGTGCGGCGATGAAGGAGCGCCCGAATACCGTGCGGTGTGGGCGTTGAACGCCCCGGAAGAGCGTACTGCCTTCGAGACGTTCATCGATGCGGTCATGGATCGCTGGTCCTGGTATCCGGGCCTGCACATCTACCACTTCGCCCCGTATGAGCCGGGCGCCATGAAGCGCCTCATGGGCCGCTTCGCTACGCGTGAAGATGAGGTCGACCGCTTGTTGCGCGCTGGCGTGTTCGTGGACCTCTACTCGATCGCCAAGCAGTCCATTCGCGCCGGCATCGAGCGTTACTCGATTAAGGACCTCGAGCAATTCTACGGGTACGAGCGCGACGTTGAGCTCAAGGATGCTTCCAAGAGCCTGCGGGCCTTTGAACGCGCGCTTGAACTTGGCCAAGTAGGGGCTGTGCCGGCCGACGTGCGGGCTTCGGTCGAGCAGTACAATCGCGACGACTGTGTCTCCACGCTCCGGCTACGAGACTGGCTCGAGCAGCTTCGCGAGTCTGTGGTCGAGGCCGGCGAAGACATTCAGCGCCCAGAGTTGGTCTCCGACGGCGCACCGAAGGAGAGCCTGGACGAGCGACAACAGCGGCTGCGCGCCCTCATGGATCGGCTTCTCGAGAACGTCGAGTTCGAGCGGGAGGACCGTTCCCCCGAGCAGCAGGCAGTGTGGCTTCTGGCGCATATGCTCGACTGGCACCGCCGTGAGGAGAAGGCTCCTTGGTGGGAGTACTTCCGTCTTTCTGACCTGGGGCCTGAGGATCTTCTTGATGAGAACGCGGGCCTCGCGGACCTAGTCTTCGCAGGGCGCGAGGGCGGAACGGACAAGTGTCCAATCCACCGATATCGGTTTCCGCCTCAGGACACGCTGCTCGAAGAAGACGACCCCGTCTTTCAGCCCGGCGGTGAACAGCTCGGCAAGGTTCAGACCGTCGACGCCACGGCGCGCTTCGTCGACGTGAAAAAGCGGGCCGACACCGCAGAGATACACCCCCCGGCACTCTTTGCTCATTCTGTCGTCACGGCACCAGAGCAAGCGAAGGCACTCTTTCGGCTTGGGGAGTGGGTTGCAGACAACGGCATTGATGTCGACGGGCCACACCGCGCCGCGCGGGACCTTCTGCTGAGCCGCGCGCCTCGGCTTCGCGGCTCTGTGCCGAGTAGACAACCTCTCGAGCTAGAGGACGAGACCACGGCCGCAGCCGCGCGGCGCATGTCACTTGAGATGGATGGCGGCGTGCTTGCGATTCAGGGCCCACCCGGCGCAGGCAAGACCTATACGGGCGCCCGCATGATCTGCGACCTCGTGAGGGCGGGGAAGAAGGTTGGAATCACCGCCGTCAGCCACAAAGTGATCCGCAACCTGCTCGATGCCGCCGTCGAGGCAGCCTCTGAGCAGGAGCTGCTGATCCGGTGCCTGCAGAAGGTGAGCGGCAAAGCCGCCACGTTTGCCGGGGGCGCGACCCGCGAGACCACCAAGAACAGCAGTGTGGTCGCAGCACTCCAAGGCGGATCGATTCACGTCGTTGCCGGGACGCCGTGGCTCTGGGCTCGTCAGGACCTCTTTGAGTCGGTGGATGTCTTGTTCGTCGACGAAGCTGGCCAGATGTCACTCGCGAATGTCGTGGCTATCGCCCAGGCCGCCCGGAACGTCATCTTGCTCGGCGATCCACAGCAACTCGATCAACCGCTCAAGGGTAGCCATCCCGAAGGTACAGATGTCTCCGCGCTGGAACATCTCCTCGCCGGTCAACAGACCATCCCGCCGCACAGGGGGCTCTTTCTTGGCGAGACCTGGCGTCTGCATCCGGCCATTTGTGAACTAACTTCGGAGCTCTTCTACGAGAGTCGTCTCCGGTCTCGGCCGGACCTGAAGAACCAGCGGCTGGTTGGCGACACGCCGTTCGCTGGCGCCGGGCTTTGGTTTGTTCCGGTTGCGCACGATGGAAACCAGAACTCGTCGCGCGAAGAGGTCGAGGTCGTAGCGGGCCTTGTCGACCAGCTTCTCAACAGCAAACTTACCTGGGTGAACCGAGAGGAAGTGGAGGTTGCGATCACGCGAGACGATGTGCTCATCGTTGCCCCCTACAATGCACAAGTAGGTGCTCTGGGGGAGCGGCTACCGGGGACGCGCATCGGTACGGTGGACAAGTTCCAGGGCCAGGAGGCGCCAATCGTCATCTACTCGATGGCCACCTCTTCACCAGATGAGGCACCACGTGGCATGGAGTTCCTGTTCAGCCTCAACCGGCTAAATGTGGCGACCTCGCGTGCCCGCTGCACGTGCATCCTCGTGGCAAGCCCGCGCCTTTTCGAACCCGAGTGCCGCACCCCTCGTCAGATCCAGCTTGCGAACGCGTTCTGTCGCTACCTGGAACTTGCGACCTTGCTTTGAGCCTTGAGCGCCAACGCGGTCCCGCTCTCTTTCGACCGCCGACTTCTACCGCGCCCCATTGGGCTACTTTGATTCGTCGCCGTCGGCTCGCTCGCCGATCATGGCCAGCATGATTGCATGAGCGGCAGATTTCTGGTGCTCGAGCTCGCGCTTCGCTTGTTGTGCTTTCTTGGCATCCACGAACAAGGCCACGGCCAAGTCAAA
>CAZRGL010000806.1:0-3764 GCA_964599485.1 uncultured Polyangiaceae bacterium
CCGAGAGCGGCACGTCGAAGAGGGGCGACTTGCCGCCGCCGTTGCAGACGCCGCAACCGTAGCTGGTCACCTCGCTGACGCAGGTGGCGTCCCAGCTGGTGTTGCAGCAGTACATATCCTGCGCACAAACGCATTGCTCGATGGTCTTGTTCGAGCAACCAGGAACGTTGCTCTCGCTGCAGCATGTACCTGACCCATTGTTGCCGCTGGAGCTCGAACTGCTCGAGCTGGAGCTCGAGCTACTGGAGCTGGAACTCGAGCTGCTGGAGCTGGAACTCGAGCTGCTGGAGCCGGAGCTGGAGCTCGAGCCGCCGCAGGCGCCGCAGTTGCTCTTGGCGAGATCGACGCACAACTCGTCCCAAGCGGTCTCACAGCAGTACACGTCGATTCCACAGACGCAGCTCTCGATCGCTGCCTCGGAGCAGCCGGGGGTTGCCTTTCCGGCACAGCAGTCGCCTCCTGAGCTTTCGCCGCCTGCACCCCCGCTCCCGCTGCCATTGGACGTAGTGGTCGTGGTGCTGGAGGTGTCGGGGGGCGGGGATGAGGGGGTCGACGACGAGGTGGACGTTTCAGCGGGCGGCGCGGGCGACGTCGCTGAGCTTTGCCCGCTACCGTCATCAACCTCGTTGTCGAGCCGACCAGCTTGGGCGCAAGCGCCAAGTCCAATGGCGGCTGCCACGAGCACATGCAGCGTCGTTCGCAAGTTGTTCACCGGGGTCCCCCCTTCAAATGCGTCATGCGAGTTGCCGCAGGCACACATCGTACCAAATTCGGCCAGCTGGCCTACCTTAGGACCACGCCTCGTCTCAACCAGTTGAAATCCCCAACCTATTCTCAGGTTGCTTGGTCGATCACGGGTCTCCGCTGGAGGTGCGCGGGGCTATTGGGGGTGGGCAAAGTGTTGCCCATGATGGATGAAACTTCCCTGCAAACAGCGCAATCGGCGCCATCGTGTTCTTCTTCTGTTCGGATTGCGGTCGGCCTGTGAGGCGGCGGCAACGGTGACGACTCCATCTGGACGGCCAGTTGCCGCGCTGACCGCAAGCCACTTATCTAAGTGTCCGGATCCAGCTGCATTTTCGGGCCAAACTGATACGCTTTTTGATGGAGCCCGCCACGGAGTAGGAGGACGTGTGAGGACGAGTCGTTTCGAAAAGGTTCTAGCCGTGGCGATTGCGGCCGCTATGCTCCCTGGCTGCGGCGGCGAGGAGAGCGAAGGGGTCGTGCCGACCGCGGAGCAGAGCTTCTCGTTTGTGCAGGAAATCCGTATCGCCGCTGCACCTGGGCTCAAGGCCGTGGCGCTCGGCGACCTCAATGGCGACGACCGCACCGATCTAGCGATGGCGGATGACGGCGGGTTGAGCGTGATGCTCCAAACTGCGGGCGGTAATTTCTCAGCTGCCAGCGCTTATGTCGCCGGTGAGGGCTCGGCCGCGTTGTTGCTGGCCGACCTCGACGAAGACGGCGATCTCGATGTCGCCGTTTGCAACAGCGTCTCGGCGACGGTGAGCATCTTGCTCAACGACGGTGCTGGCGCTTTCGCAGACGCAACCAACATCTCGGTCGGACTCAACCCAGTGCACCTCACTGCCGCCGATTTGAGCGGCGACGAGCACCTCGACTTGGTCGTCGCCAACAAGAGCAACGACAGTGTGAGCGTCTTGCTCGGCAACGCAAAGGGCTCATTCGCCACGCCCGTCAGCCTCACGGTAGGCAGCAAACCAACCGGAGTAGCAGTAGCGGACTTGAACGGTGACACCTTGCCCGATTTGGTGGTGAGCAACGAGAGCTCGGCAGACTTGACGGTGTTGATCAACCAGGGTGAAGGCGCGTACGCGGCCGGCGTCAGCGTCGCCACCGAGACCAGCCCTTACAGCGTGCTGCTCGCGGATGTGGATGGCGACGATGTCATCGACGCACTGACCCTGGATCGCGGCGCTGACACCGTAGCGCTCTTGCTCGGTGATGGCAGCGGCAGCTTCGACACGACGACGCCTCAATCGTGGGCCACCGGCGCGGGACCCAACGCTTTTACACGGCTCGATCTGACCGAGAACGGTCATGCGGACATCATCACCGTCAACAGCGAAGGCGATAGCGTTACCGTTCTCGAAGGCACAGAGGGCACAGCGTTCACACGACTGCTCGACACGAAAGTCGGCGACAAGCCGCGCGACATCGCTTGGGCGCAAATCGACGACAACGAATCGGCCGATTTGGCCGTAGCCATCGAGGGCGAGCCGGCGGTGCTGTTGCTCTTGGGCGCGGGAGCTTCTCCCACCAAACCGCCCGCCCTGGAAATCACCACCA
This sequence comes from uncultured Polyangiaceae bacterium, assembly GCA_964599485.1. GTDB lineage: Bacteria > Myxococcota_A > Polyangia > Polyangiales > Polyangiaceae > JAPYTK01. Next base: position 2,311 of record CAZRGL010000806.1, read on the forward strand.
CCACATTGCCCGCTGGTGTGCTCAGCGTCCCCTATGGCGCCACCATCACGACCTCAGGAGCCATCACACCACTAACGCTGAAGGTGTCGAGCGGCCAGCTTCCACAGGGCCTCGCACTAGCAAGTAACGGGGCCGCGGTGGAGCTGTCAGGTCTACCGCTCGAGGCGGGCAGCTTCGCGTTTGAGCTCAACGTGGAGGATTCAGCGACGCCGCCGAACACCGACACGCAGTCGTTTTCGTTGTTCATCAACGCCACGCCGCCAGGGCCCAATAGCAAGTTCGTACTGAGCGCAACGCTGCCGGTGGGCAAAGAACCCCTGGCGATTGAAGCAAGCGATCTGAACGGCGACGGGCATCTGGACTTGGTCTCTGCCAACGCCAAAGACAACAACTTGAGCGTCATGCTGGGCAACGGCAAAGGGGAATTTGGCATCCCCAGCCCAATCCAGGTCGGCCCGCGTCCCATTGCCTTGGCAACGACCTTCGTCAACTCCGATGACAAGCGCGACATCGTCGTCGCCAACTCCAACAACAACAGCGTTTCGCTGCTCTTGAACAAGGGCAAAGGAAGCTTCGGTGAGGCCAAGAGCTACGCAGTCGGCGCCTTGCCACGGGCTGTCGCGTACGGCGAATTCTCCGGAGACACGCTCATTGATGTCGTGGTTGCCAACTTCAACGCCGACAACTTCAGCTTGCTGGTCAACGACGGCGACGGCGGGTTCGAGAAAGCAAAAACCTTCGGTGCCAGCTGGCCGATGGTCGGACCGATCGACATCCTGGTAGCCGACTTCAATCGCGACGGCGCAGGCGACGTGATCACGGCCAATTCTGCTTCGGGCAACATCAGCGTGTTCGTCGGCGACGGCGCCAGCGAGTTTTCCCCGCCGGCCGCGATCGTCGCCGGAGCGCTGCCCGTTTCTCTCGCCGCTAACGACATGAACGGCGACAACTATCTCGACCTGATGGTGTTGAGCCAAGGCGACCAGCTCGCCAGTGTGTTCCTTGGTGACGGCTTAGGCACACTGGCGACGCCCACCACCGGCGCGGTCCCAGGTTTCGCCCTCGATCTGAGCCTCGCTGATTTCGACAACGATGGTCTGATGGACTTCGCCAGTGTGGACTTCGCGGGCGACAAGGTCTTGGTGGTGCGCGGCAATGGCCAGGGTGGTATCGACAGCAGCACGGCTTTGGCTGTTGGCGAGGCACCATCAGCCGTCGTAAGCGGCGATTTCAACGGTGATGGGCTTGCAGATCTAGCCGTAGCCAACAGCGCCAGCAATACAGTCAGCATTCTGCTCAACCAATAGCAGCCGCTAGTCTTCTGGACCCCAGCCACACAAGTTCGCTCCCACCAGCAGCGGCAGAATCAGGCCCCCACACACGCAGACCCGAACGCGAACGCACCGCGTCGAGGCCATGCGCACTCGTTTCCCCAAGCTCGTCCCAGAACGACA
>CAZRGL010000807.1:0-3749 GCA_964599485.1 uncultured Polyangiaceae bacterium
GCCCGGGCCGGACCGCTGATTCGAAGGTCAGTCGACCGTGGCGGTGGCGTCGATGGCTCGGTCGAGCCAGCACTTTTCCGCGTCGCTCACAGCGGGGTTGCGCTGCACGGCGGTTTCGAGCGGAACAACGCCGGCGTGACGGGCGCGTAGGTGGGCGCTGTGAACACGTCCCGCTCGACCTTCGGTGCCGTGGAATAGCGCATACAGGTCGGGTCCGACGGCGCGACGCGGGCAGGGACGAATGACGAGCGGTGCACCGCTCGACAGCTCGATGGAGAAGCCTGCCAAGAGGTGATCGACTGGGTCGTGCCAGGGATCGGGGGCTCCTGGTGCACCCGTGGCGATCCAATCAGCAACGCTGGTCCGCTCGATGTCGGGCGCATCTGAGCCAAGCCCGAGCGACAGCCCATGAGGTGTGAGGGTATGCTCGACCTCGGCGAGGGTAGCGGTGCCGCTGCTGTGCACGAGCTGATCCTCCAGCAGCAGCTCCGGTCGCTCAGGCAATTGCGGAAGTGGCCAGCGCGGTGGCTGCTCGCGCGGCATGAGGTTTCCCGGATTGAGGATTCCAGCTGGATCGGCGGCTTTGCGCAAAGCGAGCACGACATTGACGCCCAGCCCGAGCTCAGCACCCATCATCGGCGCTTTGCTGCGACCTACGCCGTGGTGATGTGAGAGCGTGCCGCCCGCCTCGATGGCCGCTTGCATGGCGTCGCTCCATGCCGCGTCATAGATGCGCTCGCAGCCCGCGTCGTCGCCAGCGCTCGCAGCAAAGGTGAAGTAGATCGAGCAACCGTCCGGGTAGGCGTGGGACATGTGGGCCATCACCATGACGTGCTCGCCGAGCGCCTTGCGCACATCGTTGTAGAGCGCGTCGAAACATGACCAGGGGGCAGCCACCTCCATGGTGTCTGCAAAGGCGCCTGCCATGAATATCGGTGCCTGGCGATAGCTGACGCTGTAGCGATGTGCAAGCCAGTGACGAGCTGGCCCTTCGCCGAGATCGGTTGCACCGGCAGCCAACCCGAGCGTGCGCGCTTGCTCGAGCTGAGCGCAGCTGAGCGCTTGCTCTCCTTCGAAAACCAGCACGAGCATGGCGCCACCGAAAACCCGACTGCCCAGCGCGTCGATGGTTGCATTGAGCGCGCCTGGGATCCGTAGCAGTTTGCCCACGGCGCTTGCTTCCAGCCCAGGCGCCAGGCGCTTGAACCAGGAGTCACGTTTGGGCCGTCCACTGCGGCGCGCACGTTTGGCCGCCGAGCGGCGGGCCATCATCGAATCGAAAGGATCATACAAGCGACACACCGCCGGCCGGAGGCCGGTTTGGTACATCTGCCGGATCGTGTCGTAGCCCGCCTTCATCGTCGGGAAGGACATTCCCAGAAAGGCGCGATGCGCCGGGCTGGGGTGCAAGCGCAAAGTCGCCGAGGTGATGACCCCGAGCACGCCCTCGCAGCCGATCCACAACGGTGTCAAATCGGGGCCGTGGGTGCGCCGCTGTAGCGTTGCCAGCTCGCCACGTCCGTCGACGCATTCTAGCGCGGCAACCATGTCTTCGATCTTGCCGTAACGCCCAGAGCATTGTCCTGCACCGCGCGCTGCCACCCAGCCGCCCACGGTAGAACAGAGGATTGACGATGGAAAATGCCCGACCGTGTAGCCCAACGGTTCGAGCTCCTCTTCGAGTCGAATACCCATTACGCCGGCTTCCACGTCGAGCAGCCCCGCTTCTCGGTCGAGGTTGCGCCAACTTCGCATGCGTTTTAGGTCGAGCACCAGCACCTGGTCGGTCGGCAGTACACCTGCGCACACACCCGAGCCGGCGCCGTAGGGAACGATGCTGACGCCCTCAGCAGCGCACCAGGCTACGAGCGCAGCGACCTGCTCGCTGCGTTCGGGCCAGGCCACAGCGGTGGGCCGGTAGTCGGCAACGCGGCCGCTGCGGACAGCGATGTGGTGCCGCGGCCAGAGGTCGCGGGCGTAGGCTACGCGGTCCGGCTCGTGCTCACTGCAACGCAAGCCTGGGAACGCTTCGGAGAGAGCTTGAACGAGCCGCACTTTTTTCTCCTAACACCTCTTGAGAGGCCACACGTCTTGAGAGGCCACGAAAGGCTAGCCCGACGGAGTCCGCGCTCAAGCGTTACGCTCACCTACGATGATGATTCGGGGAGACTCGCAGCCGAAGTAAGCACCGCGATGCGCGCGGTGGCCGCTCACCTCGAGCACTTTGAAGCCCGCTTTCTGAAGCTTCTGTCCAATCTCATGCAGGGTGTAGAGACGAATCGAATACTCGATCTCGCGTGAGCGACCGTTGTCGAACATCACCATGCGCTTGGCGACGAGTCTGCTGTTGAAGAAGTCGAACCTGGTCTCATCCATGCAAACGCAACCAGGCTTCTCGAACCAGGCCATGTTGGGCGAGCGAGGCGCCACGAAATCCCGGTTGCAGAGGTCCAGTGCCAGCTTGCCGCCGGGCTTCAAAGAGTGAGCGACTCGCTCCAGCACGTCCATGTTCTGCTGCTCATCGAAGTAACCGAAGCTCGAGCCCCAGCAATAAATGCCGTCGAAGACACCTTCGAGATTGAGCTGTCGCATGTCGCCCTGAATGAAGCTGACGCTTTGCCCGCGGCTGTCGTTGTACTGCTTTGCAAGGGCCAACAGGGTGGGAGACAAGTCGACGCCCACCACTTGGTAGCCACGCGAGGCAAGCTCCACTGCGTGAACCCCGAGACCGCAGGCGAGATCGAGCACCTGGGCGCCTTTTTGCAGGCGTAGCGCTGCCTCGACGAAGGTGGTTTCTCGTTCGACATCTCGCTGCTTGGGGTTGTCGAGCGTGCGCACCATGTCGTCGTCGAACATGTCCACCCACCAGGGGCGCTTGGGCCGCGCGGTCTTGCGGCGTGGTGGCTTTTCACTCTTCTTCGGCGGCTCAGCTGTGGGGGAAGCTGTTGCGGGCGAAGCGGTCGCGGCAGCGGCGGCGGGTGCACCTGCTGCGGGTGCACCTGCTGCGGGAGGGGGCTCGGCCCCGGGTGGAGGGGCGGACGTCGGCTCGCCGGTCTCGGGATGCTGGATGCTTCGAGGTGGCGGCAAAGGGCGCTTGGAGGAGGGGTGGACTCCTGCAAAATCGCCGCTGGCCAAGTCATCGGCGAGCTGCGGCGAGAGCGGCCCCGGCAGGCTCATGCGGTCGGGTACGATTTGCTCAATTTGCTCGAGCTTCGCTTCGGGATCGCGGCGCGGCGGAGGCGGCTGTCGCTTGAACGGCAGCTCTGGATCAGGCGCTGGCTTGGACGATTCGACGGGCGGCAGGTTGCTGATGATTTGTATTGGTCGGAGCACCGAAATGGCGTGCTCATCGGTGAAAATGCCAGGTGCGCTCTTCTGGGTGGAATCCGGTGTCTTGTCGTCGAGACTGCTGTCAGCGCCGCCGTCGTCTTGTCCCGCGGCCGCATCTCGATCCTGGGCTGGCGGAGTCTTGGCGACACGGATGACGGTGGCCTGCTCCATCTCGTCGTCGTCGTCGTCATCGTCGCCGCCATCAGCTTTCGGCTCGGCGGCTGTGGTCTCGACGGAGGCAGTAGGCGCGCTTGCCTCGTCGCCCGTTGTGGGCTTGGCGGACGGCTCGGCGACGGGCGGCGTGGGCGGATCGGCAATGGGCTCGCCGGCCTGCGCTTCATCGGGTTGCACATCGCCAGGTTGCGGTTGCCCGTCGCTGGGTTGCCCGTCGCTGGGTTGCCCGTCGCTGGGTTGCCCGT
>CAZRGL010000808.1:0-3748 GCA_964599485.1 uncultured Polyangiaceae bacterium
CAAGGACCGGCACCCGGAGCGGAGCGGCCCACCGACGGCGCCCGCTGGGCGAGCGGCGCGACCAACACTTCGTTGAATGATGGTGCGCCCACGCTGTGGTGAACGGCCAGATGGGCAGAAGCTTGAGCTACCAGCGCGCCATCAGTGCTCCGCCGCCGCCCAGCCGCGGCGGAACCCGCTCTAGAAGAGCTGCATTGGTCTTGAGTGCAAAACCGAAGTTTGTCCACGGAAAGGCTTCGGCTCGCACGTAGATCTCTGCGCTATTACGTGCTTCGTCGCTGGTTGAGACGCGTTCGATCATCTGCTCAAAGCTCGCGCCGAGCTCGATGAAGGTGTCGATCTTGCTGCTGAAGTACCAACGTCCTGCCCCGAGGATCGTCGGAGCGAGGCGTGCGGTGCTTTCCTTGCGGACGACCCCGCCACGCAGCACGAAGTAGAAATTGCCGACATATTTGGCCGCCGACGCCCCGAAGATGTTGACATCAGCCTCGCAGCATCGGTCAAAGTGGATGCGACGGTAGCTCAGTGAGAGCTCCAAGGCGTAGATGATCGCTTGATACAGCTCGAGGTGTGCGTCGACGTCCGCTAGCACGTCGGCGTCGGGCGAAACACCCAACCTGAAATTGAAGTAGGCCTTGGGCCACAGGTCTAGGTAGAGGTCAGCTTCGACGTAGGGATCGGCTTGGTCGAAACGGCGCACGTGAGCGCCGCTCAACCTCAGCGAGCCGCGGTCGCGAATCCCCAGGTTGCTCAATCGTTGGCGGGTCAGCTCGTAGCTGACGAAGCCGCCGAGGCGAACCCAAGGCGTCCAGGTCTCCGTGTCTGAGGTGTAATGCTGCAGCTCAGCCTGGCTGCCGATTTTCCAAGCAGGCACGAGATGGTTTTGGCCGGCCTGATCTTGCTCTTGCGCCCAGGCCTTCCCCGCGGGCAGCAGCACCGAGGTCAGTAGGCAGGTCACCGCCACAAGACACCTATGGCTCATGGTGCAGTGCATTTTCCACTCTTGCAGCTGTGCGCAGGGTGGCAATCGCCGAAGCTGGTGCAGCTGCCACCCGCCGCTCCACCAGCGTTGGCCGGCAAACAAGCCCAACCGCTGGCATTGAAGCTGCCCCCTGACACGCTCGTTACGCACGAGTGGTCGGTCTCGGCGCAACGATCGCAGCTCGAGCAATCGACCAAGCACAAGCCTTGGCCAGCGCTACAGAACGACCCTGGCTCGCAGTCGGCGTCGCTGTCGCAGCTGCGGGTGCAATACCCCGATGCGGGCCACTGATCGGGCAACGTCAAGCAATAGCCGTCTTGACCACACTCAATCGCAACAGCGCAGGGGGTCCCGACGGTGGCTAGTGGCGGGCAGCCAATCGCCGCTGGCTCTTGTCCGTTGCGATAGCAGATCCGTTCCTTGCCGGCGCACACGTAACCATCAGGGCAGCGGTTTGCAGCGTCGCAATGCAGTGGGTCCTGGAAACTCGGGTCAAAGCACGCTGCGAGTAGCAGCAGCGCAGCAAGGGCTGAGATAGCCCTCACCAACTGCCTCGCACGACGAGCCATTTTTCCGGGGAGCGGCTGGGGCCGGGCGTGACTGATCGAGACACCCCGACACCCAGCTGCAAGGCCTGGCCCGATTCGACCAGGCCTCGTCTGCCAAGCCAGTACAACGCGCCTCCCAACACCAGGCCCGCTGCGCCTGCTCCGTACAGGATGAAGCTGTTGCGTTCGGCCGCTTGGCCACGGTCGTAGAGCTCAGCGTCGAAGGCGCTCTGCGTTTGAACCCGTGAAGCGATGTCGAGTGCCGCGATGCCGAAAAGGCCGCCCATGCCGATGGTCAACAGTCCGGTCAGGGCAGTCACCAGACCCGCCGCCTCGAGACGATCGGCTACGGCGGTTTCAGGTGGTTTTGGCAACGGTTGAGCCGCGCTTGCTGGTTCAGCGCAACCCACGCCAACGGCGATGAGAAGCCATGCTGCCACGCCGCGCCGCACCCAAGCTTGCTCGAGCATCCCGGCTATTCTGCCCTATTCAGGGCTTTGGCGCGCGGCTCAGGCGTCTTGCGATTCGAAAGGCTCGCCGTTTGCTGTTGCAGTGGCGAGTTGCTCCATCTGCCCACCGAGCTCACGCAGGGCGTCGCCAACATTGGCTTCGCGCACCCCTTGGCGCAGACCGCCCGCGACGCCTCGCGCAGCGTTGCCAATCAATGAGATGCCAAAGTTGATCGTCTCTCCGACTGTAGGAAACATGCCCCTGGTGATACGGGGATGGCGCGGGTGACCTTCCTTTTCTTCGTGGTCTCTTTTGCTCGTCAGCGGGTCGTCGGAAAGAGCGCACCGCAGACGCTGGCGTGCGCTTGCTCGCAGCTACTGAGCGACAGCACGTGTTTTTCACAACCGGCAAGGTACAAGCCAAGCTCTCGACAGTCGTGCGCAAGCGTTTGGCCGTTGGCGATGTTGATTGACGACATGAGCGCAAAAAGGGCCACGGCGAGCATAGGAGCACCCTTACCCATCCCCTGCGTATGCTGGCTCTTGGGGTGGGGCTCAGCTTCTGCGGGAACGGCCTTGCTAGAGATGGCTGACGGCGCGGGGACGAGCTCCCTGCTACAAAATGGTAGCACTGTCCCCGACTTGCGCCAGAATACGCTTGTATTGCAGTAGATCGGCGATCTTCATCTACGCCAGCACGACCGCGAGCAGCGGCTGGCTGTTTGCCATTAGGTGACCGCTCAGCGTTCGGCGACTACGAAGCGCTGATCGATGCTGACCTCGATGCGGGTGGCGGGCTGAGGCGTCTTCGGGAACATCAACCAGCCGCCTGGCAGATGGTCGTAACGAAAGAAGTGCCCGAGCACCTGGCTAGCGTGCGGGCCGGCTCCAGATAGGACCGTGACCGTCACTTGCTCACCGGATGCGCGAGGCCTGCGCGCTGGTTGCGGGTGCCAATGGGTACGGCCCTTGCCGTCGATGGCCACCAGCTCGTGATCGTGGCGGGCGAGGGGTTGGTGCAGTAGCGGTTGGTTGACGTTCTTGCCACGATTGAGCATCGCGCGGAAGTTGTAGTCGCTGACCCAGCGGTCTTTGCAATAGCTCATGAAGTCGGCGGCGATGGCTGGGTCGACCAGCTGTTGAGTCACGATGTTCCAGCCCCAAACACCGATTTTGCCGTCCGCGTGGGGATAGCTCTTGTCGATGGAGCTTGGATCGAGCCCCGGACCGCAGGGCGCGTGTTCCCGGCCATGGGAGTGGCCCAGCTCGTGCGCAGCGGTGTCGGTGACGACCTCGTCAAAGCCCACACCGAGTGCCAAGCGCAAGCCGATGTTGCCCGTCTCGGGTGGCGAGTTGTTGAGCAAGGTCACACCCAGCAGACAGCCAGTTCCGCAGTAGGCATAGAGCGACTCGGCCGGATTAAACATGCCGTAGTAGTAGGTGTCGTCGGAGGCGCCGTCTTGGCCGCGGTAGCCATACAGGGTCAAGCCGAGCTCTTGCCAACCGTTGCCATTCTTCTCGAGCTTTCCGGACCAGGGCTGGGGATCGCGAACGGTGACCTCGACGTTGGACACCGGATAGAGCTGGAGCAATCTCAGGCGCAGTTGCTCGATGCGTTCCGGGGAGATGTCGGGAAGTCGCCCTGAGCCGTCGAACTGGTAGGAGAAGGGGGCCACGATCAAACGGAAGGTATTGCGAGGGCCTTCGACGACGTGGGAGTCGGTGCCTTGTTGCGGATAGTGCGCTGTTGGATTGTCCTGCTCTCCTGG
>CAZRGL010000809.1:0-3748 GCA_964599485.1 uncultured Polyangiaceae bacterium
CCGCATGAAACTGATGAAGGCAGGCAGCGCCGCGGTTGAGCCCGCTTCACGGCTGCCCAGCCCGATGGCGTCATCGTAGCCAGTCCAAGTGACGCAAACGATTGCCGGCGAGTACCCCGCAAACCAAGCGTCCTTTGCGTCATTGGAGGTGCCGGTCTTGCCCGCCAGGGGCAAACCCAGACTTCGGGCCCGCCGACCGGTGCCCGAACGAATGACGGAAGTCAGCAAACTGGTCACGACGTAGGCCTCAGCCTCCTCGAGCACTTGGCGTGCCGGTGGCAAGGCTGGCAGCGTCACGTTCTTTCCGTCGGGACCGACGATGCTGCGAATGAGCAAAGGCTGTTGGTAAATCCCAGCCCCCGCAAGTGTCGAATAGGCACCGGCTAGCTCACGAGGCGTCAGCTCGTAGGCGCCGAGGGCTAGCGAAGCGGTCGCTCCCAGCTTGGAGTGAATGCCCACAGCTTGCGCCCACGCCGCCACGCTCTCTGCGCCCAGCTCTCGGAGCGCCCAGGAGGCTGCAGCGTTGACACTTCGAGCAAGTGCCGGGCGAAGCAGCAGCGGAGCGCCATCCCCCGGGCGCCGCCCAGTCGGCGAGGGTGCGATGATGCTTGCAGGTGTCAAACGTCGCGAATGAATGCCGTAGCTGTAGACGAAAGGCTTGAACGTCGAGCCTGGTTGGCGGTGCGCCGATGTCGCCCTGTCGAGCCCGCCACGTGTCGCTTCGTAGCTGCCCACCAGTGCCAGTACCTCTCGGGTTTTCACGTCGATGGCAACGAGTGCACTTTGTGGCCCGAGCTCCAGTCGATAAGCGTGTGGGACACCATCCGAGCCGACATTGCGCTCCACCACCGGGCTGACCCGAAGCAGCGTTCCTTTGGGGGCGAAGCGGTGCGGCGGCAACCCTTTGGGGTTGTAGCGCCGCGCCTCGCTCATCAACACCGTGCCCTCTGCTGTGCCTACTCGGATCTCGAGCACTCCCCCGTTGGCGCCAGTCACGACCGCTGTGTAGACGTGGTGGCCGGTCGACTTGGGGGTGCCCTGGAATGGAACGAGCTTCTTCCGCTTGGACTTGCGGCGTTTGCCTTTGCCTTTCTCGAGCGGCCCGATCAAGCCGTGACGTTTGGCGTATGCGTCGAGATTGTCGCGCACCGCTTTGCGCGCCGCCGCTTGCAGTTGGGGGTCGATGGTGGTCGTGATCGTGAAGCCCCCACGCGCAGCGGCCGGACCCACGAGCCGACGAAGCAAGCGTTTCACTTCGCTCACCACCTCCGGGGCCAGCTCTGCCAACTTTTCGCTCGCCGGTGCGAGCACGATCGCTGCCCCTTTGGATTGGTCCACCAGATCGCGGCTGGCGAACCCCTTCAAGGCGATCTGCTCGAGCACAGCGTCGCGCCGCCCTCGCGCGCGCGAAATGTTCACCCGTGGCGAGTACAAGCTGGGTCCTTTGGCGAGCCCCGCCAGCAGCGCCGCCTCCGCGAGGCTGACCTCGCGAACGCTCTTGCCGAAGTAATAATGTGCCGCTTCCTCGACGCCGTAGCGCCCGTGGCCGAAGTAGATGTGGTTGAGATAGAGCTCGAGGATCTCGTCTTTGGACAGCTCTTGCTCGATGCGACGCGCCAACAACAATTCGCGCGCCTTGCGCTCAAAAGTGCGCTCGGGCGTCAACAGCACGTTCTTGACCACTTGTTGGGTGATGGTGCTGCCGCCCTGTCGTGCGCTTGCGGTGCGCAGGTTGACGATGAGCGCGCGTAGCATCCCAAGGTAGTCGAGCCCTTCGTGTTGGTAGAAGTCCGCGTCCTCAGCGGCGAGCACGGCCACCTTCATCGTCTTGGGAATGTCCACGATGGACACGACGGTTCGACGCTGAACGAAGAGCTCCGCTAGCAAGCTGCCGTCTCGGGCGAGCACCCTGGTGACCTGCGGCGGGTCGTAATGTTTCAGCTCGTCGGTCGATGGCAGGTCTTGCTCGTAGTGTCTGAGCGTGAGGTAGATCGTCAACATGCCTGCGGCGGCGAGCACCAGAGCAGCCAACACACCGCGCTTCGCCCAGCACACGACCCTGGCGCCCCAGCTCGTCGTCTCAGTTGGTTGCTCCTCTCCGTCCGCCGCTCCCGACCGCGGCGATTCTTCGACTTGCTCCGCCAAGAGATCGTCGGCCTGCGGCTCTCCGTCGAGATCAGGCGAGCTGGGAGGGGGATCGGAGGCCATTGGGCAGTAGTGTACCGTCCAACGCTCCGCGGGCCAGGAGTCTGCCGAAGCAGCACGATTGAAGCAGCCTGGTCACATCACAGCAGACAGCACGTAGTCCTCGCCCGCGGCGTGGCAGCCAATACACTGACCGAGGCCGACGCCTTGTCCAACCAGCTTGTTCGGGTTGTTGGTGCTGGCCACTTCGTACCAATACCAGCCGAAGCCGCCGTCGCTGTAAGCGGAGGTTTTCACGCTGACCGCCCAACCCATGAGATTCACTCCAGAAGCGTCGTATAGCTCGGCGATTGCGGCAGCCCCTTCCGGATGCTGGGCAAACCCGGGCGTCGCCAGCGATTGGTTCAGCGTCGTATCGTAGAACACCCGGATACCACCGAAGCCATGAGGACCGAGTGGTGGATGGACGCCGGCTTGCCGGGGAAAACCGAGATAGCCGCCGTCGGTCAGAAAGGTGAACAGCCCGGCGGGCTCGGTCGGAACTGTGGCCTCTGGTTCGGCAGGTACCGTAATCTGATCGGGGTCTTCTTGGTCAGTGCCCGCCCCCCCGCCTGGCCGTTTGGCCATCATACAACCGAGCGCCGCACAACTGAGGCACGCCCCGAGTAGTGTAATGGGGCAAAGCCTGCGTATTTGAGCCTGGAGACTGGGCATGCTGTCAGGATTATTCACAGCTTCGCCCGACCCACCCAATTCCTTGTCAACTTCCACGCCCACTCGCGCTACGATTTACAGATGCGAGTGCTGAGGGGCCTTGTCGTGGTCGCTGCATTTGGGCTGCTCGGTGGCGGATCCACCTTGTTGGGTTGTGCTTCGTCCACAACCGACCCCGTTTCGCCCGGAGATGAAGCGAAGCAAGCCGTCGAAAAGAAGATCAACGGCTCGTGGCGGGTGACGAGCTATGTGCCCGCCACGACGTTGTCGCAGGTCCTGATGCTGGGACTCAGGTCTGACAAGCTGATGGTCGTGTTCGAGAACGGTCGGGTTCGTAGCTTGACGCCCGGGTTGACCCTCGACCGCAAGTACCGAGTCGCCGACCCCGCCGCCGAGACGTTCAAGGTGTTCATCGCTGACGAGGCAGGCGTCGAAGTCGAGTCTTGGTGCAAATTCGACCAGACAGGACGGATCATCTTCGAGACCAAGACGCCGCCCTGGACGGGGCAAGGCACGCTCAAGCGTCAGGGGCCGCCCTCACCGACCGACGCGCCCTGAGACGCCAGCGTCCTGAGACGCTAGCGCGCCTAGCCGAGCAGCTTGAGCACGACCACGGTCAGCAGAACACCCGCCAGCACCGAAATCGCCGACACGAGCACCAGGGTTCGGGGGTTGAGTCGTGGTTGCGGTGGTCGCGTCAGCGGACTTGAGGACCGCGAGGGCTCCGACGGAGGCGGCTGCGGGTAGGGCGGGTGAGCGGCCGGTTGGGCAACCGGAGCGCCAGGATGGGACGGTGCAGGGGCGGCGACTGGCCCGCTCGCGGACGGGGTTGGCAGTGGCGGTGGTGATTGCGCAGGTCCTGCTGGCGGTTGCTGCAGGCCCACCGGGG
>CAZRGL010000810.1:0-3742 GCA_964599485.1 uncultured Polyangiaceae bacterium
CCCACCCGAAATCCGGTCCGACGCGCCATTGCCGTTCGTAGGCGGACGCAACCGAGCCGCCCAACACCATCGCCAGCAGACACCCACACGCCCAGCCCCGCGCCCCTGCTCCCCCCACCTAATCGTCATCCTTTGTGGTCTTGGCGATGGGACTCTCTTGCACCGTAGCGGCCTGTCTGCGTCGCCTTCGTCTCCGCGCCCGACGTTGCTCGTCCGGCGGCACCAGCGGAGTAGGCATGTCCTCAGCCAATGTTGGCGCCACCGAAGGATGGTTCTTGATATCACTATCCGACAACAGCACCGCAATCTCGTCCAAACTGATCGGCTTGATCAACGTTGGTCTGCCAGACGACACCAGATAGTCAGCAGCATCGGCGGTAATCACTCCACCCGTCACCAACACCACACGACTCTGAAGCTCGGGCGGCGCTTGCTCATGCAACTCCATCCCGCGTCCGTCAGGAAGATTCACATCGCAGAACACGAGCCGCGGCTCCTGATCTAAGCGCCCCAGCAGCTCCAATCCTTCGGCAATCGACTGCGCAGACTCCACCCGATGAGTCTTCAGACACCGACGCATACTGCGCACGAACAGATTGTCGTCGTCGATCCACACCACCAGCGGAAGCGGCCGCTGCAACACGTCGGCAGAAGGAGGCGGCGGACGCGAATCAAAGCGTCGCTCAGGCCGAGGCTCGGCACTCTTGGACACCGGCAGCACCACGCGAATGAACGCGCCCCCCAAGTGCGACGCGCCGAACTCGATGTGGCCGTTGTGAGCCAGCACCATTTGTTTGGCAAGCGCCAGTCCGACCATCGCCTGAGCCCCGCGCTGCTTCGCCACGTAGTTGTCGAAGATATGGAGATTCGAACGTTTCCCCGTCACGCAGTTGCTCTCGAAGGTCAACTGATGACGCATGCCCTCGCTGCTCAGCCTGAGCTGAACACTGGGACTCTTCGTCCGCGTCGTCTCGCACTCCTGCGTGACATACAGCAACAGCTGAACCACCAGCATCTGCAACGCTTCTGGCCGCCCATCGACGAGCATCTCGCTATCGTCTCCGCTGACCCGTAGCGCGATCCCCCGCGCTTCGACGCTCTGCTGAAGCATCGCCACCGTGCTGTCCACCACATGCGTGAGGTCAACCGTTTGCCGCCTCGACTCGCGCGAAAACGCCAGCAAGCGCGACGTCACCCCTTGGGCCTGACGCAGCGCCTCAGCCAACACGTCATTGAGCTCTTCGAGCTCGTCGAGCTCCTCGCCCACCTCAGGCGACTCGGCCAGCTCAGCCAGCTTCTCTTTCAGGCGCTCTAGCAGCGTCTGCTGGTCCTCGACCTGCAGCTGCATCGAGCCGAGCGGCGCCGCCAGATCGCACGCTGCCGTAGAAGCCAACAGCCCCATCGTCGCCAGCTGCGCTGTCTTGGCCTGCTGCAGCTTGTCCTCGCGGTCTTGCTGCCGCGCGCGCTCACGATCCAGAGCGAGCGCCAAAATCCCCGCCACCGTTTCGAGCAACAACATCGAGTCCTTGTCGAACACGGCAGCCGAGGCGCCCGCCAAGACGATCGCACCGCACAGCTTTCGTCCGATGTGTATCGGGGCAGCTGCCAGCACGTTCCAGCCAGCCGCCTCGAGCACGGGGCGGATCGAGTGCCCCATGCGCGACTCCGCAACTTGCTCGTCCACCTGGGGCTTCATGCTCAACCCCACATGCTGAGCGATGAACCATGGTTGGTCCCCCAACGGCAGGTGCGCTAGCCACGGCTTGGCTTTTCGCGGCAAGCTCTGCTCTCCTACCAGAACCAGCTCGTTGGGCTCGCTTCGATACGCTAGCGCACCACAAACCGGCAACACCTTGGTCAGCATTTCCAGCGCCGCGCTCATCAGCCCGCCGCCCCGGTCTTGCATCAAATAGCGCGTCAACACCACGAGCACGTTGCGGTGTGCGCTCACCAAGCGAATGTTCACTTGTGGCCCCCACCCGGCCGAGCAGGCTGATCAGCCCGAGCTACCGATGTCAGTACGGCGCGCAGCTGTCGGCGGTGCAGTCGCCGCTCTTCGGATCGAAGTCGGAGCACTTGTCGTTCGGCTGCAATCCCCAGGTGCAATACGAAAGGTAATGGAAACCCTCGATCGCAGTGAAGGTGATGGGACCGTCGAACTGGGGCCCGGTGTGACATGGATCCTTCTGATATCCACGATAGTAGATCTTGTCGCCTACCTCGACTCCTTCGTCGAGAGCGATCACCCCATAGTCACCCACCACGCTCATGCCATCGACCGGTTGGGCCGTAACATCCTCGATCCGCACCTTCACCCCGCCCCACTTGTCGTGGAACGCCGTTTTGATGGCCGAGCCCAGATCTTCGATCTCCCCTTTCGGCATCACCATCGCCTTGGGCACGCTCGCCGTGCCGACTTTCTGTGCCGAGCACACCTTGGCGAGCTGCCGCTGCGGAACCTGTGAGCCTTTGGGCTCATTGGCGCAATTCGACAACAGGAAATTGCTGGTTTCCCCAATTATATTCAACACGTCCCCGGGCTGAACATCATCGGGAATGCGGTCACCGGCGGGGTCTTCTCCGAGCTTGGGACAATACGCCTTGTCGCCACCTTCGGGCACCGCCGCCGGCGTGCCATAGCTGAGCGCCAACAGGCCGGTGTATTCGGCCGTGGTCTGTAGATCGGGCGCTGAGACGAAAACCCCCCAAAGGCACGAGCCGGTGCTCGACTTGGACACCAAGAACTTTTGCGACATGGCCACCACGCCATCCAACTTGACGTCGACCTCGGGACCAATCTCACCTTTGGCAATCTTCTGCACGGTGGCGTCAACCGCGCCGTCTCCACAAGTCGGATCACCGCCTGAGCCGCTGCTACTGCCTCCCCCAGCACTTGCACCGCTGGTGGTGCTCGTGGTGCCCGCCGCACCTTCACCCTCGTCGCCGGCTTTGGTGTCCTTGGTTGGCTGACACGCAGCGCAGAGCCAAGCGGCGATGATGGCCATCAGGGCGATGGTGTTGACGCGATGAAGCATGGCAACCTCCTAGTCCGAAAGCGGACGTCCAAAAGCAATAGAAGAACTGTTCTTTACCCGTACTGACACTATGACATTCCCGGCCGCGCGTCCGTTTACGACCGCTTACGCCCACCTACGCAGGGACAAACACCCACTAGAGGCGCGCCCGGACCCTACTCGTCCCGACGCTCGGGCTCCTTGTCCAACCCAAAACCATCGTGCAACGCACGGACTGCGAGCTCGGCATACTTGGCCGCAACGATGCAGCTGACCTTGATCTCGCTGGTGGAGATGGCCTGGATGTTGATCCCTTCGGCCGACAGCAAGCTGAACATCTGGGCCGCAACCCCGGCGTGCGACCGCATGCCCAGCCCGACGATGCTGATCTTGGCGATGCGCTCGTCGTAGCGCACATTCTTGGCGCCGATCTTCTCCGTCAGCACCTCCATGATGGGCTTGACCCGACCGAGCTCGTCCTTGGCCACCGTGAACGTCACGTCAGTACGGCCCACCTCGTTGGCCGCAGCATTCTGGATGATCATGTCCACCGAGATGTTCTCCCGCGCCAGCTCGCCGAATATCTCAGCGACGATGCCCGGGCGGTCCTCGACCGACACCAACATGACCCGAGCCTCGCTCTTGTCGTAGGCCACGCCTGCCACCACCACGCTCTCGAGCGCTTGTTCCTCTGCAGTGACCCAGGTGCCTGGGGCATCGGAGAAGGA
>CAZRGL010000811.1:0-3741 GCA_964599485.1 uncultured Polyangiaceae bacterium
GCCCACGATCATTGCGACTACTGCATAGGCACCGCGGCAGCGGCGGTGCAAGCGGAGGCGCTGGGGGAGCGACCGGAGGCGCTGGCGGCAGTGCGACTGGCGGCGGCGGCTCTGGTGGTTCTGGCGGCTCTGGTGGTTCTGGTGGTGCGGCTGGTAGCGGTGGTTCGAGCTCGAGCTCGACGAGCTCTGGCAGCGGTGGCAGCGGTGGCAGCGGCGGCAGCAGTGGAAGTTGCAGCTCCAGCACGTTGGTGGCGGGAAGCGCTGTCCCGAGCGGCGCGAGGCAGTGCGGCAGTGCCACGTCGGCGACATCAGTCGATGCATCGGGCTTGACGCAGGGCAATCAGGTCGCCATGGCAATCGCCGGCTACGACTCCGTCGGCAACGTGGGCGTGCTCAGCGAGGTCGTATGCGGAACGCCCGAGCCGGTGATCGACTTCTTCGATGTGTACCGCGAGTGGGGCGGGCTCGCAGGCGGTGGGTTCTGCAACTGCTCAGTCGTGGGCGTGCAATCTGACAAGTGGCTGGGCGCGATGGCTGCGTTGTTTGCCCTCGGGCTGGCTCTCGGCTGGAGGCGTGACAAGCGCCCCGGAGGTGTAGCGTGAGCCGCACCCTGACAGCTTCTATGGCGGCGCTTTGTTGCGCTGCTGCCGCGCTATCGCCGGCTACCGCTGGCGCGCAGGACGGGCAGGCCGCGCCCGACGCGCCCGACGCCACTGCAGCAGGGCCAACTGCAGCGGGGCCAGCTGCCGCACCGACTGCAACACCAGAAACGAGCTCAGCTGCCCCGCCGCCCCCTCCTGCAGCCGAGCCTGCGGGTGGTCAGCCAGCCGATTGGCGCAATCACCGGCGCACCATCTCAGACAACACCTGGCGACAGAATGCGCGGCGCCGCAGTGCCACCGCGAAAGATAGCGACCTGTTGGATCTGAGCCATTTCTTGCTCGAGATGCGGTTTGGTCCGTACACGCCCAATGTCGACGACGAGTTCGAAGGCAAGACCAACTCGACCTACAGCGCGCCTCCCTATGAGATGATGTTTGGCGACGACCCGTTGTTCTACTTCGGGCTCGAGCTCGACTGGATGCCGCTGCACGTGCCCTACGTCGGCAGCTTGGGCGCTGCTTTCGGCTGGGGTGTGGTCAGTGCCTCTGGCAACACGCGTCTGGAAGCGACTCCTGACACGGAGGCTGGCTCGGAGACCAGCCTGACCATCTATCCCATGCACGTTTCGGCCGTATTCCGGGTTGATGGGCCGCTGCGGAAGCTGCAATTCCCCTTGGTGCCCTACGTCAAGCTGGGCTTCGGCTTTGGCCTCTGGACCGCCTCAGGACCGGACGGAACATCCGATAGCAGTGGTGTGGTAGGCGAGGGCAGCAGCTATGGGCTGCATTTGGCCCTCGGTGGAGCCTTGGCGCTGAACGCCTTCGATCAGACGGCTGCCGTGGCGATGCGGCAGGAAACCGGGATTCGCCATGCGTACATCTGGGGTGAGTGGATGAACGCCGATCTGGGCGGTCTCGGTCCCGACAACCCCTTGCTCGTGGGCGCTTCGACGGCGGTGTTCGGCGCCGCAATCGACTGGTAGGACGCTCGAAACTTGCCACCGGTGGGGGGCAAGCCCATATCCTAGCGACCATGCATCTCGCGAAGCGCTCGTCGAAGCTCGTCTTTTTGGGTGCGTTGACGTTGGCCTGGTTCGCTGGCTGCGCCAAGCACGCTCCGATTGGCACGGACTTCCCCCCTCAAGCGGCCGCCACCCCGTCGCCGCAGCCAGCAGCGGCCGAGGATGACAACGGAACCATCAATCGCGGTGATTTGAATACCGTGCTGCACCAAGGGCCGGCGTGGTTGCTCTCGCGAGTGCCCATCGAAGAGGTGCTCAAGAAGGGCAAGTTCATCGGCTGGCGTGTACGCGAGCTTCCCCTCGAGTGGCAAGCCGTCGATTTGCGGCCGGGCGACGTCGTTACCGCGGTCAACACGATGCCGCTCGAGACGCCGACTGAGTTCTGGGGCGCGTGGACGACCCTGACCGTCGCCAGCGAGCTGAAAGTTGCCTATTTGCGCGAAGGACAGGCCCGCGAGCTCAGCTTACCCATCCACGGGCAGGCAGATCCCGGCATGGCCAACATCCTTCAACGCAAGCCGAATCAAGCCAATCAGGCCCAGCCCCAGGGCAAGCGCCAGCGGTCCAAGCGGTTCAAGACCATCACCATCCACGGCGAGCGACACTCACTCCAGCCGACGGTGGACTGGACCAATCGCTAGCGCATAGCGCGCTCACCCTGGAAAAACCCACGTGTTGGCCAATAGCAGGGCGCTAGCGAAGGACTCGCGCGCCCTCGCCCCGTTAGGGGCGCGCGAGTCCGTAGCGCCCTAAGGGCCAGACACTACTTGCACTGTGCGAAGCTCGCGCGCACGGATGCTTTGCGCGCTGGTGATGCGGTAGCGACCCACTTGCGGAAGTACTTACAGGCGGCCCGTTGGTCACCCTGTTTCTGCGCCGCTCTAGCCAAATTGAAGAGAAGTCCGGGAGCAGGCGCCAGCCCGTAGGCGGACTCGAAGTGTCCGCGAGCGGTAGCGTAGTCACCCTTGGAGTAAGCCATGACGCCTTGCCTGAACAAGGCGCGCGCGCTGGCCAGGTCGCGCGCGTCAGTTGCTGCGCTCGTCGTGCTCGCGGCCGTGGGCGCGGCGGTAGGGCGCTGGGCCAGAGGTGGCGGTTCGGCAGCCTGCGGCTCGATGGTAACCTCGGGAACGTTGGTTGCTGTGCTCTCGGGCGCTGCACAACTCAGGGTCGCGACGCCTGCCGCTATGGCCATCAGCAGGAGCAAATCACTGCCACGCATGTGACGAACATAGCAGCGCTGCAGTAGCTCAACCAACGCGACCGTGGCACGAGCGCCCCTCGTTCGTGGCGCTGCTGCTGCGTTTCTTGCCCGCTCGCCCGCAGCATGAGCCGAAAGTACACGGCCTGGGAGCCGGCATGCTGCTTGCTGCAGATGGCCAACAAGCCGAGCACGCTTCGATCCCCAGCGCTCGGCTCTGGAGGTCTCGAATGATGAGTCGTCGTCGAAGTGCGCGCCCGCGCCGCTTACTGTTGGGTTTGTTGGCTTTGTTCCTGCCGTTTGGCTGTGCGGGCGCAGCTGGGCAAACCGATTCTAATTGTACCGCGCAGCAATGTTGCACGGCTGAGCAATGTGACGACGGCGTCGCTTGCACGATCGACCAATGTGGCACCGAAGGCTGTTCCAGTACGCCCGATCACAGCCGCTGCGCAGCTGCTGAAATCTGTGATCCGAACGAGGGCTGCCAGCCGCCGCCCTTCGATCACGGCCCGAGCCCGCTGTTCAACGACGAGACGCTGGGCGATGCGGTGGCTCCTCATTTGGCGCCCTACTTCCTGACGCTCGACCAAATCAAAGCGCTCGATCTCGATCAGCTCGGTCATGCGCCAGCCAAGCCGAACAGCAGTGACTGTGGTTGGCTCGACAAGCCATGTGTGGAACAGGTCGCGCTCGGCTCGCTCCCTGGCGATCATGAAGTGACGGTGTACAAGGGGGACTTCGTCAGTGGTGTGTATGCCGCGCCCACCGCCCAAGCGCTGGTGGACTTCGTCGGGCAGCCTTTCTCGCACTTTCCGCTGCAACCGAAAGCCGGTCTCAAGGGCAATTTCGAAGCGCTCGCAGAGCAGATCTACCCCGTGGATCTGAACCACTCCTACGAGCTGATCATCCCTGCCAACAT
>CAZRGL010000812.1:0-1693 GCA_964599485.1 uncultured Polyangiaceae bacterium
GCACGTAGAGCTCTGTGGCGTACTCGCTCCAGGCCGACACGTTCCCGTGCTCGTAGACTTCTGTCAGCCACTTGTACCCATCCGAGTCCGGCTCGTAGCCATCTCGAACGAGCTTCCAGTTCGCCCTGTCGTTGAAGGGCTCGGCCCAGATGTTCTCGACCATGTCGGGGTTGATCTCGTCCACGAGCTCTTCGAGGCGCCCGCCCTCGAGGACGTCGGGGAAGACCGGACACAGCATCCCGTAGGTGGCCACCCCAGCCCGTTGAAGCCGTCGCAGCGCACGAAGCCGAGCTGTCGGGGGCGACGTGCCGATCTCCACCTCGCGCGACCACTGGTCGTTCGACCCACTCGTTCGAGCCGACCGCCGCGTTCTTCGTCAGCACGCGGATGCGAAACGAAGTCACGTCGATGACCGTGTTCAGCGCCGACTTCGCCTTGCCGTTCTTGATCAACAGCGGGCTGAAGCCGTCCGTCAGCATGGAGTACATCAGCGTCTCGCCGTTCCCCCAGTGCCTCCTCTTCTTGGCCAGCTGCCGCCCGAGCTCCTCGAGCACGTCAGGCCACTCGAAAACAAGGTGCGGGTCTTCAGACGGAAGAACCCGGAGGCCCGTCTGGCGTTCGGTTTGCTCCAGGAACGGCCGCTGCCGGATGCGCAGGTAGTTTCCCATGTTGCTCGAGCAATAGCGGCAGCCGAACTCGCACAACCCGAGCAAGTCGAGCTTGTAGGTCGACAACTTCTTCTTGGCGAAGCCCGGCGACTTCTTGATCGGGTTCTTCACCGTGGGGACCTGCACGATCTTCGTTCGCTTCATGTGCTGTTCCTCTTGGCGCCGGGCTCGGCTCGAGCCACCACGGGCGCGGACTTCTTGGTGATGCTGCCGGTGTTGCCGACGTTCCCCACGCAAATCTCCGCCACCGGCGTCATCACCGTCACAACGAGCAGCATCGTGAACAGCACGGTGTCCATCACGGGCGGCACTTGCTGGTTGCCACCAGGGACTATGCTGCTGACGACAGACCTCATGCCGACTGGGCTCCCCACGTGGTCCATCCGGGACGCGCACGACCTCGGGCGAAGAGCTCGAGGCGCGGGCCGTCGCACATGGTCTCGATGAGGTCGTACGCTTCGTGGGGCTTTGCAGAGTGGTTAGACCGAGGCGCCACAATGACTCCTGGAAGCTGCCGAGCCGGAGCGATTCGCGCTGGCGCCCTCACGCAAAGAAGCAGGACCTCGGACACGGGACGCACGTAGTGGCCGATGCCGATCTGCAGCAGCAAGCCGGCGTCGAACAACGTGCTCACTGCGGGGTGGTCCTGGTACGCCGCCTTCGACTTGCCGGGGGTTGCCTTGAGCCACGGGATACCCTGCTTCGGCGCGAACCCCCACGTGACCGCCACCTTGGCAGCCGACCCATCGAGGAGATGAGTCCATGTGGTCCAGAGCCACAAAAGCGCATCGGGTGAGGCTACGGTGCCGACGTCGAGTTCGCAGATCTCGTCCAAGCTCATCGTCGAATACGGCGTGGCGCACCCGTGGTGACTGGGGCAGATGCGACTGCCCTTGTCATCGAAGTCCCACGGCGGGTCGGCGATGATGCAAGCGAAGGAGTCGGTGCCGAACATGCTGCCGAGGGTGGCATTCATTGCGCAGCCCCCGCCGTCGCAGCCGGGGCTGCGTCCCCTTGAACGTCTT
>CAZRGL010000812.1:1703-3729 GCA_964599485.1 uncultured Polyangiaceae bacterium
GCATCGGCCTCGACACCGAGCGCCTCAGCGACACGGTTGCGTTCCACCTCGTCAAGCCACAAGAGCCCTCGCTCCGCTCGCGACAACAGAGACTGTGGGATGCCCGTCCGATAGCCCAATGCGTCTTGGGAGAGGCCCGCAGCAAGACGCAAGGCTCGTAGATTCGGGTGACTTCGCTCGGGATAGACTGCTCGTCTCGCCATGACGAGCATCATGATGAGGCGCCTGAGCGTGGAGCAGACCGCTCAGGTCATTTCACTTTGTCATGCAGCGTCAGCCCCCGGCGCCCCGGCTCGAAGCCGAAACACGCCATGGGTGGCCACGAGCCCCTCCGTGTCGGAGAGCTGATCCATGGTTCGAAGAAGCCGAGGCCAGGCGTCCATCGCCTCAAGTCGGTGGTCGAGCCTTCGGCACGTGCTGTAGGACACGGTGATGCACGACAAGTGTTCGAGCCAGTTCCAGCCGCGCTCGTAGGCGTACTTGACGATCACGCCAAGCATCGCACTCCGAACGCTTCGGCTCCGGTACACCTTGGACACGTGAGGAGCGATGACCTCCCACAAGCGGGTGGGGAGGAGCAGGTTCATCGCCTCCCGCTTGGAGTCGGGCGGCGAGTCGAACAACGCGCCCGGCGGCAGCAAGCCGCAGGTGGAAACCGGTTTCATCCCACCGTGGGAAACATGCAGCCTGATCCGGTCGAGGTCGGCTTGCCCGATGAGACGGCGGTGCTCCTCGAAGAAGTCCGGTGCGAAATCGGATAGCCAACGGCAGACCGCAGTAGAGCGCCACTCGGCGTCGGTTAGACCTGCACACGGGCCTCGGCGTGAAGGTCGTTGAGGGAGCCCGCGCCGTCGTCGTGACCTTCGCCGGTCGCGGACGGCATCGCGCAGCCATGCATCGGGGTCCCGCGTGCTGCGACGGCCGCCCATGACTGCGGCAGCGTGGATACCTCGACCGGGGTCGTCATCACGGTAGCCACGAAGGCGATCAATCTCGTCGAGAACACCATGCTTCCAGGCGCGCTCGAGTCGGGCATCGGGACCGCCCGCCGTTGAAGAGAGCGGATGCGCACCAGGAATCGAATGCGCTGGGGAAGCTCGAAGGAGTCGTACCAGCTTCAGGAGCGGCGCCCGGAGATGCTCTGCGAAGGG
Source organism: uncultured Polyangiaceae bacterium (assembly GCA_964599485.1). Classification (GTDB taxonomy): domain Bacteria; phylum Myxococcota_A; class Polyangia; order Polyangiales; family Polyangiaceae; genus JAPYTK01. The sequence goes on from CAZRGL010000812.1 coordinate 2,855, forward strand.
TCGCCAGATCGTCTTGAGGAAGTCGTCGCACAACGGCAAGTCCCTGGCGTAGAACACGGTGGCGTCGATGGCGTTGAAGATGTGGACGTACTCAGCACGGGCCAGTTCCAGGACTTGCACGTTGGCGAGCTCAGCAACTACTCGAGCGACCACATCAGCGGGCTGCGGTTCACCACGCACCAAGCGCTCGGCAAGCAGGCCATCGTAGAGAAACTGCGCCCCACCCAGGTGGCGAGGAAACGGGCTGCGGATCTCCTTCACGACATCCAGCGCCGGCAACCAGTGCGGCTTGCGCATGCTCATGATGATGGACTCTGACGGCATGCATGGGAAGGGGGGCGACCAAGCAGTGAAATGACAGCGGTCGAGCCTTTCACGCTCGATTGCTGTTGATGATGGTGGTGATGACGACCCTCAACGGCGCTCGGAAAGAGCGCACTCCACCACCGCAACGACATGAAATCGCTTGAGATTAAGCAGCGTCTCAACGACCCCGCCGGTGTTTGCGCCGCCCTCGGTCTGCTTGGCGGAAGCAAGAAGCAGAGTCGGGGCCTCATGGTCCTGTGCCCGAACCAGAACCACGATGATAGCGACCCAAGCTGCTCGGTCAGGATGGGTGACGACGGGCAGCTGCACTTCCGATGCTTTGGGTGCGGCGAACACGGAGATGTCTTGTCGCTGATCGCTCTCAGGATGGGGCTGTCGACCAAGGGGGCTGACTTCATCAAGGTGCAGCGCACCGCTGAGCAGCTGACGGCAACGGTGCCGCCAGCGAGCAGCGCCATCTCGTCGAACGTGGCCGCCGGGCGCCGAGAGGAACACCAGGTCGTCGCGCAAGTGTTGCTCGAGATCTGCCCTTTGCGGCCTGACTCATG
>CAZRGL010000813.1:0-3715 GCA_964599485.1 uncultured Polyangiaceae bacterium
CGGCCGTCTTGCTTCGTTGTGAGAGCGGTGTCGGCAAGGAGCTCTGTGCCAACGCTGTTCATCAGCATGGTCGTCGGCATGACAAGCCACTCGTCAAAGTCTCCTGTGCGACGCTTGGCGCTGGCGTGCTCGAGAGCGAGCTGTTCGGACACGTACGGGGCGCGTTCACCGGCGCCCTCAAGAGTCGGTCTGGACGCTTCGAGCAAGCCCACACCGGGACGATCTTTCTCGACGAGGTGGGCGACATCGACGCGAACACGCAAGTCAAGCTGTTGCGCGTCCTACAAGAACAACAGTTCGAGCGGGTCGGCGGCAACGAGACCCTCCAAGTCGACGTCCGGGTGATTGCCGCGACCAACCGGGATCTCGAGGCTGCCATCGAACGGGGCGCGTTTCGCGAGGACCTCTACTATCGACTCAACGTCGTGACCATCGACGTGCCCGCGTTGCGCGAGCGCCCCAGCGACGTCGCCGCCATGGTGCGGCATTTTTTGCCCCTGTTTGCCTCGCGCCACGACAAACCGGTGGAGCGCATCTCCAAGTCGGCGATGGCAGTGCTCAGCTCCTACGGGTGGCCAGGAAACGTGCGCGAGCTTCGCAACGCCATCGAGAGTCTGGTGGTCACGACCAACAAGCGCTCGATCGAGATCGACGATTTGCCGAGTCACATGCGGGACGTCGCGCCCGAGTCCAACTTCGTCGTGCCGGTCGGCGCCACGCTCGAGGAGGTCGAGCGCGAAGTAATCCTACGGACTCTGGCCCGAGTGGGAGGCAACAAGGCCAAGGCGGCTCGCATGCTCGGCATTGGGCTCAAGACGCTCTACCGTCGCCTCGAGACCTATGAGCCTCGAGGGGGTTGATCGTGATTCCTCGACCGCGGTGGCGTTCGAGGGAAGCTTGCGATGCGCTGAGCGTACAACCGGTGGAGGAGATCACCCGCCGTCATGATTGTTTACGGAACTCGCCTTTGTGGTCGCGTCAACGAAGCCGCCGATGGCTCGTTCGTAGCGATGCGCTTCGTTCATATCTGGTACATCCCGCTGATCCCCATTGGCAGCTGGGAGGTGTACGAGCAGCACGACGACGGCTTTTCGGGACGGTCGATTCCGTTCAGCTTCAAAGCGCTGTTCGCTGCTTGGTTCCGAACGTTGCTCGTCTTCACGATCCTCGGCTGCTTGGCCGGCGTCGTGATGCTGGCCATTCAGCTTCTTGCTGACGGCTTCTCGGTGTGGAATGCCGAGCTGCAGGTCCGCGAGATCAACTGGCCGGTGATCGCTGGTCTGCCCGTCGCGTTGATTGTGGGGATCGGATCATTGTTGGCCTACCGAGGCAGCTACAGCTGGTTCAGCTCGGCCGCTGAAGAGAGCGGTTGGGACCCTGGCTACGCCGAAGAGCATCCGCTCGAGGGGCAAATCCTGGCAGTTGCTGGTGATGTCGACGCGCCAGACAGCACGCCTTGGTTGATCGTGCCGGCGGCGACTGATTTTGCGACCATCAATGCGGCGGTGGAGGCTACCGGACTGGTCCTGATGGCGCCCCCCGCGCAGGCCGAGCCGTCGAGCGCGTGGTGGACCGACGAGCTGACGCGGGTCGACTACGCTTTCGATCAAGCAACTTGGCTCAGAACCCTGCACTTTGCAGGCGAGCATGCGGCAGAGGCCAAGGAGCTCGTCTGCGAGCAGGTGGTTTGGGTGCGCGGTACCGAAGTCGCCGAGATGCTGCGTTCGACCGACGTGCGGGTCATCAGGCTCGCCATCGCCGCGGCAGCCAAGCTCGGCTTCGTCACGCTCTTGTCGGCGCTCGAGCCCCTGCGCAGCCATGCCGACGCTCATGTGCGCCAAGCAGCAGAGGTCACCTGGCGTGAAATCATGTACGCCGGAGAGCTGAAGAAACGAGGCATCGCCGCCTGACGCGCAGATGCTGTTGCTGCGGAGGGGCGACGCCGCCATATTGACGTCGATGAGGTCGCCACTCCATGCCATCACGGTGCTCTTCGAGTGTGCTGCCCTTTGCATTTGTGCTGCCCTTTGCATTTGTGCTGCCTGCGGCTGTCAGGACGATCACGCCGCCACGACCGCCGCCAGCAAGCCCGAGTCTCCGTCGAGCGCCACGGCCACGAGCAGCGCAAAACCACAGCTACGACTCAGCTACTTGGTTGGCAGCCCGCTTTCGACAATCCGCGCGGCGAAGGCCATCAAGGTGCGCTTGGCGCCGCTTGGTATCAAAGAGCGGCAGATTCGAGTAGGCGCCTCGAAGATTGATATTCACGTCACCAAAGAGCAGTCCACGGTAGTCAAGAATGCGCTCGCTGGCGGGCGACTCGAGCTCTATTTGTTCGACGACGTCGCCGATCCGTTCAGCGTGACGAAGAAGCAACATGCGAAGCATTTTGCCGTCAAGGCGGAGCGCGTGATGACGGCCAGCAACAGAACCGAGAAGGTCCATTATCTGCGGAGCAAGCCCGAGGAGGGCAAGCAGTTGCTCGCCTACCTCGAGAAGCAAGAGGTCACCGCCAAAGCGTTGATCGGTCCGGTCTATGCTGCTGGTGCAGAGCCAGTCGGCATGCGTTCTTTCTACGTTCAGGCCGACCGCTCAGTGCGCGGCGAGCTATTGAAGGCTGCCAGCGTCGAGGACAAAGATGGCAGGCTCGAGCTGGTGCTGGTCTTCGAGGCATCCGGAGTCAACTTCCTACGTTGGAACACCCGACAGCGTGGTCGCTTCATCGTTTTGATCGACGGACTGGTGCTCGGTAGCGCCCAACCTCCCAACGTGATCAAGGACGGCGTGTTGAGGGTTGTGCTGTCGGGGCGAAAGGGCGCGCTCGAAGCCGCCCAACAAGTTGCCGCCGCGCTCGACGGTGGCAAGGCATTGAGCCACTTGGTGAGGTTGACCAAAAAGCACAAGCTCTAGCGCGCTGTGTCGCCGGGGGCGATGGGGCGGGGCGCTAGCGAACGAAGACCTGTAGCAAGGCGTTGCCCTCACCTGACGCTGCACGCATCAAGACCGTAGTGGGGGTGGCCACGGGCATTGGGTTCTTGAAGCAGTTGGGGGCGCCGCCGAGGACCGCGCTGTTGCCGGCTTTTTGTTCGCTCATCGCCAGGGTCAATGGGGGCATCTGCATCGGAATGCCTGGTGGTATGTTCATCTTGAGCTCGATGCGCAGCCCGTCGACGCTTTCCTCCGCCACAGCCAAGATCGTGTAGCACTTGCCCGGGAGGGCGCTCAGTGAGCGCTTGACTTCCTTGCCCGGGCGAAGGCGGTGTCGTTTGGGTTTGGCCTCGCTGCTCATTCCCTTGGCGTGTTTCTTACGCAGCATCTCGAGCTCACCACGCAGCCCTTTGGGAAGCGGAGGTAGATCGTCTCGCGGTCCCGCGTCGGCTCGATCATAACCGGGCGGAAGCGGGTTGGGTGTCGCCACCGTCACAACGGTCATCTGGTCGTCAGCAGGCGACCCTGCGCAGCTCATCGCGCTGGTTGCGATGCCGATACACAGGGCCATGGCCCATAGGTTGCCGAGGCTCACGTCGAGACAATAACCCAGCCCCGCGGCCCTTGCATTCGCGCTGTGTTGCACCGACGCTACGCAGGATGAAACGACTCACATGCTGTCTTGCGCTGCTCTTGATCCTGCCGCTCGTGGGTTGCGAAAAGGACGAGGATTCGGAGCCTGTACGAGGCGAGGCTGTTGGTCCTGCCCCCACTTCTGCCCCCGCGC
>CAZRGL010000814.1:0-3713 GCA_964599485.1 uncultured Polyangiaceae bacterium
CCGCGCGCCTGAGCTGAGCCATGAGCTTGAGGTTGTTGGCGGCCACCTTGCCCGCTGCGTAGTGACTGATGAGCTTGTGCCGACGCCGGCCTTTCTTGCCCTTACGCGCCAGCACCCATCTGCGGAAGGCTGCGAGCTCGCCGTAAAGCGCGTCGAAGAGATAGACCTCGTTGACGTTGATGCCGCCCCGACGCAAGCAGGCCGCGGCGACTCGATAACCACCCGAGTGTGCGGACAAGCAGACCATGCCGATGCCACGCGCTCCCGCCAAGCTGGACTTCTTGAGGACTCGGGAGACGCGACCACTTCGAAGCACGGCAACGAGCTCACTGAGCATCCGCCGCAAGCCTCCCGCTCGCTCGAGCTTGCCACCCGAGGAATCAGCCGCATTGAGCGCCCCTTGCGGCACGACCAAAACCGCATTTTGTTTACTGTCGTAGAGTTGCTCACGCAGCTGATGACGCTGCATGGCGCTGCGTGCTGTGTTGAAGTGGCCATGAAAGTGGACCACGACGTCGACCGCACGACGCTTGGGCAAGCGAAAATGATGGGGCACGAAGACCATGACCGTGGCGTCTTTATAGGGCGCTCCGGCGGCAGGGAAAGGGGCGTGCACGAGACTGAAGGTCAGCGTGTGCCCCCGCTTGCCACGCTCTACCTTGGTGAGCTTGCGTTTGCGCGCGGCAGACGACAGCGAAGGCACGCCGAGCAGCCCGCCGCCGAGCAAAGCACAGAGCGCTGAGACAAAACTACGCCGCGTGACCACGAGTTGCCCTTAGCATCTGTGGGAATGTTGGGCCAACCGGCGCACCGCAGCTGGATGCTATGATCGGCGACGTGGATCCTCAGCAAGCCGCCAAGGCCATCGAAGCGTTCCTAACGGCGCTGGGTCTGGAGCCCTCGGGCGAGCTGGCGCAAACGGGCCAGCTCGTCGCGCGCGCATGGTGCGAGGAGTTGCTCAGCGGTTATCAGCAGGACCCGGTGGCGATCCTCGAGGACGGCGCGCTGGACTGCAACCAGCCGGCCTTGGTGCTGCTGCGCTCTGTGGCCGTCAGCAGCATGTGCCCGCACCATCTGTTGCCGTCACATGGTTTCGCCGACATCGCCTATCTGCCCACGTCACGAGTAGCTGGTTTTGGGGCGATTACGCGCGCCCTGGATGCTTGTGCGCGCCGCTTGGTGCTGCAGGAGGAATGCGGCGCACAGCTGACCGCGGCGATGATCGAAGCGCTTGGCGCCCGCGGCGCTTTGTGCCGCCTGCGGATGACCCACACCTGCATGCTGGTTCGAGGACCACGCCAGGCATCGGCGTTGATCGACACCTTGTCCTGTGCGGGCAGCTTCGCCCGAGGTGGTGAAGATCGACAAATGGCCATGACCGCGCTGGGACCTGTGACCGCTCCGGGCGAAGCGGACGGGGAACGCTAGCGTGAGCCCGCTCGTCGTCATCACCGGCAGCAGTCGCGGCATCGGGCGGGCTTGCGCACTTCAACTGGCCCGGCGGGGGGCGAGCCTCGCCCTGCTTGGTCGACCGAGCGAGGCCCAAGAGCAAGTCCGGCAAGCCTGCGACGAGCTCGGCGCAACGACTCACTTTCACAGCTGTGATCTCCGGTCAGCAGCGCAAATCGCCGAGGCGACCAGCGCGCTCCTTGCGGCTCTGGGGCCGCCCGCGGTGGTAATCAACAACGCCGCCGAGCTGCAACATGGACCGCACATCCACGAGATCGCCATCGAGGACTGGGACCGAATCATGGCCGTGAATCTGCGTGGCCCCTTCCTGATTTGTCGCGCGCTGCTGCCTGCGATGTTGGCCGCCAAGCGCGGTCGCTTCATCCACATTGCCAGCATCTCAGGCACTTTGGGCAGCCCTGGGATGGCGCATTATTGCAGCTCGAAGTGGGGGCTGATCGGTTTGAACAAGACGCTCGCCGAAGAGCTGTCCGGCACCAATCTCAGCTCCGTGGCGGTATTGCCTGGCTCGGTGGACACCGACATGCTGGCTACCACGCCGTTCTCACCCGACATGAGCGCCGAGCAAGTCGCGCAAGTGATCAGCTACTACGCGCTCGACGCCCCCAACGCAGTGAGCGGAGCGTCGGTGGAGGTCTACGGGTGAGCGACGGTCGACGCTCATTGCCCTCTGACCTGGTCGCAGCCCTAGACGAGCTACCGCTCTTTCCGCTGCGCTCGGCGGTGTTGTTTCCTGGCATGCTGCTACCGCTGCGCGTGTTCGAGCCGCGCTATCTGGCCCTGGTGAAAGATTCGCTGCGCAACCACCGCAGCCTGGCGGTTGCTTTCGTCACCGAGCCGGACGCGGATATGGCCGGCGCGCCCCCAATCGCCTCGATCGCAGGTGTGGGGACGATCATCGAGCATGCCGAGCGTCCATGCGGCCGGACCAACATCGTGCTGCGCGGCCGTGCCCGGGTGCGGCTCCAGGAGCTGCACTTCCTGCCACCGTATCGCCGTGCCGTAGCGACGGTCCTGCGCAGCAAAGAGCAACCCATTTCTGACCTCGAGCTGACCTCCTTACACAGTGTAGCGACGGCCTTCGCAGCCTTCGTGCGTGGCCGCGAGGCCTCCTTCAAGCTACGTCTGCCCAAGCGCGGCTCGGCGGGCGAGCTCGCGGATGCATACGCACACCAGCTCATCATCAACGTCAGCGAGCGTCAGCAAGTCCTCGAGACCCTCGATATCCGCGAGCGGGTCCGCCGTGTCACCGAAGCGCTGAGCATTCAACGTGCCACCTTGACCTCCCAACGCGGCGGCGCTGCGAACTGACCGCACCCGCGGGCTTCGGACAATTCGCTTGCTCCCCCTGGCGGGAGATCTGAGGCTTGCGCCGTGACGGAGCCGGCAGATCTCGAAGGTGTCCCCGAGGTGGGCGAGGTGTTGCTCGGCAAGTACCGCGTCGAGCGTGTGATCGGCTCGGGCGGCATGGGGGTAGTGGTCGCTGCGACACACTTGAGCTTGGGCCAAACGGTAGCCATCAAGTTCCTCTTGGCCGAGGCTGCTCGCAACCCCAAGAACGTGACCCGCTTCAGCCGCGAAGCACGCGCCGTCGCCCGAATCCAAAGCGACCACGTCGCCCGTGTCAGCGACATCGGCTCGCTGCCGAGCGGTGCCCCGTTCATGGTGATGGAGTACCTCGAAGGGGAAGACCTCGCCGGCACCATCGAGCGACATGGGGCGCTGCCAGTCGAGACGGCGGTTTGCTTCATTTTGCAAGCCTGCGAAGCACTCGCAGAGGCCCATGCCGCCGGTATCGTTCACCGCGATTTGAAGCCGGAGAATCTGTTCCTGACATCCCTGAGCGACGGAAGCGGCCGCATCAAGGTACTCGACTTCGGGATCTCGAAGATAGCCGTCGAGCCCGGCGGTCAAATGGAGGACCTGACCAAGACATCGGCGATGATGGGCTCACCGATGTACATGGCGCCCGAGCAGATGCGCTCGGCGAAGACCGCCGATCGTCGCGCCGATATTTGGGCCATCGGCGCCATCCTTTTCGAGTTGCTCGCTGGCCAGCCACCATTTGCCGGCGCCACCCTGCCCCAGATATGCAGCCGAATTCTGACCTGGCCACCGGAGCCCCTTGCCGAGCTCGCCCCCCACGTGCCCGAACCGGTCGTGACTGCCGTGTTGCGCTGCTTGGACAAGGACGTCAACGCGCGCTATCAGAGCCTCGCCGAGCTTGCCGATGTCATTTCGCC
>CAZRGL010000815.1:0-3682 GCA_964599485.1 uncultured Polyangiaceae bacterium
CAGCAGCTTGCACACGCTCAAGCTCCGCCGCACGAAGGTGACGGACGCCGGTTTGATGAAGCTCGTGGGGCTGAGCAGTCTACGGGTGCTCGACCTCTGGCACACGAAGGTGACGGACGCCGGTCTGGTGCAACTCAAAAAGCTCACCAACCTGCGACAGCTCAACCTCGGCGATACGAAGGTGACAGACGCCGGCATGGAGCATCTCGAAGCGCTGACAGCTCTCCAGGCTCTCTGGCTCAACTGGACGAAGGTGACGGACGCCGGTCTGGAGCATCTCAAGAAGCTTACCAACTTGCGGCAGCTCGGCCTCGGATACACCCCGGTGAGGGGTGAGGCGCTGGCTGACCCGCGCGGCCTCGTCAGCTTGCGGAAGCTCTACCTGCCCCGAGAGGCGTACACAGATGCGGGTTTGGCTCATCGGCGAAAGCTCTCGAACCTCCGCGTGCTCGACTTGGGAATCTACATAGAGGCGAACATCGTCAAGACGCTGCCGATAACCGACGCGGGGGCGGCGCACCTAAAGGGTCTCACCGGCTTGCGGGTGCTTCGCCTCAGCGGCACCAAGGTGACGGATGCAGGTCTGAGCCACTTGAAAGGGCTCGTGGCCTTGCGCGAGTTGGTTCTCACGGGGACCAAGATGACGAATGCTGGGCTCGCGCACCTGAAAGGCATTCTCCCGGGGCTTCGAGCTTTGCATATTGCCGACACTCGTGTCGACGACAGGGGGGTGGCTCACCTGGGAGGGCTCGATACCCTGCGCCGCCTGTCTCTCGATAATACGCGGGTGACGGACGCAGGCCTGGCTCACCTCGCGGACCTCACCAATCTGCGCTACCTCAGCCTCAACGGGACCAAGGTGACGGACGCGGGCTTGGCTCACCTCGAGGAGATGACGGTGCTGCGGGAGCTGTCGCTGCAAAGCACAAGAGTGAAGGGGAAGGGCTTGGCCCACCTGACCGGGCTTGCTCGACTGGAGGATCTCGACCTCAGGACCACTTTGTTGACGGACTCGGGGATGGCTCACCTCGAGGGGCTAACGGGTTTGCGTTGGCTCAAGCTCGGCTCCACGAAGGTGACGGATGCGGGCTTGGTGCATCTGCGGGGACACGCGGACTTGCGTACCCTCAACCTTTGGCAGACGAACGTGACTGACGCGGGGGCCGATGCGCTCAGAAAAGCGCTGCCGCAGGTCAGCGTCGGTGGCCCCTAGGGCTCCGGGCAGACTATTAGAGGCCGTCTCATAACTCCGAAATCAATGTAGGGGAGTCTCGGGCGGTTTATCCCCTCCCGGGACGGCCACATTTCGGAAGGTTGCGGGAGGGGACTCCCCTCGGCGAAGCTAGGTTATGAGACGGCCTCTTTAGGCACCCCCACAGCCAAGGTGTTCGCAGAATACGAAATTGCCACAACGCAGGAGTCGGCTGACAAGCTCCAGCTAGAACGGCCGTGCGAACACTTCTTGGCTCAGCTCAACAGGGTCCACAGCGCTGCGACAAGCGCTGCGAGGGGAGCTGCAAGCCCGATGGCGATGGCGATCAGCAGCGGTCGGATCAGCCGGCTGCGACGAAACGCACGCTTGCTGAGCCGCTCGTGGCGAATGGCCAAGCCGTCCTCTGGCCCGGGAGGGCGTAGCAAGGCCTCGACCCTCGCCGTGACCGTCCCAGTGCCACCTATCGGAAGCAGAGCGGTCAACGGTGTAGCGACGAGAGCCACGAGCCCCGTCAAGGGACTTGCGCCCAACGCGAGGACCAGCGCCATCGCTGAGCCTCCCATCGCGGCCAGCCAGGGCACGAAGTCAACCGAGCATCCACGCGGCCTTCGTCTGCCCACCGAGTCAACCTTTGCCGCCGTACGCCGCCAGTCACATCAGCGTTTGTGGCGCCAGGCTAGATATAAAACACGACGCGCCGCAGAATCTGAACACGTTCGGCCGCCAGCTCGCCTATGGCCCGGCATCCTGTAAGGGAAAAGACATCGCCTTTCCTGTGGCTCTATCAGGGCGCCGCCGGTCAGCTTTCCGGGTGCAGGTGAACGATCCGAGTGGTCGCTGGAAGATCTGGGTGGGCTGCGGTCTCTCTTATGAACACGACATCGGTCGAACGAATGCGAGCGACGCGCCAGTACATCCCCACATGCCGATCGCTGGACGAGCTGGCTACGAGCTCAGCTTTGCCCACGTGTTGCCCCACCGCCAGCAGCCAACCGAAGCCTTCATGGTCGGTCAGCAACGCTCGCCGCTCAGCGCCGCTGACGATGCCCACCAGCCGCAGCTGGCTCAGCGAGTAGGAAGGTGCCTTCAAGCCGGCTGGCTGATTTGGCGGCTCGACGATAATCTTGGGGGCGAGGTGCGCGAAGCTCCGGAAGGGATCACGGGCGTCCTCCGACTCGACGAAATCCTCGTCTCGCACCAGCAGGCGCGGCGGCAGCTCCGTTGCTGTCGTTGCCATGCGTTCCTGAGTCGCGAACAACGTCGCCTGCGGAGCCGTGCGCGGGGCCGACGTCGAATCATCCCCATCTGTGCAGGACACCAGCGCCATGAGTGGCAACAGAGAAACGGTCAACCAAACAGTCTTGAAATGCCCACCCATGACTCCATGGTACGGCTTGGTTGTCATGCTTGTGAAGCGGCTAGACGGAACAGGCAAAGAAGGAGGCGTCTCTTCAGCCGCCGGGCGCGCTCACGAGCTTCTCGAGCATGGAGTACTTCTGCGGACGGCACACCATGACTCATCGGACAGGTTGCTCGGCCACAGAAATACTTGCGCCGAGCATATCCAGCTTCTTCGCCGTGTCGTGTTCTACCAAGCCTGGCGCCACAAGCGTCGATGCAACAGCAGCCAGCTAGGGAGCAACGCTCTTGGTAGTTTCGAGCTACTGGGCAGCGCCTTGGCGCTCGCAGGACCTTCGGTCAACGGATCGTCTTCTGCTCTTCTGCGGTGATCTCCTCGGCCATCGCCTCGGCTTCCGCCAGCGCCTCCTCGTAGGCGCGTTCGTCGGTCTCATCGATTTCGATTCGCATCGCGGTGCCGGAGCGGGCGCGTTGGATCGCCTCGGCCACGGCGTGCGGGTTCGAGGCAGAGAAGACCGCCTTTTTGGTGGCACCCTTGTCGTCCAGCCAGGTCATCTGAACGACCTGCTTGTGGTCGGTCAGCGTCGTGTAAGCCCAGGCCTTTTTTCTTACTGAGTACTTGATCCCCCAGCCGCCGTAGCTGACCCAGTCGTAGTCGACCACCTCGACCGACTGTATCTTCTCAATCGGCACTCGAGGACCGAACAGACCATACTGCACATGCACCTGCTCGGCGGTAACGACGGTGCGCATGACCGAGAACAGCATCCACAGTGCGCCGAACAGAAGCGCCATGGCGCCCATTTGGATGGGTACCCACCATGGTCCCGGGGTCAAAGCCAGCACTACGGCGCCTATCAAACACAACAGCCCAGGCAAGCCGAGCAGCCAGCTGCGCCGCCATACGACCTTGTCACGATAGATGACATCGCCGCCCTCCATGTACCTGCGTTCATACTCGTCAGCCACGACCCCCACGATACCCGCGGTTGCTGAGCGCACAAAACCCAAGCATGCATGTCTAGAAGCAAAGCGCGCGATTCCGTCCACGGCCGGCCCACAAGACGAAGTACCGGGTGCGGAACTGGGCGGCGTACGAGGAGTCGCTGC
>CAZRGL010000816.1:0-3671 GCA_964599485.1 uncultured Polyangiaceae bacterium
TCTCACCTCACCCGGCTCTGAAAACGCAGTATCGATGCGCTGCGACCTGTCCGGATATTCCAGGCTGGTAGTTGGTTGACAAGCGCAGGTACGCCACACGCCCCGGCCCGGTCTTGGACCCCTCCACGACCATTTGATGCCGACCCACGTGCCGCGAGATGGTCCAGACCCCGACATCGCCCGCCAACTCGAAGTCACCAACCTGCGCAGCGACGACCTCACCCACCCGAGCCCCTGACGCGAACCCGACGACGAAGTGCGGATACCACCGCGCCTCCTTCTCGCGGACGAACACGAGCAGAGCCCGAAGCTGGTTGGGCAGCAGCACGAGGTCACGCCCTCCCTTGCTCGACACCTTCGGCGCACTCACGGCGGGCGTGATGTCCGACAGGCCGTACTCGGCGCAGGCAGATCGAACGATCGCGCCCAGCAACTTCCAGCGTTGCGCTATGGTCCCGGCAGCCGCGCCGGATCGAACCTGATCGTCCATCCACACCCGAAGGTCCTCGACCGTCAGCCGATCGAGCAGCAGATCGCCGAGCGACGGCCAGATCTGGTTCTTGAGCACGCTAACCGCGGTGTCCGAAGTTGTGCTGCCCTTCGTCCACTCAGCCCGGCTCACCTTCCGCATGCAGTAGGTCTCGGAGTAGTCGCGCACGTTCGGCATCCTTCGACGCTGGTCGGCTCCGTCGCGCACTTCCTGCCGAAGCTCGGCCGCCACGTCGAGGGCGTTCCGAACCGTTGCCCCCTTCGGCATCAGCTTCGTTCGATCGCGACGCTTTCCAGTCCTGGGATCCGTGATCGTCACCCGAACGACTAGCCTGTCGTCGGTGACCCTTCGAAACACTCCGGGGGCCCCAACCGTCTGCAGCGTGTCCCTGCCCATCGTCTACCTCCAATGCATCAGCGGTTGGCGCTCGTCGCAGCCACCGTTCAAGATCGTCCACATGTACCCGGTACCTCTTGCGCAGGTCCGTGCCCACGTTGTGCGCCAACAACTCACCGCAATCGATGGCGTCACGGATCCGCGTGGCCGACACCCTAGCCAATGCGGCTGCCTCATCCGTCGTCAGCCATGGGGCCTCGCCAAAGTGGTCGGCCACTTCCTTCACGGTCCAGCGCCGATCCTCCCGGCCACAGCCCGTTCCGACGACCCTCACGACGCCTGTCCCTCCCCGGTACGATTGGCCGTCAGCCACCGCTCTATTTCCTTGGGATGGAATCGAAGTCGGTTGCCAACCCGGTACGCGGGCAGGCGCTTCGACTCCACCATGCCGTAGACTCCTTTCTCGGAAAGCGACAATTGCTCAGCGACCTGCTTGACAGTCAGTAGCGTGTGACTGGACATAGCCATGCCAAACCTCTCTAAAACATTGGGTTATTTGCATGATATGCCCGAAGGACGGAACCGCCGCCCGAGCCATGGAGTGCATCTGTACGACCGGCAAGCTATGCGGCCCCACCAGCACCGTTAGCTTGCCACAGTCATCCCTCGGAATCAACTTAGCTGTGCGCGTTTTCTTCAATTAATTTAGTGAGTTGTCCCATAGGACTACCGTACAGACAGATATGAAATGAGTTTTTCAGGACCGCGACCGAGAGAAACGCGGATACCTCGCAGCGAGGCTCGAGCCAGACCGCCAAGATGAGACGGTTTTCAAACAACGCGGCATGAAACCGCCCCGTTTTACTTCCCGGGAAGCAGCCGCCTCGCCTCGCCTCCATGAATCTGAGTATCGAGGCCAACGTCATGGCCTGCTTCAAGGCCGAAACGAAAACCGATCTCGCTCTCGCTACGTTCTCTCGATCTCCGCTCGTAATCACCCTCGCTGTACTTCTTCATGTACTCGTCAAGCGCGTTTTCCTGATGCAGTACGAGCCCCGTCCCACTTGCGCTCACCGCAGCCTGTTCGGCCTTCTCTCGGTTTTCGGCGACCTTCAAGCGCAGGCGAAAGCCGATCGTGAACGCCAGCCCGTTCTTGAACGAGTCGAGGTACTCGTCGTCGAATTCCCAGTAGCCGTACTGGTCGCAGGTTTCCTGCTCGTGATTCTTCGTCAGCCGCTCCACCGTGTCGCACAGGTAGTCGAACGTAAGGCGCGCCACCTTGATGTTCGCTTCCGTTCCCACCAGGACCAGCATCTCGTACCGGCGCGGCTTTCTCCACGGCTCCTTCGGCTGCGTCCCACTCCGGTACACGACCAGCGATCGGCAGTCGAAAGCCTCCTGCACGGCCTTGAACAGGCGATACACCCAATCGATCTGCGACCGACCCTCGAAGACGATCGGCTCCTCAATGATGTTGGCTCGATACTCGGCCGCGTGAAGATCCTCGATGCTCAGGTGGTATCTGGCGAGAAGCTCCTGTGCTCTAGCGACCGCGATGGCTGCTTCGTGCTCGTTCGATGATTCTCCGAGCGCGAGCAGCTTCCTTATCCGGTCGAGTATCCTGTCGATATCCTGGCCGCCGCTCATTCGCGCACCTCAGAACAGCGGCAGCTTCCGTCGGGTCTCCGCTCATGGGGATCCAAATAGCCGGGGTCTCTGTAGTCGATTCGGCACCCCGTCCAAGCGACCCTACGGGAATCCTGATTCAGGGTGACCGGGTGGAATCCGGTGTCACTGGACGAGTGTGTGGATGGCGTGCGCGCTCGGCAATGAGGCGAATCCCTGTAGTCGATAATGTAATCCGCTGCATCAGGGTTGCCACGCTGCGCTGCGCGTTCAAACGAGGAGTCCCAGCACAGCGGCCAGAGAATCTTGTCTAGCGGACGAAGGACCCGCTCCAGCAGGGTTTCGATCGTCCATTCCGCACTGGAAGGGGCGTGATCGCGCTCATGATGCCCCGCCCTTACCCCGCTCATCCGCATCTGCTCCGCAGGCTGCAGCGGTTGTCGCTGCAGTACCCGACGAGACACTCGTCAAATGCGCCGCAATCTGTGTGTCTTACACAATCAGGAATCGGTAACGCGCTCACGGCGACAGGAATCGGCACGGCGCTCAAGGCGAGATAAAGAATGATCCACATGTTTTTTCCCCTCGTGAAAGCGTGTGGCTGCACGAGGTATCGGCAGGACGGCCGAAGTACGTGAATGATCATTCGCCTGCTAGCCGAAGAAGACGGAAAAGGCGTCAGAAAGCCGCTGAGTGGAATGCGCTCGTAACAGCTGAATATGTATTGGTTTTTGCCGCGGGCAAGTTCCGCTATGGGCACGGATTCTCAGTGGCATCGCTCTTGTTCGTAGTCGTCCAGATGAGGCGCTCGACACCGCTTGCCCCGTGGTAGCACCTTGCTTCCTTGAAGCGCCCATTCTTGCGCCACCAGTGCCACACCCCAACACGACCTCGCCCTTTCGCATTGCCAGCAGACTTCTGGCTCGGAGACAAGTAGCTCCCCTTTGCTGCGAGCTTTCCGTTCGGATGCCAGTAGGACCATTCTCCGACGGCGCACAGCCAGACCGCATGCGGTCTGGCTCGTGTGAGCGCTTGGATGTGACTCTTGCTCCAAAGCTCCGACTCCATTGACTTTCTAATGGTTCCACCCTCGCAAGAGCGGTAGGCGCCCAGTCGTGCTTTTCGCTTGTCCGCGTAGTACTCAAGGAAATCGGCACCCGCCCCGTCACTGTGGTATTGGACTTCGACCTTTCCGCCCGCCACATCGCGCCGCCCCTGC
>CAZRGL010000817.1:0-3666 GCA_964599485.1 uncultured Polyangiaceae bacterium
GCCGCACGAGCGGATGCTCAATAGGCGACAGCTCGCTGAGGCGCTGTCGGTGTCGGTACGGTCGGTTGACGCCCTTGCTCGTGACGGCGCACCGCTCATTCGCATCGGCGGTCCTGGCGGAGCACCGAGATTCCTCATGAGCGAGGTGACTGCCTGGCTGCGAAAGCGCTCCAATGGCGACGCAAGCAAGGCGGAATGTTCGGCGCGTTCAGGGCTTGGTCGCATCACCCAGCTTGCGCGAGAACAGCTCGAACAGCGTCAACTACGTCGCGCGGTAACAGTTGTGCCGGGGCTCGGTGAAGGCACCGTGATGACGACAACTACCTCGACGACCTGAAGGTCGCGGTGAACACTATCGCCGATATGCTCAAGGACGAAGCCACCAACACCGACGACCCAACGGCCAAGGCAGCTTGGGTTCGAGCTGAGGTAGGTCGTGCGGCACTGGAGCTAGGGGTAGGGGCTCATGAACGGGTGATGCTTGAAGGGGTGCTCAAGGAGGCTCTGAAGGTCGAGAGGGGGGTGTGGCAGATGGGGTTGTAGGGGGTCGTCGGGCCAAGGTTGAGGATGCCCTGGATAGGCCCGCGTCTCTCCAGCTCGCGAGGCCAAGAGCATCGCCCGCAGCGATGAGGCGTTCACCTGGTCAGCGTGCAAGCCGACGACCGCTTCCACCCTGGCGGCCAACTGAGGTGCAACGTCCCGGCGGCGGGCCCGTCGTTCAAGTCGCCGCCCAAGTGTCGATGAAAAGCATTGAGTTTGGACCATGGAACATTCGCATCGCTCAGCCAAATCAGAAAGGACAAACCAGCAAGTATGAAGTGCCCACCAACAAACACATTGGTGTCACGCACAACAGGTGTGAACCGAAGCTCACGCGTGATCGAGATCTTGTCGCCCAACGCAGTTCCCGCCCAGTTGTACAGGCCCTGTGGGTGGTCAAGTCTCGCGCGACCGAATGCGGCGGACACGAACCGCGGCGGAGGCTCCGTGGCTTCTGCGCCAGTCTCCCAGATCTTGTCGCCACCGTTGACGACGAACAGGTTGATCGCAGTCTTCAGAAACCACCGTTCGACCAGTTCGCCTCTGAAGTCACGTCGATAGCGCTTCGGGACGCCGTCGCGCCTCGCCTGAGCGAGCAACGAGTCCACGTCCACGATTCCCCGAAACAGCCTGCCGCCCTCTTCGTCAGCGGGAGACAGCGCGGTATTGTGGCGTCGGCAAAGGATGCGCCGTCTCAGTCGCTTCCGACCGATGGTGCGGGATTCCCCGAGGGACCATGGGCCCCCAGCAACCGTTACGAAGCTGCCGTCGAACAGATTATCTGAGACGAGGTGTTCTCCTGAAATGCCGCCAACACAGTTGCCAAGGCAACGTGCCCAACACTTCGTGTAGCGGACCTGTTTCTTCATGTTGCCTAGCCCTAGCTACGGGCAGGAAGAGGTAGCTCCATGCAGACCACTGCGCAAGTGAACAAGCCGGTTTACATGACCCGCCGCCGAGCGTGCCCATACGACCTCTAATGGTCATCGACTTGTAGGTCGGCGACACGAGGGTCCACGCCGAGGTCTGGGCGCTGATGCGAGCTGTACACGAAGAGATGAAGATCTGCGTCTACCGTGGGCTTTCGTTCTTCCTCGACTACCGCCGTGAGGGCTGATGGCCTTCCCATGCGGTAACGGTCAACGCCTCTTCTGGATCGCCAACCAGGATGCTTGACGCCCATGACGGCAACCGTCGCCATCGGGAGCCATCTCCGACGATTCTCCGACGATTGGGCTGGTTGGCAACCGGCCCTCGTACGTCGAGGCGACGGGCCGCCAAGCTCAGCGCAAGAGGGGCCAAAAGTCGTCGTCGCTCTTGCTGACGTCCACTTTGTTGAAGTACGCGTCCATCGCTGCGTCGAGCGTTGGCCTGTATGCGAAGTCGCCGCACGGCACCTTGCTTTTGAGCCAAGGATAACGGGCGCGGCCATGAACGCGCTTGCCTGTGTCGAAGTCGAAGCCGAACGCAACGACCTCGACGTGCACGTCCAGGATGTTGGCGGAGTCGATCTGCTGGCACAATGCGAACTGGGAGCTTTCGCCGACGACGTGGCTGACCGTCCAGTAGTTTCCCAAGTCTGCAAGGTGGTCTTTTGTCAGGGTCAGGGGTCGATGGTGAGAGCCCACGCCGACCTCCCGGCCAGACCGCATGTACCGGAGGCCGAGCACAAGGCTGGCGCTCAGACGAACGTCACCAACGCGAGTCTTCGAATCCGCTGGTCGCAGACGGAACCGGACTCGTCGCTCTTCACGCCTTTGTCCACCGCAATGGTAGCGGACACGAAAAATGGCTCTGCACCATGATCATGTTGTCGGACCTGTTCTTCTCTCAACAGTACGCTGCCATCGCACATGAGGCCGAAGCCATCATGGACATGCTTGACGCGCTTCATCGCTTCGAGCGCCAGGTGAATTGCGATCGTTGGTCGGCGACCTATACGGTTTCTCGTCGCTAGGGCCAATTGCATCTCATGCGAGTCGGCGACGCAGCGGCGGTCTTGTGCGGCTTTGCGCGGCTTAGTCCAAAAGCAGTCGTTCGAAGGGTTGGCAACCCGCACGGCCCGTCCACCACGACGCTCCGCACCACCTCTGCTACGCTGCCATCGCGGAGGGGATCAACGATGCAACTGGCTCAGTGCCCAGCCTGTGGCAACCGGGTTTCTCCACAGGCCCAATCATGTCCGAGATGCGGGCATCCTCGTGGCGGGCATGCTGCGCAGCATCAAGGGTATGCTCAACATCAAGGGGCTCCAGCTCACCATGGGCATGCTCAGCACCAGTGGCAGTCACAGCGGCAACCGCACTCGCCACCAAAGAATAGCAAGGGCCCGATCGTCCTTGGCATAGTTGTCGTCGGGCTGGTCGGGCTGTGCGGTGTCCTGACAGTCGTTGGGCTGGCTGGTGAATCCGACGGAGACGCTTGCGCGAAGCACGACGTCAAGCGCACGAAGGATCTGTACGTCTGCGATGAAGTCGGAAAGGACGGGGCCACGATCGAACTCCGCAGCAAGAATGGCAAGCGGCGGGCGAAGCTAGAGCCGGGTACCCGAATCGTGAGATTACGTGGATCGGGCAAGAAGCCCGAGACGATCAAGCGCAAGCCCGGCCATGTCGACGCGCGGATTTGTATTCTTGATGGAGCGCAAGAGGGCAAGACGGGCTATGTGCAGAACACACATTTCTTCGGAAGGAAGTGCCAACACAAGCCACGGGCGTCGGAAAGGCCATCCCAGCCCAAGGCGTTCTTTTCTGGTGATTGGCGATGCTCTGGCCTGCACTACAGCTTCATCAACGGAACGATGTACTCCGGGAAGGGGCGGGAAGATGAAGAAGGGCCGTATTCGTACCGAAAGGACGGAAACGCGCTACGCGTCACCGTTGACAAGGGCGATTGGGCGTTGAAGTACCGCATCAGGCGGGCGAGCAAGAACGTGATCACGATCCAGAACGTTACGAATAAGAAAAACGCGGCGGAAGGATCACGACGGTGCACGCGAGTCCGGTAGCGGGAGGTTGGGTGCTCTGCTGAGCATCGTCGCGGGCGTGCGGGGACGCCAACCAGCTCAGGCTACTGAGAAAAGCTGATTGTGACGCCGAGGACCTTGCCGCTGGGCATCAACCAGCC
>CAZRGL010000818.1:0-3665 GCA_964599485.1 uncultured Polyangiaceae bacterium
CTGAGCAAGCGGCAGAACCCGTCGCTAGAATACGGCTCGGCTTTTTCCCGCGGGATGACGCTCGACATCGAGGGCCAGAAGACCATCCTGGTATCTGGGACGGCTAGCATCTGCACCGCAGGGCGCTCGCTGCATATCGACGACCGACAGGGGCAGATTGTCGAAACGCTGCTCAACATCGCTGCGCTGATTGAAAGCGAAGGGGCGAGCCTAGCAGATATTTGCAGCGGCACTTTTTTCTACAAGGACGAGGAGACACTGCGGGCATACGGCGAGGTCAAGCGCATGATGGGTAATCTCGATCTGCCGCTGGTCAACATCTTGGCAGACGTGTGTCGGCCAGAGCTGCTCATCGAGATCGAAGCAGTGGTACAAGTGCCCAAGGCGGTGCCATGACCGCAGCGGCCAGTCTCGTGGTCGTGTGCCTGAACGCCGACGCACCCGCTTCATCGGTTTCGCGCGTGCTCGACCAGCTCGGTGTGGGCGCGAACGATCCGAGGTGGCGAAGACACGGCGACAAGCTTCTCAGCGTTCGCGCGATCGACATGAGCGACGGGCGCGTAGAGCGTGTCCGTGAATTACCATGCGTACGGCAAGTGGTGCCGCTGCCCAAGGCAGAGAGCATCTTCGAGTGCTGGTCGGACGAGCTCAAGAAGGTCGAGCTGTCGAGCGGCGCCGTGTTTGGCGGCAGCGCGCCAACGGTGATCGCCGGGCCCTGCTCGGTCGAGAGCGAGGCCCAGCTACTCGAGACGGCTCATCGCGTCGCCGCCGCGGGGGCGCAAGTGCTTCGTGGTAGCGTATTCAAGCCGCGGTCTTCACCCTTCGACTTTGGCGGATTGGGCGCAGAGGGGTTGGAGCATCTGGCACTCGCTCGCGACAAGACGGGCTTGCCCGTGGTAACCGAGGTTCTCGATTCCAGCCATCTCGATCTGGTCAGTCGTCATGTCGACATGTTCCAGATCGGCTCGCGCAACATGCAAAATAGCTCGCTGCTGTTCGAGATCGCGGCGCACGAGTCGGGTCTGCCAATCTTGCTCAAGCGCGGATTGGCAGCCACGCTCGACGAGGTCGTACAGGCGGTGGCGTATGTGCTCCTCGGCCGGCTGTCCGCCGGACATGACAGGCCAGGCGTGGTGCTCTGCGAGCGGGGGATTCGAACCTTCGAACGATCGACTCGCTTCACGCTGGATGTGGGCGCGATCCCCATTTTGCAGAAGCGGAGCGGACTACCTGTCATCGCCGATCCGAGCCATGCGGCGGGTACTGATGACCTCGTCGCTCCTTTGGCGCGGGCCGCGCTCGCTGCTGGCGCCGATGGTCTGATTGTCGAGGTCCATCCCGATCCGGAGCACGCCTGGTGCGACGGCGCCCAGAGCCTGACCTTCGACGCTTTCGAGGCGCTGATGGCTGCGCCCCTGCGGACAGCGTGACCCATCCAGGGCCCTTGGTCGGCAACGCGGCCTTCAACCTGATCCTGCCCGAGGACAGGTTTCGCGCATGCAAACATGGGCATGCGGGGCGTTCGAATACCTGTTGTCAGCTGACGCTGGCCAATCGACTCGGTGTATGTGTTGCGCTCTGCCCGTTTGTCCTGGCTGACAGGGTGTGGAAGACTCGGGCTGCATGCCCAAGCTCGGTAGTGTTGAAAGCGCGAAGATCCCTGGCGGGCCGCAGCCAGGCGATCTGTTCGCCGATCGCTACCGCATCGACGAGCTCATCGGTGAGGGCGGAATGGGTAGCGTGTATCGGGCCACCGAGATCGAAACAGCAGAGGAATGTGCGCTCAAGGTGCTGCGCCCTCGGTTGGGCCAGGCGTTCGACCTGATTCGCTTCAAGCGTGAGTTTCGCGCAGCCTCACGGTTGGAGCACCCCAACTGCGTCCGCGCGTTCGAGCTCGGCGCTTCCGAAGAGGACGATCCAGACCGCGCCGAGCACGACAAGCGTTGTCGCGAGCTGATGAAGGACTTCAGGGCTCGGCGACGGACCTCGAAGTAGCGCCAGCCTCGATCCTATTGAGGCTGCACGATGACGGGGATGGCCACCTCGCGCGATCCGTCTTTGGCGATCACGCTGGATTGGCCCACTTTTGCGCCGCCGATGATGTAGTAACCGGGCGAATTGTAGACGGATTGGAAGGTGGCCGCGGTGCCCTCCAGTTGCCACTCGATCTCGCCGGGGTCGACCATGATCGATCCGTCTTCGATCACGACGATGCGCACGCCGATGGCGGTTCCCTCGGTCACCTCGATGCTGGTCTCGGTAACCCTTCCAGGTAGTGGCGGCTCGGTCAGTTGAACCAGCTCGACCTCGAGGTCGTTGCAGGCCAGCAGCGAGGTTGCCATGACGGCGACTGCGATAGCGTGAGTGGGGCGTTTCATCATTGGGAGATGTTGAAGTCGATGTCTTGAGAGAAGTCGCCCAGCTCGACGCGCAGGGTGGCTGTGCCTGCGCCTTCGATCCGGAAGGTCACGAGGTTCTTGTGCGCCGAGCCCTGAATCGAGATGACCGCTTTGTCGGTCGTGGTCCATTTGCAGTTATAGGCGCCGGCCAGCGCGTTTCCTTCGGCGTCGGCGAGCATTGCGCGAAACTTGTCCTCGGGCAGGCTCAGATTGAAGGCCGTCTTTCCGACGCGATTGGTGAACAAGCCGCTCGGAGCCCGGTGGGTGACGACCACTTCTACTGGTTTACGGACATCGAAGTGGGCAAAGTCGGAAGCGGAGACCACCGCGGCAATGCCCACCTTCTTCGCCTCAAAGCCGCCTGTGGGCATGGGCGTGAGCCGCTCGGTGGAAACCGCCGAGCCATCCGACACGCCGAAGCGAGAGCCCAAACCGATCGGTGCATGCGAGGAGAGCGAGTCCGACGCAGGTATCAGCAGCGGCTCGGCGTCGTCGCAAAATGGGTCTTCGAATCCGAGGCAGCTGTAGGCAACGAATTCCCAGCCGAGGTTGCTCTTGGGGGGGAGATAGCCGTTGTATTCACAACCCAGTGCCAGTGTGGTCGCCGCGATTATCAGCACGCCGCCGGCTGGCTGTAGCCATTGTTGTTTCACTTGCCACCACCCGCGCCACCGGCGCCGCCATTGCCTCCGCTAGCTTGTCCGCCACCGGGGCTGCTACTGGTCGACTGACCACCTTGCCCACCGGAGCCAGGAATTGGCGAAGGGCCGGTGCCACCCTGTCCGCCCGCGGCAGTCCAAGCGTGCGGCGCGAAACGTCCACATTCGAGCAGCGGGTTGCGATCGCAGTCCCAAGTGTCGTTGAAGCATGCCGCAGCGCCGGTTCCGACCAAAGCTGCCAGTACGACCCAGGCCCCGCGCTTCATCCAGACAACACTGCGCCCTATGGCCAATCGTGCGCCGCTTACCATCGAATGCCAATCCTCAGCCCAGGAGTGCTGTTGTTGGGTACAGCCACGTTGTTGCTGAGCACACCCGCGGTCGTGCCGCCGCGCCTGCTCGCGCTGCGATCGCCCGGGACTTCTTTGATGGCAAAGAAGGTGCCGCCGAGGAAAATCGAGCCGCCCACGATGAACGTGATCATCGATGCGCGAGCAAGCTTCTCCTGGGTCTCCAAGTCGTTGGCAATGTCGGTGCAAGCGCCCGGCTCGGTAACGCACGGGTAAACGTGGTTCTTGGCGCTCAGCGCGTCGGCTTGCTCGTCGGC
>CAZRGL010000819.1:0-3665 GCA_964599485.1 uncultured Polyangiaceae bacterium
GCCCGACCGCTGCGTGCAGACGGTAGCGCCCCTCGCCAATAGCACGGCGATCCAAGTGGAAACCGCCTCGAGTGCGCGTGAGCTCATCGCCGCTATCAACCAGAGCGACTGGGGCGCGAATGATCTGGTGGTGACCTTCCAATACGCCGTGATGAACGAGCTATTCGGTTTCCTAGGGCTCACGCCTCCCGCATCTCGTGACGACACCTATGGCACGGTGTGGATCTACGACAAGGGAAGTGGCGCTGTCGAGACCATCGATACCGGCCTGCGATGAGCAGCGCCATCAAAGCAGCTTCCCCGCGCATCGAATCATTCGCGTGGGGCGCCATGACGGTCGAAGGCTGTGGCCAGGGCAAGGACTACAAGCTGTATCCCGGTGGTGGCCGCAGCTGGGACTGGAACGAGACGGGCACGCGTCATATGCCAGGGATTCAACCAGCAGACGTCCAAGAGTTGCTCGAGCATGGCGCAGAAGTCATCGTGCTCAGTCGCGGCATGCGGTTGCGACTGCAAACGAGCCCCGAGACCCTCGCGCTGTTGCGCAACCGCAATGTCGAGGTGCTCATCGAAGAGTCGCAGCAAGCTGCACAGACGTACAACCGTTTGGTGGACGCCGGCCGAGCGGTTGGTGGCCTCTTCCATTCGACTTGCTAGCGGCGCGTGTCACGGGCGCGTTGAGTCGCTTGGCCATCATCTGGCCTCTCGCATGGCTCGGGCTCAATCCGTCCGCTCTATCGTCTTAGCCCCAGACAACTAGTACTCGAGCGGTATCCGGCTTTTCGGGAATGAACAGGCACGGGTAGTAGCCGGGGCGCAGCATCGTGTCGTACACGAATGAGCGTGACTCGCTAAAAACTGAATCACCCAGGCTTATCTCGAGCGTGCCTTTGCACGTTCGCGTGGTGTTGTTGTCACTGTGAACGTCGACCATTTCTTCGGGCACGAAGCGGGCAAAAGCCAACACGCCACGCTTATGCAGATTTCTCACGCGGCCCTTCGCGTTCAACGTTGCAAGCGCGGCCAAAAGGAGAACGACGCAGCCGATTGTCAACCAAACTCGTTCCTTCTCGTTCGCAAACCAGTCGGGCACGAAGTTGGCGAACACGGCTGCGCCCAACAAGACAAAGATGACCAGCACGCAGCCAACCATGCCGAATAGACCTGGGGGGGGCCGCAACTTTTGGTCCACTCGGGTCCAGATCGGATCGCGAACCGCAGCGTAGGTCGCAGGACAGAGCGACAGCGCTTTGCCAAATGCAATCGTGCGGTCGGCGGGAGCGATGTGCCATGGGTTGCTCAGAAGCAACTCTTGCAGCAACCGAGTGGCGCTCGGCTTATCGCCGCTCATCTCGTAGGCGTGCGCGCGTAGCACCGCCGCTTCGGTGTCCAGGCCATCGGCAATGGGCACGTCGTCGAATCGGTAGCCCAACAACTCGAGCACCTCCTGGGGACGCCGGCCCGCTATGGCGAGGTAGCAACGCGCCAGGCGATAACCACTGTCCATCTGCAGATCGGTCGGCTTGGGATTGCACAGCGCAAGCCAGGCCTCGGTAGACGCGAGATCGCCGGCGAGCACCGCGCGTTTGGCCATCAGACAGCGCAACATGTGGCGATGACGGGCATCCTCGAGGATCTCGCTAGCCGTCTCCAAGAACGCCCGCTGCCGGCGCTCGTCCAGATGCGGGGTGAGCAGCAGCGTCAAATGAAACAGGTGCTCTTGCTCTGTAAACGGCGCGCCGCTTTGCAGGCGACGACGCATCGCTTGCCACTCGCTGCTGGCTTGCTCGATCATACCGGTCGCGAGCTCGTCCCCAGCCACCAGATGCATCATGCTCGGCGGCGGCATCAGTGGTTGACCGTCCTGCTGCCGAAGCACCGCCAAGCGCTCCGATTCCGATATGGTGCTCTCGGCGGCGGCACGGGCTTCGGCGAGATCGGCACGCTCGTCGCGCTGCACCAAGTGATTGGTTGCGTCGCAATAACGGCATTGAACGATCCCACCACTGAGCGCTACGTCGATTGCCGCGCCACACTGGTCACATAGAAGAACGCGCAGATCGTGGCTGAACAGTGTCTTGCTCACGTGTCACTTCCATTCGACCAAGAGGGGAGCGTTCTTCGGCGCCTCGGCCAAAACCAGACAAGGATAGTAACCTGGGCGCAACATCGTCTCACTGGCGATCATGCGTGGCTCCTTGAATACCTGTCCACCGATGTTGATCTCGATGTAGCCCTTGCAGTAACGCGTGGTGCTGTTCTTGCCTCGCCGGTCCTCCATCGTTTCGGGCACGAAACGCGCGAAGGTCAGAACCCCGTGTAGGCGTATTTTTCGATTGTGACGTGCGACGAGCAGCCACGCGATCGTCCCGATGGTGATGAGAAGGCCCCAGATTCCGGTGTTGCCTCCGCCGCCGCCGCGTGTTCCCGGGTCCAAGCCAGGGGCAAAGAGGAAATACACGGTGGCGAGAAGCAAGCCCGTAGATAGCAAAACGGGTAGGGCCAACGAAAGAAACGAAGCTGGCTTCGGCCGCAGCTTGTCGTCGGCGTGTGTCCAGACCTGCTCGCGGGCTGCGGAATAGCTTCCGGCGCAGAGTGACAAGGCCTTGCCGTGGGCGATGGCGCGGTCGGCGGGAGCGATATGCCATGGGTCGCGAAAGAGCAGATCCTGCAAGAGCGCGGTGGCGCTGTTGCGATCGCCACTCATCTCGTAGGCGTGGGCGCGAAGCACGGCTGCTTCGGTGTCGAGGCCATCGGCAATGGGCACGTCGTCGAAACGATAACCCAAGAGCGTGAGCACTTCTTTGGGCTGACGACGGGCTATTGCGAGATAGCAGCAAGCAAGCCGATAACCGCTGTCCATCTGCAAATCCGTCGGCTTGGGATTGCAGAGCGCGAGCCAAGATTCAGTGGAGGCCAGGTCACCGGCGAGCACGGCGCGCTTGGCCATCAGACAACGTAACAGGTGGCGATGACGCGCGTCGGGCAGCGTCTCGCTTGCCGTCTCCAAGAACGCCCGTTGTCGGCGCTCGTCCAGATGCGGGGTGAGCAACAGCGTCAGATGAAACAGATGTTCCTGCTCTGAAAAAGGAGCCCCGCCCTGCAGTCGCCTTCGCGTCGTTTGCCACTCGTTCATGGCGTGCTCGACCATGCCCGTGCCGAGCTCGTCGCCGGCCACCAGATGCATCAAGCTCGGCGGCGGCATCAGCGGTTGGTGGTCCTGCTGTCGCAGCAAGGTGACCCGCTCGGACTCCGAGATGTTGCTCCGAGCGGCCGCCTGCGCCTCGGCGAGATCAGCGCTCTCGTCGCGCTGCACCAAGTGGTTGGTGGCGTTGCAGTACCGGCACTGCACCGTCCCACCACTGATGGCCACATCAATCGCCGCGCCGCATTGGTCACACAGCAATACGCGCAGATCGTGACTGAACAGAGTCTTGCTCATGGGCACCGCAGAAGCTCCCATTGCAGCGACGAGGCAGCAATCGCGATGAGTCGCGACCGAGCGCCTGGCCGAATCCCAGCCTAGATCGGCGCCGGAGCCAGACGGCATAAGTGACAAGTGACTGGTACCGGTACCAAAATCGGCACACTGCAACTCATTGAATACAATAGCAAATCCGCCGAAAAGTGGGATTTGCTAAGTGACAGGTGACTGGTACCGGTAC
>CAZRGL010000820.1:0-2886 GCA_964599485.1 uncultured Polyangiaceae bacterium
GGAGGAAAAATGGCCGAATGGAGAACAATTTGGAGCCCTACCGGCGATAGAGCGTGAAATTGTTCTCCATTAGGCCTTTTTGTCGCGCTAGTCGGTCGCCGGTGTCTGAGGCTCTCACTGGTCGGCTCACAGCTGCGTGGGGACTCGCGGGCGGCCGCCACTGAATCCGCCGGCGCCGGTGTCGGAGCTACTCCTTGACCGGCAGCTGCAGCTCGCCTGGGGTGGTGGGGCCTTTGAGCGTGGGCTCCTCTTCGAACTCGTACTCCTTCTTGGCCCACTCTGCGGGACCGCCGCCTGGGCGGCGCGCACCGGCGGCGGCAACTGGCTTGGCTTGGCTCGCGGCGGGCTTGGCGGAGTCGGCTGGCGCCGTCGATGAAGAGGAGGATGGGGCGGGCCGCGGCACCAGCTTGCGCAGCAGTGCTGCCTCGGGGTGGTTGGGTTTGCGGGCTGCGAGCACCGCTTTGGCGCGCTCCATCTCACCGCTGTGCACCAAGGCGTAGACGAGCATGGCGTCGAGGCGCTGGCGACCAAGGGCCAGCCTACGAGCGCCAGCAGCTTTGCCGAGCTTGGCTTGTGCCTTGGCCGCGCGGTTCAGCGCTTTGGTTGCCTGCGCCTGCAAGCGATCGAGGGCGGCGCGGCGCAGCTTGGGATCAGCGGAGCCGTCGCTGAGCGAGAAGCGCCACCAGTGCATTTCGGCTGACAGCAACGCAACCTCGGCGAGCCCCTCGACCACGCGGGGGTCCTCTTCGGCCAGGCCGCTTGCTTTCGTCAGTTGCTCGCGAGCGCCTTCGAAGTCGGCTTCCTCGAGCTTGGCTTCGGCTCGGGCGATGAGCTGGTCGAGACGCTGGGCATCCTTGCTGACGGCGGTGTCCGTTGTCCTGGTCCCAGGCACGATGCGTTCGTAGACGGTGAAGCCGGTCCAGCCGAGCAATACCATCATGACCAAGAAGACGGCTACCCGGGCGCTGCTGTTCTTTTTTCCATTCCCGCTCAAGACCCCAAGAGCATAGCGCGAAAAAAAACCAACCGCGGCCTGCGATTTCTTGTCACCAGATCGACTCAGGGCGCGTTGGTCGGGCGACAAACGCAATCAAACACAGAAAAACATTGAGCAGGAGCCTCACCATGATGACCATGCCCACTATGCCTTCGGCGCCCCGACAACACATCAACGAGCAAGCTGGCGGACGACTGGTGTCCACCGATGGGCGCCAGCTGCCCTTGGTTGGCAGCGCGCTAGAGGTCGAGGCAAGCGGCGGTCTCGCCCGCGTCGTGCTCAAGCAAGAGTTCGACAATCCCTACGATCAGCCGCTGAGCGTGCGCTATCAGCTGCCGCTCCCTGCCGAGGGCGCCGTAAGTGGGTTTGCTTTCACGATTGGTGACGAGCGCGTCGTGGGTCAGGTCGACACAAAGACCAAGGCCCGCGACCGCTACGAGCGCGCCATCCTCGAGGGCCGCAGCGCGGCACTGTTGGAGCAGGATCGGTCGAGCTTGTTCACACAGGACGTTGGCAACATTCCCGCTGGCGAGCGCGTGCATTGCGAGGTGGTGGTCGACCAAAAGCTGCTTTGGCTCGCCGACGGTAACTGGCAGTGGCGTTTTCCCACTGTGGTGGCGCCGCGCTACATGGGCGGCGAGGGAAGAGTGAGAGACGCAAGCCGCATGGCAGTCGATGTCGCCAACGGCCCGATCAGCCCGCGGGCCCAGCTCAGCTTGTGCATCGCTGATGAGCTTGCCGAAGGGGCCAGGCCGCACTCGCCGTCGCACACGCTGCATGTCATCCGCGGGCGGGGCGTGACCGACGTCGGTTTTGTCGATGAGCAAGGCGCGCGCCTCGACCGCGATGTGGTGGTCAATTGGCAAGTTGCGGCCAATCAAATCGCGGCAGGCGTCGTCGTGGCCCGGCCCGGAAACGGTCATGCACGCGGCGGCAGTGGCTTCGGTCTGCTCACGCTCGTGCCGCCCAGTCAACGCGAGCGCCTCGAGCCAGTGGCCCGCGATCTCATCGTGCTACTCGACACCAGCGGTTCGATGCATGGTGAGCCGCTCGAGCAAGCACGCCGCCTCAGCTTGGCGTTGGTCGATACCCTCACCGATCGCGACAGCCTCGAGCTGATCGAGTTTTCGATGCGCCCGCGCCGCTGGAAGCGCAAGCCGCAGCGCACCAATGCTGCAACCAAACAGCAAGCCTGCGCGTGGCTGCGCGCCCTGCGCGCCGGCGGAGGCACCGAGATGCATAGTGGCATCGTCGAGGCGCTGCGCTCAGTGCGCGGCGACGCCCAACGTCAGGTGGTGCTCATCACTGATGGGCTCATCGGTTTCGAGAGCGAGATCGTCTCCGAGATCCTCAGCAAGCTCCCGCAAAACGCCCGCCTTCATACCGTGGGCGTCGGCAGCGCCATCAACCGTTCGCTCACCGGTCCGGCCGCGCGGGCGGGGCGCGGCGTCGAGATCGTGCTCGGCATCGGCGAGGATCCCGAGAAAGCAGCAGCACGCTTGGTGGCTCACACCGACGCCCCTCTGGTGGTCGACCTGGCCGTCAGCGGCAGCGCGCTCATCGAGCAGCGACCAGAGCGTTTGCCCGATCTGTTCGCGGGCTGTCCGGCGCTCATCGCTACCCGGCTCGATCCTGCTGGCGGTGAAATCATCGTTCGCGGTCGAATGCAGCAAGGACGCTATGAGCACCGAATCCAAGTCGCCTCCATCGAGCCAGACAGCGGTCCGCCTGCCCTGGCGGCATGCTTCGCTCGCGAAGCTGTTGAGGACTTGGAGATGAAGCGTGCAGCTGACGGTCCTGGCCGCAGCGCGAATCAGCTCGACGAGCGCATTACCGCGCTTGGTCTCGACTACCAGATCGCCACCCGGCTGACGTCTTGGGTAGCGGTG
>CAZRGL010000820.1:2896-3597 GCA_964599485.1 uncultured Polyangiaceae bacterium
CCGGGTCGATCCCCGCGACCCGAGCCGACGCGAGACCATCCCGCACGAGCTGCCTCACGGCATGTCGGTGCAGCAGCTTGGTTTGCGCCCCGCAGCCGTCATGGCGCCCGCCATGGCAATGCCTCCGGGCGGCCTGGTAATGGGCGGATATGCCCCACCGCCAGCACCCGGGGGACCGCCCGCACCCGCCGCGCCGAGTCCGGTGGCGGCCCAAGCCTACGACAGCTTTGCCGACGAGATGGATGATTTGGAAGAGACGCCCGCCGACGCGCCCTGGGAGCCTGAGCCTCTCAGCCCGCAGATGCCGGAAAGCAGGTCTCGCGGGCGTCGAGGATTCGGCCGCCGAATGGTCGAATCGGTGCGCGAGCTGTTCAGTCGTCCCTCCGAGATGCTCGAGCTGCAAGGGCGAGCTGTCGTTACCGACGACGTGATGCTGGTGCTGGAAGTCGAGCTGCGCGCGTTGTTCGAGTGGCTGCCTGGAGATGCGGTCATCACGCTCAGCGATGGTCGGCAAATCAACGCTACCATCGACCTCGCCATCACCACGCGGCCAGCCACGTTGCAGGCAGGCCAAATCCTACGACTCGCGCTGGAGTGGACAGAGCCGCTCAGTGGCGTCAAAGTCGTCGCCATCACCTTGCAGAGCGACGGGCAAATGGTGCGAATCTCACTCTAATGGCTGATCTCGACATCCATCTGAC
>CAZRGL010000821.1:0-3573 GCA_964599485.1 uncultured Polyangiaceae bacterium
CGACTACAAAGTTGGAACCATGTTTGTGCGCATCGCTATCGATCAGATAGCGACGCTCGATGACCTACGACAAATCAGCACCACCGGCGAAATCGTTCGCTCCACGGGAGGTATTGCAGCATGAATCGGCCTATCTACGAACGCCCCATCCTGGTCCGCCATCGGATGGGCATGATGAACAAGTTCTCGCTCGCGCACTCGCTGCAGCCCCAGACGCAGATCGACGGTGTCGATGTGGACGCCCTCATCGAAGCGTACGGCTCGCCTCTGTTCGTGTTCTCGCACAAGCGTCTGGTGGCCCGCTACCGTGAGCTGCGGGATGCTTTTGCCCGGCGTCACGCCAAAGTGCGCATCGCTTGGTCGTACAAGACCAACTACCTCGACGCGGTCTGCAAGGTCTTTCACAAGGAAGGCGCTTGGGCCGAGGTGGTCAGCGAGTTCGAGTTCGAAAAAGCCCGCCATAACGGCATCCCCGGCGAGCGTATTCACATCAATGGGCCGCTCAAGACCGCCGACATGTTGCGCCGCGTGCTGCCCACCGGCGCGCTGATCCACATCGACAACCACGACGAGATCGCGCTGCTCGAGCGCATTGCCGTGGAGCTGGACTTGCGCCCGCGGGTATTGGTGCGCATCAACATGAGCGTCGGCTCGATTCCTTCGTGGAGCCGCTTTGGATTCAATCTCGATAGCGGGCAAGCCCACTCGGCCGTCGAGCGCATCGTGGCCGGCGGTAAGCTCGAGCTCATCGGTGTGCATTGCCACTTGGGTACCTTCATCATGGATGCCGGCGCCTACCGTGAGCAATGCACCAAGCTTGCCGTGTTTACCAACGAGATAAGGCGTGACCACGGGGTGCGCGTCGAGCTGCTCGACATCGGTGGGGGGTTCGCCTCGCAGAACAAGCTCAAGGCGCAGTACCTGCCCTCCGAGATGGCCTCGCCTTCGTTCGATCGCTACGCCGAAGCCGTCGCCGAAGGGCTCGAAGCCCTCGATGTGCCTACTGCCGAGCGTCCCACCCTGGTGCTCGAAACCGGTCGGGCGTTGGTGGATGAGGCGGGCTTTTTGGTCAGCTCAGTCATCGCCACCAAGCGCATGCCCGATGGGCGCCGCGGCTTGATCATCGATGCCGGCGTCAACACGCTGTTCACCTCGTTTTGGTACGACCACGAGGTCGTGCCGGCGCAGCCCTTCAGCGGCTCGCGCGAGCCCAGCGTGCTGTTTGGCCCACTGTGCATGAACATCGACGTGGTGCGTGACACGCTGCCCTTTCCGGCCTTGGACATTGGCGACCGCGTCGTCTTTCGCAACGTCGGCGCCTACAACGTCACGCAGTGGATGCAGTTCATCACCTACCGCCCGGCTGTGGTGATGGTGGGCGAGGGCGGCCAGCACGCGCTCATGCGCCGTCGCGAGCAGCTCGAGACCATCCTAGAGCGGGAAGAAGTGCCGCCGTGGCTCTGACGGCGACAGCGAGCGGTCAGGGCTCCGAACAATCACTTCGCTTCGGAGCCCACGCGGTGCTGACCAGCTACTCGCAGCTGCTCTTTTCGAGCTCGCCTTGGGTAGGCGGCTTGCTGCTGCTGGCTACCGCCCTGGTGCCGCGGATGCTGGTTGCTGGTTTGCTCAGTGTGCTGGCCTCGATGGCCATGGCGCGGGCGCTGCGTTTGCCCGACGAATTGGTTCGCTCTGGGATCAGTGGCTACAACGCGCTGCTCGTCGGTCTGGGCGGCGCTGCGCTCGTCCACGCGACGCCCTTGGGGATCGGCTTGGTGCTCGTTTGCGTGCTGGCTAGCGTGCTCGTTACCGCTGCTTTGAGCTCGGCCATTGGTACCCATTTCGGATTGCCGTCGCTCACCATGCCTTTTTTGGTGGTGTTCTACCTGATGGTGGGCGTCGCGCCGCTCGCCGATGTGCCGCTTCGGTCGCTAGGATTCGACCCATGGGCTGCGCAGCTCGGCTTGCCCGATGTGTTGCGCATGTACCTGCAAAGCCTCGGCGGCATCTTCTTCTTGCCGCGGGTGGACGTGGGGCTGCTCGTGGCCTTGGGGCTGCTGGCTCACAGTCGTATTGCTGGCCTGCTGTCGCTCGTCGGGCTCGCGGTGGTGGCACTACTGGCCGACTCGCTGTTCGTGCTCAGAGATCCTGGCCTTGCCCTCACGCTCGCGGCCAACTGCGCGCTGGTTGCCATTGCGCTCGGAGGCGTGTGGTTCGTGCCGAGCAAAGCCTCGTTTGCTTTGGCGCTCGGCGGCGTGTTGCTCTGCGCGGCTTGCACTTTGGGCGTGCTGCCCTGGCTCTACCAACTTGGTTTGCCTGTTTTGATTCTGCCCTTCAACCTGACGAGCTTCTTGGTGCTCTACGCCATGAGGCAGCGTTCCGAGGATGGGCAACCCAAAGCGGTGGACTTCATCGCCGGCACCCCCGAGCAGAACCTCAGCTATTACCAGACCCGTTTGGCGCGCTTCGCCTCACGTTATCTGGTGCGCATCGGCGCGCCGTTCTTGGGGCGATGGACTTGTACTCAGGGCGTGGACGGCAGCTTCACCCATCAAGGCCCTTGGGCCCAGGCGCTCGACTTCGAGGTGTTGGGCGAAGACGGTTTCAGCTTCTCAGGCGACGGCTCTGAGTTGACCGATCACCGTTGCTATCGTCTGCCGGTACTCGCCTGCGCTGACGGGGTCGTAGCAACGGTGGTGGACACGGTCGTCGACAACCCGATTGGCGAACAGAACCTCGCCGACAACTGGGGCAATGTGGTGATTATCTATCACGCTCCTGGGCTCTACTCCTGTGTCGCCCATTTGTCGCCGGGGCCAATCCGTGTGCGCGAAGGGCAGCCCGTCAAGCGCGGCGATCAGTTGGGCCTGAGTGGCAGCTCCGGACGATCGCCGGTGCGGCACCTGCACTTCCAACTGCAGGCTTCGCCACGACTGGGAGCGCCAACGTTGCCTATCGAGCTTCACGATGTGGTCGTGCAACGCGAGGGCGGCAATCAGCTCTTCCCCTGCCATGTGCCAACCGAAGGCGAGACGCTACGTAACCTGGAGGCGAGTGAGACCTCACGGTGGCTGCGCTTCGAGCACGGCACCGAGCTGTCACTATCAGCAGAGGGCGGGCGCGAGACCCTTGTCGCGGAGATCGATTTGCTCGGTCGCCTCGTGCTGCGCTCCAAGGACCAAACTGCAGCGCTCTACTACGAGCTTCGTGACGACATGTTGGTCGTGCACGATGTGGTCGGCGGCGAAGGATCGGTGCTGCACCTGGTTCGTGCGGCGCTCAGCCGCTTGCCATTTGAGGCGCAAGAAGGTTTCGGCTGGGAGGACGTCTTGCCTTTGCGCGCCTTGCTGCCTCGCTGGCTGCGCTATGGCTTCGACATCATCTCCCCTTTCGCGAGCACTTGGGGATTGCGCATGTGCTACCGGGTGGAGCGTGCCGGCTCGAGGCTGACTGTCTATGGCAGCTCGAAGTTGCAATGGCGCGGCAAGCCCCTGGTGGCAACCGAAGCGGTGATCAGCCAGCAGCTGGGTATCGAGACCGTGAGCTTGCGTGTGCGCGGACAGCGACAGCACTTCG
>CAZRGL010000822.1:0-3551 GCA_964599485.1 uncultured Polyangiaceae bacterium
AAAGTGTCAACCATGTCCTGGCACAAAAGTGTCCACGATGTCCTGGCACAGCACCAATAGCCGTAGGGGCATCTCGGGCGGTTTATCCCCGCCCGCACCGGGTCCGCTTCTGAATCTGCGTCCGGGTCCGGGTTCGCGTCCGGGCCATCGGGGAGGGGGAAACGCGGGTATGATGTCGTCATGCGACGTATCGGGATTGTCCTCTTGCTGGTGAGTGCGCTCGGCTGTGGCAGCCATGAGACTGAAGCACCTGCCCCGACCGGACATGTTCCGCAAGGCTGGGCTCCGGGCGTGAGCCTGCCGGGGCCTCGCGAGGTTGGGCCGCGGGGATGGATTGATCGCCGCGGATTGATCCACGCCCACTCGGTCCATTCGCACGACGCTTGCGATGGCGAGCCTCGAGATGAAGAGACCGACGCCATCAGTCAGCCGTGCTTCGACGATTTCCGGCGCGACCTGTGCAAGAGCCGCCACGACTTCGTGATGCTCAGCGACCACCGCGACAGCTTCACACGAACCGAATATCCCGATGCGCTTCTGTACCGTGAGGCGCTCGGCGACGAATTGGTCGAGCGCGACGGAAAACCAGTAGCGAGCTGGGCCGGGTGCGATGGCCAGGATCCGGCGCTCATCATGGGGGGCGCCGAAGCGGGCACCATGCCGGTCGGCCTCGAAGGTCACGTGTCGGACGTACAATCCGAGCGGAGCGACATCTACGGACGCGACGATGCACAGGCCATCGAGTTGCTCAAGAGCGCCGGCGCTGTAGCCCTGGTCCAGCATACCGAGACCTGGACGCCCAAGCAGCTGATGGACCTGCCGCTCGACGGGTTCGAGATGTACAACTTGCACCAGAACCTGCAGCGCAACTTCGGCCCAGCGCTCGGTTTGCTCAACAAGATCGACGCCACCCCGGAGCTATTGCCCCACTCGGATCTGGTGGTGCTGCCGATCCTCCAAGAAGAGCCAGACTACCTGGCAACTTGGGCCACGGTATTGGAGTCGGGCGCCCGGCGCGTGACGACCGCGGGCACCGATTGCCACCGCAACACGTTCCCGACCAAGCTCCCCGACGGCGAGCGAATCGACAGCTACCGGCGCATGATGGTGTGGTTTTCCAACCACTTGTTGATCAAGCCGAAAGCTGACGGCAGCTGGGACGATGCCGATCTCAAGGACGCGCTGAGGTCGCGGCGTCTGTTCGCTGTCTTCGAGGTGTTCGGCTATGCCCAAGGCTTCGACTTTCACGCAAGCGAGAGCGGTACTGTGCGAGAGATGGGCGAGACGGCTGCGCTCAGCGAAGGCGTCGAGCTGAACGTGAGCAAACCCAGCATCGTCGATCTCGATCCAACCGTGGAAGCGCCGGACATCGAGCTGCGCCTGCTGGTGGCCCGCGATGGTGCCTGGGAGCTCGTCGACAAGGGCAGCGACGACTTGGCGTTCACAGTCACCGAAGCGGGCGCATATCGAGCGGAAGTGCGCATCACCCCGCGACATTTGGCGCCCTATTTGTCCAGCTACGTCGACGAGGCAGAGAAGCAATTCGTGTGGATCTACTCCAACGCCATTTGGGTGGAGTGAACAGCGTCCTTCTTGCTGTGGACGCGGCGTCCGTCGGATGGCACCGTCTGCAGCGACGATGATCCTCGCCCGCGTCCCAGTCGTTGTGCTGCTCGGTGCGCTCATCGCGTGTGATCGATCCGCCACGAGCACCAACGCGACAGCCGAGCCCCAACCCTCGGTGTCGGCCGCGGCGACGGCGACGACGACGGCGACGGCGACAGCGACGGCCTCCGCGAATACCAAGTGGGCCTGGAAGGTTGGCTCCACGGTCAGCGTGATGGTGCGCGCTCACAGGCTCGATCGCGGCGAGCTCGCCTGCGCGTGGGCCGGCGAGCTGAAGGACAGCCGCTGTTACTACAAGGGCCCCATGCAGGCATGGCCCGGCGGACCCCCGCCGCATGGCAAGGTGCTGTTGCCGCTGAGTGTCGTCACCAAGGCCGCCGAGCAGCGCCGCAACCTGTTGGTCATCAACTTCTGGGAGCAGCGCCCGGTCACGACGATGGCCAACACCTGCATCAAGCCGTTCATCGCCAAGTGCGAGCTCGAGCTGTGGGGTACCGCCAACCCTGCACAGCTGCGCTGGCGCCGCAGGGAGTCATGGTTCGCTGCCGGTGGGGCACCGTTCGACGACAACGTCTACGTGGGACGGCTGTCGGGCTGCGTGAAAGCCGATCCGAAGATCGCCAGCGATCGCCCCTCCGCGTTTTGCGCCAAGTGAGCACCCCGCGATACCCCATGTGCCCAATGTGAGCGTCCAAGGCCGATCCTGCTACTCCGCTCGGGAACGCAGACGAGCCGCCACAACATCGAGCGGTACGCGCGATTGGATCTTGCGCTTGTTACCGCTGGCGTGGGCCTCGTCCACGAGCGCCTCGAGCGCGGTCGCCATGGCGGTGCCACCGTCGGGCGTCAGCCGGTCGATGGCTGCGCCGAGGACGTAGATCACCGCGTCGTTGTCCGTGGTGCGCAGTGCAGCGACTAGCTTGTGCCGACCCGCCGGTCCACCGATGGCCGCGGCGGAGTATGCTGCCTTGATGGCTCCAAAGTCCTGGCCTGATTTCGTTTTGGGCGATGCTATCCGTTTTAGGTAGCAGTCCATGTCGTCGTCGCAGCGTTTCACCAGCTCTTTGGTCAAACCGAGCTCTCGCTGCCAGCCCGCTCCTATTGTGGTCTTCTTGGGGTAGTTGATCGGGATCGCAGCAAGCTTGTCGAGCAGCGGAAGTTGCTTCTTACCCGCAAGTTTCATCAGCAATACGAAGGCAACATCCTGTATTGGAGCGACGTCTACTTCCGGGCCTTTGAGCGCTAGGGCACGCGACGCGATCCAGCTCGCTAGCTCTGGGTCGAAGAACGAGGTGGCCACACCAGTGAGCGCTTCTTTCGCATGCCCCGCTGGCGGGATGGTTTGCGTCAGGCTGGTCTTGGCCCAGATCCTCTTGAAGGCCTCGACGACCTCTTTCCCCGGCAGCTTCGGCAGCTCGCGGGCAATGATTGCTTGGGTCGTCGCGTTGCTCTTGCTCAGTGCTTTGAGCATCGGGGCGACGCACTCGCGGCGTCCGATGCTGCCGAGCATGATGGCTGCTGTTTTTCGATGGGCTGTGCGTGCCGCCTGGCGGTGCTCATTGTTCACCGTCGAGTCACCATCAACAACTCTTCGCAAGCTCTCGGCGGTCGCGTATCGAACCAGCTCGGAGTCGGCGTTGCTCAACAACTTTGCAGCCGGCTCGACTGCAGGCAGTCCGATGCGAATCAAACCCCGGAGGGCCGCTGTGTGCATGTTGACCTTGAAGGGTGACAACACGACCTTGATCAATGGACGCACCGCAGCCGGCGAACGGCGCTTGCCCAGAACCTCGGCTGCGACCGTTTGCCAGAAGACCTGATCGACGATCGCCGCCATGTGCTCCGTGCGTAGCGACGCGATCGGCTTGTCGAGAATCTCGAGCAGCACCGGTTCCCACTCGGGTTGATGCAGCAGCAGCATGGCG
>CAZRGL010000823.1:0-3529 GCA_964599485.1 uncultured Polyangiaceae bacterium
GAGCGGTTTCCGGAAGTCCGCGAAGACATCCGCCGCTCACTCTTTGGTCGATTTCCGTATGCCCTTTACTTCCGAATTCAAGGAAACTGCGTAGACGTGCTGGCCGTCCTTCACTCGCGGTCCGGCCCGAAAAAGATCGCCAAAGCCCTCAAGTAGGCTGCCCAACAAGCGGTTGCAGACTGACAGTCGCAGCTGAGCGCCCAGACGTTGGGCAGGCTTGGAAAAAGTGGCTTCCTGTACCCACGAAGTTGGAGAAGTCACTACAACCGGAACGTCAGGATGGACCTGACCTATAGTGACGGAGGAATGTTGCGATGCATCGCCCCACGCGTGTGCGTCACCGCAAGTTTGGTGCTGGTACCGTTATTGGTGAGGACTTCACCGGTGCTGACCCCAAGCTCGAGATCGAATTTGACGAGCACGGTCGGAAAAAGCTCTTGGCGTATTGGCTCAATACGGCCACCGACCACGCCTATCCGCTCAACAATGACGAGCTGAGTATCGCCGGTGTGTGGCTGCGAGAGGTCGGGCCTTACTACCGCAGCGAGAGTTTTGGCGTTCAACGCGCCAGACCCTGTGACGCTCTGCGGGACTGGCGAACGTTGCAGAGCGTTGTAGACATCACTCGGCGCTGGCCGGTCATCACCAGCAGTCCCGATGACTTCGTGGAGACGACCTGGGAGCGGGACAGGGAGGATGCCGACCTTCGACGGGCCGGCAACCCGATGCTGGGGATGCCTTACCTCGAACACGTCGCCGACTCGCCCACCGAAGCATTGGCACTTGCCGAGAACATGTCGTTTGAATCGTTGCTCGAGGACGAGGCCTGGGCGGCGGAAATGCGCACAGCAGCAGCCAACCAGCCCGGCGAGCCCGACTGGCTGGAGCTGGACTCAGCGCTTCACCGCGACTCTGATCAAGTTCTCGCGCTGGTGGTCACGGACGCGGCCTGGAAAGTGCCCGCGTTCTTGCCTCACCCCGGCGGCAACGACTGTCCCGCCCGCGCACAACTCGTTACCTTCATGCGCCACTATCACGAGCGCTACGACCCTCGCGTTGTTCGTCTCCACTATGAGTTCGCCGTAGCTGTTGAACGTCGTCCGGAAAGCCGTGAGGAGGCCGAGCAACTGGCCTTTGAGCACATTCGCTTTTGCCCCGACTTGCTCAACACAGATCGCGCATCGTTCGACTCCTATGCGCAGCATCTGCTGCAGTCGGACTATTGGAGCTTTTGGTGGGACTGAATCAACGTTGTTGCTGCGACTCGCGCTTCCGGTCGCCGCCGCGACAACTGCGTTTCACCAAGCAAAGCGCACGTCATACCACCCTACGCTGTCCAGCAAGCGGCTGCGGCAGACGAACGCAACCGGGCGGCAGCAGGTCCTCGACATCGTCCTCGCTTGGCACCGGCTCGGTGGACAGCGAGCTCAGGGTGGCTGCAACGTTGCGAGCGCTCGTGCTGCCTGAACGCAACAAGCGACGAGCGCTGCGAAAGTAGCCGCGCGTGAGCCTTACTTCGAGCAAGGGTCGGGACCTCGACCTTCGAGGTACGCAAGTTCCGCTTCGAGGTCGGCCGGGCCATCTTCCTGCCCCCACGCCGCCAACTCTTCGAGCGACGGAGGCATCATGCCGTGCTCGCGGACCCACGCTGCTGCGAGCGCAGCGTAGTGCTCGCGCCACTCAGCGGCTAAGGCACCCATGGGGTCAACGTGCGAAATCGCCATGATCGTAGTTTAGCAGCATTTCGCTCAGGCGCGCCGTGACGCCGCTGCAGCCCAACAAGCGCATGCAGTAGCCGGCCGCCTTCGGTCGTCGCAAGCTCCTCCCTCTTGCGTCCGCAGCTGAAGCGCGGAACCGTTGGACGGACGCGGTCGTGTGGTGACGCGCTGAGCGCTTCTGCTTTCGAGCCCAAGTGTAAGCCATTGACTTACTAAGCCATTGGCTTACACTTGCTTAGTGAAGGTCACTTGGGATGAGGACAAGAACCTCGCGAACCGAAGAAAGCACAGCGTTTCCTTCGAGGAGGCAGAGAGGCTCTTCACATCTGGAACAGATTATCTCGAGCTCTACGATGACGCGCACTCCGACCTCGAGGAGCGGTTCATCGCCATCGGACCACTCGAAAAGGGCCTCGTGCTCATCGTGTGGACCGAGCAGGATGAGAACGTCATCCGTATCATCAGCGCTCGTTGGGCGAGCCCGCATGAGCGGGCCCTCTACCACTCTCACATGGAGCAATTCCGATGACTGACATTCCCGAGCTCACCGCTGACCAACTCGCGCGGGCTATCCCGGCGCGGGTTCGGAAG
This sequence comes from uncultured Polyangiaceae bacterium, assembly GCA_964599485.1. GTDB lineage: Bacteria > Myxococcota_A > Polyangia > Polyangiales > Polyangiaceae > JAPYTK01. The sequence goes on from CAZRGL010000823.1 coordinate 2,310, forward strand.
CGGCTCATGGCCGGCCGGTTCGAGTCGGGTAAGGACGTGGCCACGCTGCGGCGTTTCGTCGACCTGACGCAGGTTCAGTTCGCGCAAGCGATGGGCATCAGTGTGCACACATTGCGAAACTGGGAGCAGGGTCGTCGTCGACCAGAAGGCCCCGCGGTCGCATTGCTGCGAATCGCCGCGCGTCACCCGAAGATCATCCGTGAAAACGTCGTGTCTGCAGCGTGAATACTCGGACGCAGTCCAACAAGCGCTTGCAGCAGACGGCCGCCTTCAGTCGTCGCAAGCTCCTCCCTCTTGCGTCCGCAGCTGAAGCGCGGAACCGTTATCCAGCGACGATGCCCATGCCTTTCGAGGGAGAGTATTCGCGGTTGTTTTCGCGCCTTGGGGTCCAACTTGAGCCCGGAGACGGTTTCGGCAGGGAGGAGCTTCTCGCCGCAGAGCAGCGTCTTGCGGCTCCCATCCCGGAAGCGCTGCATGCGTACTATCGAATCGCGGGGCGAGAGACGCAGTTCAACCAGGCGCACAACCGCCTCATGCCCCCGGACGATTGGTTCGTCGATGCCGGCCATCTCGTGTTCCTCGAAGAGAACCAGAACGTCGTGTTCTGGGGTGTACCGACGACACCCCGAACCGACGACCCTCCGGTTGAACAAGGCGTGAACGGGGACACCCTCGAGTGGCATGCAGAGCACCACCAGTGCTCCATCTTCTTGCGGGTGATGCTTGTCTGGCAAGCGACCATGGGTGGGTTCGGGAGGACTTGGTCCGCGCGCGTTGCGCCCGACTTCCCTGATGCGCTCCAAGACTGGCTCGCGCTCGGCACGATCAACGAACTTCATGCATACTGTCGCGACCGCCTCGCGTTGTGCTTCCTCCCTTGGAGCGACGGGCCGCGCATCTTCGCTTCTGGCGAAAAGCCGGACGATCTCGAGAGCCTTGCAGGAAGACTCGGCATCGAGTGGGATGCCGACCATGATCACTGGAGGCGTCCTGGATCACATCCGCTTGCAGCTGACAGTCGCGCGCCTGAAGCGGGTAACGTTGGGCAGACTTGAAGTCCGAGCAGTCTTCAGCCCTCGCGACCTGAGAGGATCGTTGCTCTGGGGGCCCATGCTCCGCGTTTGCTACGATCGTCAGTTAGCCCTCGCAAGACACGCCCACAACCAACTACAAAACATGGGCTGTGTCTCAGACTCCACGCCAATTGCCCCCGGGCTTTG
>CAZRGL010000824.1:0-2936 GCA_964599485.1 uncultured Polyangiaceae bacterium
GTCGTGGCGCTCGGCGCCGGCGGGCTCATCACGGTGGCCATTCTCGTGCTGCTGGTCCGCCCTGCTGTTGTCCTGGCCGCGACCGCGGGTAGCGAGCTGGGCGGCAAGGAGAAGCTCTTCATCGCTTGGCTGGGGCCGCGGGGTATCATTGCCGCAGCGGTTGCTTCGTTATTTGCCGACGAGCTCGAGCGCGTTGGGCTCGCGGGCGGCGCAGAGCTCAAGGCTATGGTGTTTCTGGTGATCGGCATCACCGTGGTGCTCGCTGGCGGCACCGGCGGTGTAGTGGCTCGCTGGCTCGGCGTGAGCCGCCCGCCGCGCGGTTGGTTGCTGCTCGGTGCCAACGCTGTTTCTTGTGCGCTGGCCCGGTCACTACGCGAAGGTGGCCAGGAGGTGGTCTGTGTCGACAGCTCCGTCGATCACTGCCAACAGGCCAGGCAGATGGGCGTCGAAGTGATCTTGGGAAACGGACTTGAAGAGCAGGTTCTGCATGAGGCTGGTGTCGACATGCGCGCTGGCGTTGCAGCGGTCACGCCCAACGACGAGATCAACCTGCTATTCATCGACAAGGCAAAACATGAAGGCCGGGTCAAACGCCGCTACGCAGCCCTGCGCTCAGCGGCCCTCGGCGTGACCACCGACATGGTGCACGAGACGGGTGGCCAGGTCCTCTTCGGGGGCGAGACCAACCTCGAGCATTGGTGTGGACTGCTGCATAGTGGCGCGGCGGTAGTCCAGCGCTTCACAGCCGAGGCGGACGCAGCGTTGCCCTACTCGAGCGAACGAGCAGCACTCATGCTGCTGTTGACCGTTCGTCGCGATGACGACAGCTGGCCTCTTGCCGACGAGCTCGAGCCAAAACGAGGTGACGAGCTCGCCATCGCGATCGAGCAGTCCCGTCAGCAAGATGCCCACAGTTGGCTCGACGAACATGGTTGGCACCCGTACGACTGACCACTCGTTGCTGTTGGGATGCGCGAAAGAACCCGAGCGGCGAACGGTGCTTGCTCACGGGTTGTCCCAATTGAAGCTGACCTCGACCCAGCCAGGCAGCGAGGCGCGGGGATCGATGGTCTTGAGCTGACGATAGGCCGCGAGCGACTCGTCGACGTTGCGCACCCGATCGGCAAAGCGTGCCAGCCATTGCCAATATGCGCCCCGACCAGGGATCTTGCCGGTCAGCTTGCGCATCAGCTCGAGCCCTTCTCGTAGCCGCCACGCCTCGTACAGGGCGTGGGCCAAGCCGACGTCTTCGCCAGCGGCCCGCGCCTTGTCCACTGCCGCGTCGAGCTTGGCCCAGGTGGCCTGGTCGTAGGTCGTCGTCACGCCGGCATGAGTGCGGCTGTCAGGCCAGAAGCGGTTCTCTTTGACGCGCCAGCCGGCCGCGGTCTGGACCAGCTCATAGCGTTCGGCGGTGTGCTCTTGGCCCTGCTCGCCGCCGGCTCGCCAGCTCACCTGTACGATCCAGGTTACCGTCACGCTGTCGCGGCGAAGCACGACGCGCTCGTCGCGGTAGCTCAGCTGTAGCTGCGCATCGACCTTGCCCCGGCTGCGCATCTTGACCGCGCGCTCGAAGTGCTTGCGGACGATGGCGTAGTCGTGGCGGTCCGGTTTGGCATGGCGGCCGCTGATGATACGGGCGTCGTCCGTCCAAATTCGCAGGTACGCTTTCGCGTCGCGATCGGCCAGCCCCTTGCGCTGCGAATCCTGGATCATCTTCACGATCGAGCGCTTGACCTCGTCGGGCGACGGCATGCTCGCCGAGGCTGAGGTCGTACTAGCGCTCGCGGTTGCTGACGTTGGCTCGGGTACCTTGCAATCGCACCCACTCGATCCCAGCCCAATGGCCAGGGTCAGCACCAGCAAGCCCGTGCCGCAAGCCGTCCACGCATCGCGGAGCATGCCCACCTATCTCAGCGCGCGCCGTCGAGGGCAAGCTCCTCTTTGCAGGTCCTTGGCGCAGGTCCTTGGCTTGGGCGGGCATCATTGACGAGACTCAGCGCGGGCCGCATCATCGGTGGGTGCTGAGAATCACTCCAGGTCGGTTCGCTCTGCCAGTTTCCGTTGGCACAATATGCGTTGGCACAATGTGCCTTGGCGCAGCAATCGGCTGCTCGGCTGACTCGTCCTCGGCGAGCAACGCCCCGCCTCAGCTCGTCGTCGAGCCTCTGACGCTCGGTCAAGGGCAGCTCACCGAGACGGTTCTCGAGCCCACCGACGCCGATGGCGATGTGGTTACGGTCGAGGTCGTCAGTCCTAGCCCCGAGCTGGTAGTCAACGTCGAGGTTGACGAGGCCGCCGCGACTGCGACATTGAGCTCCTACGCCAGTTATCAACTTGTAGGACCGCTTTCGCTGACAGCGCATCTGACTGACGGCAGGGGAGGGGTCACCGACATCGACATCCCGGTCGACGTTGCGCCGCTGCGTTGGCACGAGACGCAAACTTGGACCAGCGACGGCCCCGAAGGACGGGAGCACAGCTCCATCATCGTCGACGAGGCGAGCGGAGACGTGTTTGTCTTTTGCGGGAGCGGCTACAGCCCATATCACGGGCCCCTCGCAGACATGTGGCGGTACCCGCCCGCCACATTAGCCTGGAGCGAATTGACGCCAACAGGCGATCTGCCCAGCGGCGGTGGCTCGCGACGTGTGGCGCAGATCCCTGGGACGGCCATATCCTACCTATTCGGCGGCTACGGCGAAGGCGGCAAGGATCACAACGAGCTGTATCGGGTGGATGTATCAGGAGCTCAGCCCGTCTTCACGAAGTTGACCCAGCAGGGCCCACCGAGCGCCCGCGCGCTGCACGCCTTCTTCTACGACGCACCCAGCGACCGCTTCTACGCCTTCGGGGGCGTTAGCTTCACGCCCTCGGACGAGCTTTGGCAAATGGAGCTCCAGGGCGTGGCGCAAAAGAGGCGCGCGTGCTCCCCTTTT
>CAZRGL010000824.1:2946-3524 GCA_964599485.1 uncultured Polyangiaceae bacterium
TAATCCACAGGCCGCGCTCAGCTTGGAAGGCGACCATCTGGACCAAGCTCGACATCACGCCGCGGCCTTCGCCCCGCTACGGCTTCTTCTACGGCTTCGATCCCATCAAACGACGACTCGTGTTGTTCAGTGGCGCCCAGGGCACCAATCCGCTCAACGCCGCGCGCGACACCTGGGCTCTCGACTTGGATCCCAGTCCTGTTTGGACGCTACTGATGGAGGGAGACGCTGTCCCACCTGGTCGCCGCAATGGCTGTATGGTCTTCGATCCGAGCGGCCCGCGCTTGGTCGTGTTCGGCGGCACCGCCAACGCCATGACCAGCGAGCCGGGGCTGTGGATCTTCGATGCTCGCCCCGGTCACGAGGCGTGGTCACAGTTGGTGCTGGACGGCGAGCCGCCCTTGCGTTCCAGCGGTTTCGGTTTCTACGACGTGGCTTCGGATCGCACGCTGTTGGGCTTTGGGAACTCTCCCACCAAAGCCTTCCGTGATTGGGGAATACTGGGGTATTGAGCCAGTACAAAACGTAGCAAAAAGTGCCACAAAAAGAACCACTAGCAAGGTACCTAAGCCCTGCCT
>CAZRGL010000825.1:0-3509 GCA_964599485.1 uncultured Polyangiaceae bacterium
GGCCGGGCCACCGCCGCCCCCACCACCGCCGGCAAACAAGCCACCGCCGCCGCCTCTGCCTCCTAGCGCCGCAGCTGGGCCCGCGGATGCGGCCGCTGCAAAACCCACCCCACCACCGCTTCCGCCGACGGGCGAAGCTCCGGCCGCAGAGCCGAGCTCCGATCCCGGCCGGGCCGCCATGCCTCCTGCAGATCCCAGTGCGCCTGCGGCGGCAACCAGCAGTCCAGGAGCTCCGCCGCCGGCTCCCTCGAATCCCAACAAGCCGCCGCCGCCGCCGCCTGGTCCAGGCCGTGCTCCAACCGCCTCGGGATCCGGGCGCGGAGTGCTGGGCTCGGAGCGCGGAGTGCTGGGCTCGGAGCGCGGGGCGATGGCCTCGAAAAAAGGCCCACCACCGCCGCCGCCGCCCCCCACTGGTTTGCGCGGGCGCCGGCCTGCCGCTCCGCCGCCGCCGGCGGCTCCATCCGCAAGCTAGCTCGAAACGACCCGGCCGCCCGCACGCGACAGCGCAGAGGCACTCGCCGCGCCGCCACCACTGCCGGCCACTCCCGTGCCCGCTCAGCCGCCTCAGCCGCCTCAGCCGCCTCAGCCGCCTCAGCCGCCTCAGCCGCCCGCGGCCCAGCCAGCGACCGAGCCAGCAGATCCGCCGCCACCTCCGCCGCCTCCGCCGCCGCCACCTCCGATGGCGCAATTGAAGCACCCGGTCCAGCCGGCAAGTCCCCCCGCCCAAGCCGCTGCCACACCGGCCGCAGAGCCAGCGATCCAACCCGATCCTGCCGCTGAGCTGCCGGGGTGTCCCAGCTGCGGCTCGATCAAGCTCGCCGAGGGCATCGAGCTCGTGGTCGCCCACGCTGGTCCAGCAACTGCCTACCTCGAAGGTCAACGCGTCGTAGTCAAAGCGCGCATCTGCGCTGACTGTGGCGCCACTGCGCTCGTCGCCGAAGAGCCCCAACGCATCTACGAAGCGTACGCGAAGAGCCAAGCCTAGGGGCCTCATGATCAAAGGCATGCACACGCTGTTCTATTCGGACAAGCCAGATGAGCTGCGAACATTCCTGCGCAACAAGCTCGGCCTAGGCCACCACGATGTTGGGGAGGGCTGGCTGATCTTCGACGTCGCCGAGGCTGACATCGGCGTGCATCCGACGCGACAAGGGGGCACTGTATCGGGCACCCATGCCGTGTCCTTCTACTGCGACGACATTCACGAAACGGTTGCCCAGCTGCGCGGGCGCGGCGTGGTGTTCAGCGATGAGATCTCCGATCAAGGTTGGGGCAAAACCATCCACTTCGAGATGCCCGGCGGCGTGAAGACCGAGCTGTACCAGCCGTCCTACGAAAAAAAGTAGGCGCTCAGAGGGCCCAACAGCACAGCGCGGATCACCTGAAACACGCCCAGGGCGAGCAGCACCGCGAACACACCGAAGCGCAGCGCCCTGACCCGCATCCGGCCAATGAGCGCAATACCGATGATGGCGCAGATGATCGCGCCAGCACCTCCGCCCAAAGCGATGTAATCCACGTGCTTCGTCGTCTTCGTACCGACTTCGAAACCACCCCCCGTCGTGCTCGAGTACGAGGAAGTCGACGTGTTCATGGGAGGCAGCACGAAAGGCACCGCACCCGCAATCAAACCGAGAAAGTCCACCACGTGCAGCCGTGGTTTCATTGCCTCGACGTCTGCGTTGAGCTCATCCGCTAGGGCAGCCAGATCTTCCTCTTGCATGGCGCGACTCTACCCCGAATCGTTCGCCCCGTGCTCAGAGTCGCGTCAGCGGCTCTCGCTGCTCTGCTGCCGTAATCGATCCAGCAGCGTGTCGACGATCCAATGCACGTGCGCGCGGCGCTCGGCTAGGCCCTCTTCACTCATCGGATCGTCGCCCCACAGCGGGCCCAGAACCGGCGCGAACGTGAAGTAGTTGATGACGATCCCGGAGAAGGTCACGAAGAACTGCCGCGCCGCGGTCGGCCCCGTCTCGGGCGCCACCTCTGATAGCGCAGCCACCGTCCAATTGAACAACGGCTCGAGGTTGCGTCGCACCAGCGCATGGTAGGCCTCGCTGCCTGCAACTTGCTGCTGGACCAGATGCGGATAGCGCTGATGAGCGCTGATGAAATCCAGGTAGGCGTCCACCAGACGGTGGAAGCGATCTTCGATGCTGCTGTCCTGTTCTTCGAACGCGCCCGAGAGCGCCTCGAGATGCGCCGCGTAATAGCGCTCGAGCACCCGCTCGATGAGCTCGGCCTTGCTGTTGAAGTAGTAAAAGACCGAAGCCTTGTTCACACCCGCTTTTTCAGCGACCGCGCGCATGCTCACCCCGTCGTAGCCCCCGAGCACCAACATCTCGTCAGCGGCATCGAGAATGCGCGCAGCGGTGCCTGTGACGGGCTTGGGCTTGCTCATGATGCGCCGTTGTACCACCACTGCCGGCCTCGAGCGAAGACGCAACCGCAGCGCCACTATGTGGTCAGTGAGTCCCTTGGCGTTCTTCCACCAAGGGACTCGACAAATGAGACGCGGTCAGGGCGAATAGACCGCTAGTTTGAGGCCATCCTCCATCACGATGAGGTTATCGTTGCCATCCCAGATCATGCCCGCGGGTGCCCAACCACCATTTAGCGCCGAGCTGGCAACCGCGACGCTATCGACGCCGCCGGGAATGGTGACCTCATGGATCTGATTCGTGTCGCCACAAGAGGCAAATACCCGAACCCCACTGTCGATGGCCAACCCATCAACGTCGCAAGGCAAGGTGCCGAGGGTTGCGAAACTCCCCGAGGAGGATAGCGTCAGCACCTTTTTCTGCGGCTCCGCGGCGACGTAGAGGGTCTGGCCGTCGAACTCGACGTCGGACAGCTCGCCGGTGGTCGTCCCGACGATGGTGGGGCTCGGATTGCTGGGATTGATGGCGTAGACGCTCCCGTTGTTGCGGGCCACGATGAGATGGCCGCCGTAGTTGCCCCAGCCAGTCGGAGCGATAGTCATCCCGTTGAGGTAGCTGCCGACGCTCGTGCCGGCCAGCGCCGTCGCGTTGGAGCCTGTGGTGGTGATGGAATAGACCTGGCTGGTCACTGTCACGTACAGCAGTCCGTCATTCGGGTTGTAGACAATCCCGCGGGAGTTGCTGCTGAAGTCATGGATCTTGGTGATGTTGCTCGTGTTGTACGGCACCTTGTACAGGTCGCCACCGTCGCCCGTGAAAAACAAATCGCAGTTGGCGTCAAAAGTCATGTCGCCGACCGAATTGGAGTTGGTGAAGGAGAGCGGGAACAGCGCTGGGTTCCAGTCACAAACGCCAGTCACGATTTCTACGCAGCTGCCTGCTTTGCAAGCCTGGCTAGCGGTGCATGCGTTGTTGCAAACGCCGCAGTTGTTGGGATCGTGATCGGTGTTGGTGCAGACGCTGTTGCAGTCGGTCTGGCCGGAGGGACATACCAACTGGCAGTTGCCGCCGTTGCAGATTTGGCCAGACGAGCACGCGTTCTGGCAGGTGCCGCAGTTGGCCGGATCG
>CAZRGL010000826.1:0-3500 GCA_964599485.1 uncultured Polyangiaceae bacterium
GGCTCATACCTATACATCGCCACGACGCATTCCTCAGTTGCGCGGTTTGTTCAGGCGCGCCGCTGGTCAGCGTCAAGCCCGCGCAGCGGCCGTTGTCCCGACTTGCCCCAAAAAACTACTCCCGGTCGGGTGTGCTCAGGCGCGCGCTCGGAACGGCCGTTGTCCCGACTTGCCCTACAAAACTACTCCCGGGCGGGTGTGCTCTACTCTCCCGGGCGGGTGTGCTCCACTCTCTACTCCCGGGCGCGGGTGTGCTCCCGCTACTCCCGGGCGCGGAACGGCCGTTGTCCCGACTTGCCCCACAAAACTACTCCCGGTCGGGTGTGCTCCCAATCTCCCGGTCGGGTGTGCTCCCAATCTTGACCAGGCCATCCACTGGTGAGACGCTCACGCTTTCTGAGGGGGATTCGGTTGATGTTGGTTCGATGCTGTAGTGTCGCTGCGATTGCCCTGTCCGGACTTGTCGCGGGCTGCGGGAACGGCAGCGACACCGCCGACCTTCCGCAGGGCGCGCCAAACATTCTCCTCATTCTTGCCGATGACGTCGGCGTCGAAATGCTGAGCATGTACCAGGTGGGTGACGACGCGCCGCCGACACCTCAGCTCGACGCCCTCGCCGCACGTGGCATTCGGTTCAATCAGGCATGGTCAAACCCGACCTGCTCACCCACCCGCGCGTCGATCCAAACGGGGCGGCATGCCAACCGGACCGGCATGGGATGGGTGATTGCGCAGGGCGATTCGTTTGCGCTCCCCCTTGCTGAAACAACGCTACCCGAGCTGCTCGGAAGTGCCACGCCTGCGTATGCCACCGCCATCTTCGGCAAGTGGCACCTCGGCGCGGAATACTCGCCCGGCGGTGGGAACCAGGCGCCGAACACCGCTGGCTTCGATTATTTCTCCGGGACGCTTCAGGCTGTGCCGAAGTACTCCTCCTGGATTCAGGTGGTCGATGGAGAGACCACTGAGCGTACCGGCTACCTCACGGCGGCCCAAGCAGACGACGCACTGGCATGGATCAAGGATCGTACGGGACCTTGGTACGCCTACGTTGCTCTGCAGGCGCCTTACGAGATCCCTCATCTTCCTCCAAGCGAGCTGTATACCGTACAGACCCCCGCCGAATGCAGCCAGGACCGGCGGGCCTGCTACAAAGCGGCCTTGGAGGCCATGGATACGAAGATCGGCACGCTCCTCGCGGGGATCCCCGCCGATGTGTTGGCCAATACCAACGTCATCTTCATGGGCGACAACGGAACACCGAACCCAGTCATCGGCTCGCCGTACTCGATGGGGCGGGGCAAGCTGACCCTCTACGAGGGAGGCATTCGCGTGCCGTTGATCATTTCGGGACCTGCCGTACTTTCGAGCCTTGCAGGAACGACGAGCGACGAGCTGGTCCACGCCGTAGATCTCTTCGCGACAGTCGCCACCATGGCAGGCGTATCCGTGGGCGATCTGACGCTCGACGGGGAGAGTCTCGTGCCCATACTTCTCAACCAGGGAGGCACCGGCGATACGTTGTTCTCGCAGTCGTTCGAGGCGAATGGCTTTGGGCCGAGCGAAAACAGAACGCGAAATGAAGTGGCGATTCGGAACGCCAAGTACAAGCTCATCCGGTTCTGCCTGACAGGAGCCGAAGAGCTCTACGACCTCGAGGCCGACCCCTTCGAGCTCGACAATCTCCTGCCCGCGCAGGAGCAATATGCCAAACCCCTTCGTCAAGCGCTGGCTTCAAAGAACATCGGCTGCTTGTGAGCGCGACTCGTTCCAGAACGACTGCGCACGATTGGCACACGAGATCCAGCTCATCCTCGACGAGGCTGGCATGGGCGACGGTTTCGAGACCGCTTCCAAGCCCAAGAGCGCCAACTTCTGCTACCTGCCGCTCACCAACTCGGTGGCTGGGCGCACCGAAGAGTTGATTCTCAAACACAATCCGGGATGGTCGAAAGCGTACGAGAGCGGCATCTTCGAGGGCCAGGTTCGAGACCTGGATCGAGGCGAGCTGCACCGAGTCGAGAGTTTCAGCTACGTCGAGTCAGTACCGTTTACCCACGAGGGTTGGCGCGGTCGCATTCGAGCTTGCAATGGGGTTGGGGCCGCCCTGGCTCCCGCGAAGATTGATCTCTTCGATCGCGAGCTGGCAGCGCTGCTCGCCAGCGAGTTTCCCGATGAGATGAAGATTCCTCATCGAGTATTCGTGGTCACCGCTCGGACCTGAGCCAGCAACTTGGTACAGAGAGACAAGTGGCAAAGGAAATCCTCAAGCAGCTGGGTCTCAAGCTCGCGGGACCGTTTGCTTTCGGCCTGACCGTGGCTGCTCCCTGGGCGCTGTGGCAATCTTCCTTCGAGTCGTTTCGTGTCGATGTTGGCGAAGCCCTCGTGGCAGCGGTGTTCGCGCTAGTGGTGTCGCTGGTGGCGACCTCGATCGCCTACTGGGCGTTGGGCTCCCAAGTCGAGCGGCTGGTCATGGCCGCGCTGGCCATCGGCTCGGGTCGCGCACCCAAGTCGCTCTCGGATCGACGTCTCAATCGGATCCAAGCCATCGCGGACGTGCTTGCCGCCGGCGGAATCGCGGTGCTGTCCGCGCTAGCGCTGGGCGTCGGGATTCGCGACACGCACGCGGCCTGGGTCTTGAGTGGATTCATCGGCTTTGGGCTGGCCGCAATCCACTTGCTCTCGGCGCTGGCGAACGTGCTGCTATCGCGCCGGCTGCGCCGCCAACATCATTTCGCCACGCTCAGCGCCGACCAGCAGGAAAAGAGCGGCGAGATCCCTGGGGTGTTCGTCTCGCTCGCTGCGGTCGCAATCGCCATCAGCGGTGCGATCGCGAGCGCCATACCGGGCTGCCGCTACGCTGGCAAACCGCAACCGCTCGCCTACGGCACCTACGCGGATGGTTGCGTCGGCGAAGACCCTGGCTGCGAGCCGGAAAAGCTGCTGACCTTCGAGGTCGATTCCGCGGATCCGATCGAGCTGACCGTCTTCGCCAGGAGCAAGTACTTGCTGCTGCGCGGCGGAGAAAAACTGAAGCGCGACGGTCGGGGCGAGCGAGTCATCTTCAAGTTGAACGAGGGAAGCACCTACACCCGCAAAGCGGTGTTCAAGCCGGAAGTTGGCGCCAAGTACTCCGTGCGGATGACCGGCAAGGGCGCCTTCAGCGTCAGGTATCGGAGGGCCCGATGAGTCTGGCCCCCCTCGAGTGCTCCGCCTGCGGCGGACAGGTTCCGTTGCCCCAGAGCGCGTCGGTCAGCTGTCCTTATTGCTCGGAACAATTCACCGTACCAAGCGAATACGCGCAGGCGGCCGCAATGCAGCAGCAGGCCTCAAAGGTGCGGCGCGCGCTCGAGCCCCAATGGCAGTCGCTCACCGAGCCGGTGTCCGGCTGGACGGAGTGGATAGCCGCCCTGGTAGTCTTCTTGTTGCCGCCGCTCGCGTCGGTCGTGGCGGGCGTCGGCGGGGCGCGGCCCCGCGCCCCCGCCGCGATGCGGTATCGC
>CAZRGL010000827.1:0-3481 GCA_964599485.1 uncultured Polyangiaceae bacterium
CAGGCAATCCGGCGTCGCGAATGCGGTTGGTTAAGTTGTTTAGGGTTTCGAGATTTAAGCTTGGCTCGGGGTCGGCCTTGTTGCTGGTTTGGAACACCGGGCCGAGTGCGATGTAGTCGGGGCCTTGGGTCAGCGCTTCGTCGAGCTCGGCTGAGCAGTGAACGGAAACACCGACCGTGGGGCGTTGCGAATGGAGGCTCGCAAATACCTCATGAGCTTGGGCGATCGGTAGATCGCCTTGGCCGAGATGAAAGCCGTCACAGCCTGCAAGCGCCGCCAGATCGGGCCGGTCGTTGGCGAGTAAGGGCACACCCGCACGGCGGCAAAGTGGCAACAAGGCGCGCAGCAAGGCCAGCGTGTCGCGAGCGCCGGAGTGCTTGGCACGCAATTGCAGCGCAGCGGGGCGCGATTGGAGCACGGCGGCGGCGAAATGCAACGGATCGAGCTCGCGACGGGCAAGCAAGCCCACATCGACGATGGCATACAGTCCCTGCATGAGCTAACCAGTTTGCTACTACACTGAAACCGGGCGATGAAGGGCTACACGATGGACGCTTCGGCAAAGAGCAACAACCCCCTGTCGCGATGCCAGCCTTGCGGAGGGTTGAGGCGTGGCGCGACGCTGGTCGGATTGTTGCTCCTGGTGCTCACAGCCCTGCCTGCGAGCGTGCAAGCGCACAACAAGGGTGACGAGAAGCTCCCGCCCGCGCCTGTAGTCATGCGCGTCATCGCTCCCTCGGCGCAGGGAAAGTGGCTGCTGCGCCTCGACAACGAAGGCCCCAGCAAAGTACGCATCGCCGCCGACGCTCGTTTGTTGCGCTTGATGGTTTGGCCGCTCAACGACAAGGGCAAGCGCTCGCGGCGCCCGGTCGTATGCGATGGTCCTGCGCTCTTCGGGTTGAGGAAGCGGTTTCCGCAGGGTCGCGAGCTCGTCTTGGAGTCCGGCCACTCCTACGTTCAGCAATTCGATCCGCGCTTGTTCTGTTTTGGGAAGAAGGCTAGGGCCATCCGGCCAGGCTCTGAGCTGAGGGCAACCCTCGGTTGGAAGCCCAAGTCGAAATGGTCTCGCCGCATGGCGGCTGCGCCTTTCGTAGCCGATGATGCCAATCGTCCGCGCAAGTACAGCCCCTTGCGGCGCCTGTCGACGCCGACGTTCTTGCTCAGCCACGCTGCTGCGGTGCGCTTTGGTCGGCTGCCGTCAAAGCCGACCAAAACCGCGCAGCGCAGGCCCGCTGCGCCGGAGCCGGCCGAGCCAGCAGCAGCTGCTCCAAAGCCCAAGGCGCCGCCGCCGCCCCAACCAGTCTCGCGCAGCGCAGAAGAGGCGAGCCGTTACCAGCCGCGCCGTGTGCCAGCGCCCCGTAAGCGCCGGCCCAAAGACGAGCTTTCGGCCGCATTCAGCTTGACCGCATCGCACTATGCAGACGCTCGCACCCGCAACGACATTGCTATTTCTGTGCAAGCTCACAACGTAGGACAGCGGCCTGTCTATGTGGCTCTGCGGGCTCGGCAGCTGTCCTTCGTGGTGCATGGCCCAGACGGTGTCTATTTCTGTCCGCGCGGTTCGGGTGGCCACCACGTTCCACGCGAGCTGTTCCGACGTCTCGATCATGGCAAGCACATTCACATGAACGTGATGCTCGGCGAAGTATGCCCGCGTCGCGTGTTTCGGCGGGCCGGCTTGTACCGCGTGATCCCCAGCCTTCATGCCGAAGCAGATGGCAGGGTGTACGGCCTGCGCGCGCCCACTGGTGTGATCACGGTGCGCGACCATGGTCAGGTCAGCGGCCGGCACGACGAGAAGGATGATGCCACGCTGGTACGGGTGCTCTCTGGGCGCGAGCGCTTCTACCGTGGGCGCCCCTTCGCCATCCCGACGCGGATCTTGCCTCAATAGTCGTGGCTGGCCCAACAGGCCCAACAGGCGCTTCGGGTCCGCGTCCGTCCGACTAGCAGTAAGCCGAGCAACGCGAGCCATGCGGCGGCGCTGGGGGCGTTGTCCACGGTTCCCACCATGAGGCAACTGCAATCGGCGTTGTTCGCGCCGCTGATCCCGGGAGAAGGCGGCCGACCGAGCCACAGATAGTCGATGGCAGCGCTGACCGTGCCCTCGCTGCTGTCACCCTCGAAGGGTACGAAACGGATTGCTGTCAGGGTTTCGCCTGGAGCAAGCAGCGCAGCCAGGTCGACGTGCAGCTCGTGCATCTGGCCGTCGGCGGGAAGCGGTAGCGGCACGCGAAGCTCGGAGCTGGCCTCTGCTAGCGTCAAATAGACGACGGCTTCGCCGCCCCCACCGGTTCGCCGGCCACGCAAGAACAGCTCCTCGGTCGCTGTGGTCTCGACCCCGAGGCTGGGGCCGCTAGCGACTAGGCTCGCGGCTGGTCCGCTGAGCAGAAGGAGCCCCTGGTCCACGCCGGCCGCGGAGCCAGCACTGGGCCCCCAACCCTCGAGTCGATCGCCATCGAACTCCCAACGTCGCTGACTGTAGACATCCAGCTGCACGCTGCTGTTGACTTTGCCAATGGCTGCGGTCGCGCTCAGCGGCTCGAGCTCGTTCACCGAGTAGCGTTTGGCAAGCAAGCTGATGGTCAGTCTTTGGGTTTCGCCGGCTTCGAGTGTTCCCAGAATGAAGGTGGTCTTGGGATCGAGTGGCTCGCTTGTCGACGGGTTTCCGGCGGCAGGTGTGATCTTGCTGAATTGGCCGGGGTTGCTGGCATCGCTTGCCAACGCATAGCTCTCGCCCACCACAGCAGAAGGCAACGAAAGCTCGAGCTTCAGCGCCGCGGAGCTGTCGCTGTCGCCGTTCTCGATGTCGAGCTGCAGCTCGTAGCTGCTGCCTTCGAGCAGATCGACCACGCCAGCCGAAGGGCCGTCGTCGAAGCGATCATTCGCGTCGCTGATGATGGCGTCGAGGTTGATGTCACCAGCAAGCGCGCCTCCAGCGCCGCCAGCTCCTGTGCCGCCAGCCCCCCCAGCTCCTCCTTCGCCGCAATCGTCGGGGCCGACGGCGAAGCCTTCGGCCGGGGCTTGCTTCAACCGGGCCTCAGTCTGAGGGCCGTAGATGCCGTCGTCGTCGATGGTGTCGTCCGAATGGTTCTTGTTCCAGAGCTGCTGGAAGGCTTTTACGTCGACACCCTTGTGATCGACGGCTCCGGGGCCCGTGTAGTCGAAGTGCCAGGGATCACTTGCCCCGAGCCACTTGAAGCCCTGTCCTTGGAGGATGGCTTTCCAGCTGTCGTATTGTGAGATGTCGATGGCCAGTCCGGTCTCGTGATTCGAGTTGCCAGGCTTGGCAGCCAGGCTGATGCCGCACTGACCGAGTTGATACCAGCGGTACAGCAAGTATTGCTGCGCCACCGTACGCAGCATCGACTGGATGTTGAGCGCCTTGTCGATGTTGGCGTCGATGGCAGTGACCAACGCGTCGCGGGCAGGCTCTTGGATGAACGGCAGCACTGCGCTGCCGAGCTGCACTTTGGGCTTG
>CAZRGL010000828.1:0-3469 GCA_964599485.1 uncultured Polyangiaceae bacterium
GAGAAGGTAGAGCGCAGGTTCAGAAGGATGGCTTGACGATGGACCGCTTTGGCGATGCGTCCCTCGGTCCCCTCGGAGGGAAGGTCGCGCAGGTAGTCGGCGAGGCTGCGCTTGGAGCCTCGCCGCCAGCGCCAGCGGTTGGGATCGAGCCCATGCGCTTTGATGATGGCGTCGAGCAATTGCTCGAGCTCGTTGTAGCGTCCTCGAGCGGGGCTCGGGTGGACGCGGTAGATCGGTTGGATGTCGTCGTCCTGCTGGTCACCTCGTCTCAGCAGCCGCGCTCCTTCGATGTTGCACAGCAGCGACAGCTGCTCGTTGTAGCGCTCGACCTCTCCGCGACAGCGGCCGTCAGTGATGACGAAACGGACAGCGTGGCGATCGGTGAGCTTGACCTCCACCTCGACGCGGCGATAACGAACGATGTCTCGTCGCTCCGCGTCGCGAAGCCGCAGCTGGCCGAGCTTCTCGAATGCGATCAAGTTGGCATCGACATCGGCATCACCAGTCGAATGCGCCTTGGGATCGTCTAGGAATCGCTGGACACGCCCGAAGCTCAGTTTCGCCCGGCTGCGCATGCGAGCCCGCCGCAAGCGGGTGTTGGTACAACGACCGCTCGGGTCGACGTGCATGTCGAACACCAGGGCTCTGCGTAGCACGTTCTCGTTGAGCGAGATGATGCCCTCAGACAACGCGCGCGGCAGCATGGGGATTGACAGGCCAGGCAAATAGTAGCTCGCGCCGCGGCGCAGTGCCTCTTCGAACAACGCTGTGCCGGGACGAACCCAGTAAGCAGGATCGGCTAGCGCATAGCGCACGCGATGACCTTTGCCAGCCCGTTCGACATGAAGGGCTTGGTCGAGGTCGCGGGTGTCCGGGCCGTCGATCGTCACGAAGGCCACGTCGCTGAGATCTTCGAGCTCTGGATCGTCGATGCCCGGAGCGGCGCTGATGCGCTGGACCTCGGCTTCGACAACATCTGGGAAAGCCGGGTTGAGCTGGTGCTTTGCGGCTAGGCGGTACATCGACGCCAACGCGCTGTCGGCGGGCGCGAGCAGTTCCTCGACGTGCGCGCGGCCATCGTCGCCTCGACGCGCCCGCACGATGCTGCGCTCGGGGGCCGGGTGGGCCGCTGTCAGGGGGAGGTCAGCAGGCGACTTGACGAACAGATCACGTACGACGGGTTGGTTCTGGTGCTGGCCGAGCTCGCCCACCAGTTGGGTGCGAAGTGGTTGCTGGTCACGATCGTGCATGGCTCAGGCACGATAGCGCAAAGCTGCGAGCGGCTAGAAGTCAGCCGTGGCGTGGCAGCATTCTTCGGGCCGCTCCTTCTCGCAGCCTACCTCGATGCGGGTCCGCCAGCGGTGCTGGAAGCAGCGACTCTGACAGCTGTTGACGGCCAGCTCACATTTCGAGAAGTCGTAGCCGTCGGCGCACTTTTCTGTGTCCTGTTGTTCCTGCTCCAACTCGCGACAGCAATCGCTGGGCTCGCAGTGGGTGCAGGTGCACATCATGGTGTGGCTGATGCTCTCACCCGGTTTGGGCGGCGGGCGGCCGTTGCCGTAGAACTGGATGGCACCATTGGGGACCTGAGGGCCGTTGCACGCAGCCACGAGCAATAGCGCAAGCAGACCACTGATGGTTGCCGATAGCAGGAGCTTGAGGGATTCTGTGCGCACAACGACCGAGAGTCAGGACGCGCGGGCCGCCCGTTCGATCTGAGTGTTGCAGGTCTGGCTGCGATGTACAACACGCGGCCATCGCTCTGTGACCGGGTTGGCGAGGCCTGATGGCCTCGATTGTTCTCGTCGTAGAGATGGGCGTCAGTGCAGCGGGCTGTTGTCGTAGCGCTGCAACAAGCGGTCCAGATCTGCCTTCAACTGGCTCCCGGCGCCCTTCTTTGCCTTCGCGATCAAGTTTGGGGTAGACGGCGCGTCGACGACCAGTACCGCTTGGGTGAGGATCTTTCTGACGTCGGCGGAAGCGATGGCGACAAAGCTGTTGACCAAAGCTGCGGCCGCCGTGGCACGGGTAGCAGCAGCTTCTCCGCTGGACGCGACGATTGGTGTTTGCCATGCCCAAGCGCTGCCCACGTCACCGATGGAATGCGCGATGAGCTTGGCTTCGCTAGCGTCGGTGGCGGCCGCGATGGCCTGAGCCAGTCGTTGGGCCACGACCTTGCGCCGGCAATGTCCCATGCCAGCCAGCACTGCGAGTCGCTTGCTTCCGCTCTTGCTCAACGTGATCAACAAGCTTGCAGCGCTGTCGCTGCCGATTTTGCCCAAGGCCTGTGCGGCTGCGCGCATCAGCAAAAAGTCGCTCTCCGGCCCTTGTAGGATTGCGCTGAGCACCGCTTCAGAGTGATTGCTTCGCAACGAGCCGACTGCCTCGAGCAGGTTGAGCCTCCAGGCGGTCCAAGCGGTGTCGTTGAGCGTACCGCGGCCGGCTGACTGCACGGCGAGTTGCTCGAGCATGGGCATCAAAGCGCGCTTTCCCAACGACTTGAGGGCGGGCGTGACCGTTGCGAGCCGACCGCGCTTGTTGGCGTCGAGTTGCTCGACTTCGGCCCCAATCGCTTCGACGAGCTTGAATGCAGTCGGGTCAGCTGCGCGGGACTTCTTGATCTCCGCTGCAAGGCTGGCGCGTGCTTTTGGTGACAGATCGTTGGGCGAAAGAAACACGCCACGCGCGAACGCCGTGCTGCAAAGCACGATGCTCAGGGTGAAGACGACCGCTCCGATTGTACGCTTCATTTGCCAATCTCCCACCAGCCCGCGTTGGCCGGCACCACTCGAGTCGCGTTGGTTCCACAATGAACCTCTCCAAGGAGGCGGTGGTACAAATCCCAATTCTCGATCCAGTAGACATCCACCCCATAGGGCGTCAGCACGCTCTTGAGCTGGGCCTTGAAAATGTCGCTACCGTTGATGACGGGGCCGTGCGGATCGGGGGCCGCAAAGACCTTGTCGCTCATGTAGATGCCGTTGACCGTGCCCGGGTTGTAGGCGACTGAGTAGCCTGAGGTCTTGTCGTGCAGGAAGGGCACGGGGACGATTTCACTGTCGGTCAAGCCAGTCTCTTGCTTGAGCTTGAGCAACTGGTCATCGACTTTCACCACTGCCCAAGCGCTCTCGTTCATTACGTCAGTATCGGCTAGTACCTCATTGATTGAGATCTGCGCGGGGGCGTTGTTCGACCAGTACTTGCCGATGAACATGTCGGTGTTTCCGTAGCCGTTGCTCTTGTGCTGCTCGAGCATCTGTTTGGCGAGCGCTGCGTCATTGGCGAGCAGCGCCCAGCCGCGAGGCGTGTTGGCCTTGATGAAGGAAATCGTTTCATCGACATGGGCAACCAGAAGCCAGGAAGTGTCGACGGTGACCAAGCCCTGCACGTTCTGATCTTTGATCATCTTGTCGAAGCTCTGATCAGGATAGAATCCCGAGGTGCTTCCGCGCAGCACGCGGCCGAGCTT
>CAZRGL010000829.1:0-3466 GCA_964599485.1 uncultured Polyangiaceae bacterium
AGCTACTTCCACATTCCTCCGCTGCTGACGTTCAACCACCGTACGAGCCGAAGCGGCTTCTCCATGGTTGGTCCGCTGTTCTGCAAGTGGGAAGGAGGCGGTCGCTGCGATGGGCGCACCGCGACCAAGCTCGATATGGGGATCGCGCCGCTGTACTTCTACGGTCGCGACGCTCGCAGCGAATACGAGATCATTCCCCCACTGCTGCATTACTACCGCTACGACGAGCGCGGCGACAGCGCGCTGAACGTCTGGGGGCCGCTGTGGATGGAGAAGTCGCGTGAGGGCGGCGTCTTCAACGTGCTTCCACTGTTCTGGCACAGCTGGGCCCCCAACGAGCAGCACACCACGCTCTTCCCGCTGTTCCACTACGGCTACAAGGGTGCAGAGCGCACCATCGCCACGCCGTTGTTCGTCGACCACGTCGCCGAAGATGGCGCACACACCTTCGCCACCTACGTGTACGCGCGCCATCGAGGTCGGACCGAGCTGGACATGTACACGCCGCTATTCTGGCAGTACCGCGATCCTGATATCGATCTCGAGCGCACGGTGGCGTTCCCGTTTTACTATCGCAACACCTCGCCGCGCAGCGATGACCTGGTCCTGTTCCCGTTTTACGGACATTTCAAGCGCCACGGCATCTCGAGCACCCATTGGATTACGCCGCTGTTCCGGCACGAGACCAGCATCACTGGCTGGCAGACCAGCGTTTTTCCGGTGTTCCACATGGGCCGGCAGCATCAATCGACGCACCTGGTGGTCGCACCGGTGATCTGGGACTTCGCCTCTCCGAAGTCACGCTCGACGGTGGTCTTCCCGTTCTATTGGCGCTTCTCCGACCGTAAGAGCGTCTCGCAGCTCGTGGGCAACACCTACTATTCGGAAGAGAAGGTCAAGGGCGGCACCGAGTGGCAATTCCACTTCTTCCCACTGTTCTCCTACGGCGAGTCGCCCCAGGGGCATTGGTGGAACATCCTCTACGGACTGGCTGGCTACACCCAAGAAGGCACGATGGCCAAAATGCGCATTGGCTACGTTCCCATCAAGCTCAGCGACAAGGAGCGGTAGCTCACGTTCAGTCGCCGCCGGATGCGGTGCAGCGCTGGACCAGGGCGCGGGCCCAAGCGAGGCGAGACGTGCTCACCTTTGGGCGGCTTGCGTATTGCTTCAGTGCTGTCCTCGCGCGGTCGGCTTTTCCGAGTGCGCAGGCCACCTCGATACGTTTTCGTAGGGTCTCGTTGAGGACGCGCACGAGCGGCTGCTTCTTCGCGAGCGCTTGATCGAGCCGACGGGCGGCGAGATGATAGTTGCCCGCAGCGATGTGCTGTCGGGCAAAGAGATAATCCGGGGTGGCATCGGTCGGGGCACTGCTGCGCCAGTGGCCAATCAGATCCAGGGCCTCGTTGTGGTTCGGTCCGCGATGGCTGCGACCGACGAGCAGCGCAAGCAGCGCCTCACGGGCAGCCTCTGATGCTGCGTAGTGGTGCTTGATGTCGATGCGCCGCAACCGGTGCTCGCTGACCACCCCCTTGCGAGCGCGGTCGTAGAGCGCGCGGGCTTGGGCAGGCTTGGCGGCGCGCAGTGCCAGGTCGCCGAGGCGCTCGAGTGCAAGCAGTTGGGTGGACTTGGTCGCCCAGTCGCTGGTTGACAGCTCTGTTAGGGACCTCTGGGCCAGTTGGGACTCGCCCCGTCGATCCCGACAGCGCGCCATTCCGAGGCTCGCGCTCACGTTGTGAGAGTCGAGGCTGAGAACCCGCTGATAGCTCGCCAGGGCACCGTCGAGGTCGCCAAGAGCTTGTTGAGCGCCTGCCTCGCGCAAGCTCCGATCCACTACATGAGGACAGCGCCGGCCAAACACACCCGGCCGGTCGAATCGTGCGCGTGCTTCAGCCAGTGCCGCCTCGGTCAGCTCCACCTTCGCGAGCTGCTGATGCCAGCCCCGTTCCAGCTCGGTCCAGCCCTGCCCGGCGATTGCTGCAAGCTCTTCGCCGCCGTACCAGCGCTTGATGGCAGCGGCCCCAAAACGGCCTCTGATGTATTGCACGAACGCCCCGGCGGCCGTGTAGCTGGTGGCCGAATGGCCGGTCAAGAACGACAGCGCGAACAAGTTGCTCACGGATGGCAGCACGCCAATCTTCTTCATAGCGGCGGCCCACTGCTCGGCGCTGAGGTTGTCGTCGCGTGGCGCCGCGGCCACCGCGAGGCCCTCGATCAGTCCTGCCGTAGGCAACCAGCCGCCCCAACTGCCAGCAACCGCAAAGGGCCCGCGGCCGAGGGGCGCAGCCAACACATGTATCAGCTCGTGACGCAACACAGGGTGCGGATATCCGCTTGCTTGTATGTAGATCTCGCCTCGCCAGGGTTTGGCGATCGAGGTGCGCGCCGCGCCCATCAGGCGCTTTTTCTGTTGCACGTCGCGGAACAAGTAAACGGTAACCAGCTGGTCGGTCTTGCTCTCGAGCCACTGCTCGATCGAGCGTACATGGGCGTCGCAGTCACGTGCCAGCCGGACCACGTCTTGCGTGGAGATCGACCGGTCATGCAGCACGCGGCAGCGCCCCCGCTGATGTGCCCCCCCGAGCTCGGCTTGGATGCTCCTGGCCGTTTGCCAATGCCCGAGCTCGCTGCCGCTCGCGATGCAATACAAGCTGGCGACGGCCGCAAGCGCACCGCTCAGCAGCAATCCGGGTCGCCCCAACGATCCATACTTGAGCTTGCCCGTCGACTTGTCGCGCTTGAGATGGAGCGTCAGCACATAGCAGGCGAAGAGCGAGGTGGCTGAGGCGGCGCGGTATGACAGCAGCGCATTGCCGCTGATGATGGTGTCGTAAAGAGCCCCGCTGAAGAAACCGATGAATGGATCGAACGCGAACACCATCGGCGTCAGATAGAACAGCGCAAGCTGCACCAAGGCGCTGCCCACGGGGCCGCCGATCGCCAAGACCACGGCGAGCACGCTCCGGCGCGTAGGGCGATCGGTCAGGCTGCGGGCGAGCTCGGCGGCGATTCCGCCCCAAAGTCCGCCCATGATGGTGCCGATCCCGGGGCCGAGCACGAACATCTGGGTGGCGGCGCCCAAGTCGCAATAGCCAGCGAAAAAGCCGCGCACCAGCGCCACCAGATAGGCCAGCGAGGACAGGCCTACCGCTGTGCCGACGCAGTGGCAGAAAGCAGAGAATGGGCCCAAGCTGCGCCGCAACAGCTCGCGCGCGTTGGCCACGGCCGCTACTGATGGGCACAAGAAACCCACTACCAGCGCCAGCTCGTAGCCGGGCTGCGCGAGCGTATCGACCAGGCCCATCAAGGCCACTGAGAGCGCGACGAGCGCGGCGGCGATCCAGCGCGTTTCGGACATGGGCCCCCAACGTGGAACGTCGTTGCTCGATCCCTCCATGTTCTTGCCGCTCGTCGCTCTGTTGCTGTCGCTGGTCGCCCTGTTGCTGTCGCTGGTCGCCCTGTTGCT
>CAZRGL010000830.1:0-3455 GCA_964599485.1 uncultured Polyangiaceae bacterium
ACTGTCACAGCTAGCCGTGTCCAACGCGCCTTGGTCGCAGTCCTCGCCAGCAGCTGGGTTGACGTGGCTGTCGCCGCAGCTGACCGTCGTGCAGTCACTGTCACAGCTGGGCGTATCCAAAGCGCCCTCTTCGCAGTCCTCGCCAGCAGCCGCGTTGACGTAGCCATCGCCGCAGCTGACCGATGTGCAGTCGCTGTCACAGCTCGGCGTGTCCACTGCGTTCTCGTCGCAGTCCTCGCCAGCGGCCGCGTTGACCTGGCCAACGCCGCACCTGACGGCCGTACAGTCACTGTCGCAACTGGGCGAGTCCACACCAGCGCTATCGCAGTCCTCGCCTGCGTCGACGACCCCGTTGCCGCAGTCGGAAACAGTGATGAGCTTGCTCTTGCAAGTTGCGTCGCAAACCTCGCACGAGGTCTCGCCACCTGGGCATGTCTCGGTCTTTTGGTTGCCGTCGTCGCAGTCCTCTTGGCCATCCAAATGGCCGTCGCCACACTTCGGTGCTTGTCCGCTGCATGAGGCGTTGCAATGCCCTTCGAGCGACCACCCGTCGCTGTTGAGCATCCCGCTATCACATTGCTCGCCCGGATCGATGACGCCGTCGCCACAGATCGGCGTGGCGGCCGATCCCGACTTGGTCGGCTCATTGGTTGTGGTGTCACACCCCCATGAGCTAGCGATCGCGATGGTCAAGAAGAGCAAGCTCTGAAGGAAGGTTCTTTTCACGGCTGGGACCCCAAAGCGGGGACGCTCGACCGGCAGCCTGGCCTCTCCGCAGCTAAGGCAGACGCTGGGTCACGACCTTGTTCGGAGTCGCCCGCCGATGAACGTCGGATTGGCGTTGCTTGATGACCACAAGGTGGGTGCAACAGATGGGCCACACCACGGCCGCCGGTACACAAGCGAAATCACACCGCGCGCCTGGGTGACGTCGGGTGTCCGGTGCGCGGTCGCGGCAGCATACGGAATGTACGGGACAGAGGCAGCTGGCCAGCTGGTTGGAGCGATGGCGAGTCCAATAGGTCCGCCAGGACGAGCCATCCCTACCTCAAATCACGAAAAGCGTGACCTGCCCATCAGACGGCGTCTGCTGTAACGTGGCGCGCACCCTCTCGTGTCGTTGTCCTGGTCAAGCGCATGCACTGCCTGGACGGCTCTCGTCGCCGTTCTGATCCTGCTGCCGAGCAGCACTGCGCTCGCCCAATCCTTCGGGGCTGATGGGGGCCAGCAAGGCGCGGCCTCGGGAAACGCTGAACACCGCGCCGCTGCAGTCGTGTTGTTTCGGCAGGCGCGCGATTTGATGGCGCAGAAGAAGTACGCGCAGGCGTGTCCAAAGCTAGAAGAGGCCCTGCGCCTGGTGCGCGGCGTGGGCATCCAGTTCAACCTCGCCGAGTGCTACGAGAAGGTTGGCAAATTGGCCAGCGCGTGGACGCACTATCTCGAGGTACTCGACTTGAGCCAACGTGCCTCCGATTCGGCCCGGGAGAAGATCGTGCGCCAGCGCGTGGCGGCGCTAGAGCCTCGACTGAGTCGCCTTCGGGTGGTGGTCAGCCAGCCTGCACCAGGCCAACAAATAAAGCGCAATGGGGTCGCTGTGAGGTCGCCGCTTTGGGGCACGGCGGTTCCGGTCGACCCTGGGATC
This sequence comes from uncultured Polyangiaceae bacterium, assembly GCA_964599485.1. Lineage (GTDB taxonomy): Bacteria > Myxococcota_A > Polyangia > Polyangiales > Polyangiaceae > JAPYTK01. The sequence goes on from CAZRGL010000830.1 coordinate 1,643, forward strand.
TACGAGCTCGAAGCCAGCGCGCCCGGAAGGGAGGGATGGCAGACTCGGCGCAAAGTCGAGGGGATGGGCCAAACCGTCGAGGTGGTCATTCCGGCGCTGCGACACGAGGTGGCCCTGGACGTTCGTCCCGAGCCGAAGCTCACGATGCCACGTCGTTATCAGGTCGCAAGTTGGATGCTCGCCGGAGTCGGAGTGGCCAGCGTGGCTGTTGGAGCGACCCTCGGCGGGCTCGCCATCGCGGATAAGAACAATGCCGACGAGCTCTGCCCCAAGCCCGATGCTTGCTACGATCCGGGCGCCGAGCTCGTCGATGCTGCCCGAGTCAAAGCCAACGCCGCTACGGTCCTACTGGGTATTGGCGCCTCCGCACTGCTCGGTGCCGGCGGGCTGTGGCTGCTGTCTCCACGACAGCGGGAGACGACTGACCCCGTGAGCCTGCAGTTGCGCCTCGATGAGCGCTCGGCCGCCGCTGCCGTCCTCATCCGTTGGTGAAAGCGCCCCTCGAGACCGGTCCCCGACCGCGCCCGCCCATTCCGGTACGCGCGCCCCGACCACGAAAAGCGCTCGTCCGCTTCGTGGTCGTGTGCGGCTGCGAGCGTGCGCGGGTGCGCGAATGGGTGGTCGCGGGTACGGGCCAATTCGTGCTGTCTTTTTGGCCATTGTCCTCAGGTCCACCCCTAGCGGTGGCTGCGGCTGGGCAACTGCCACCGAGGCGCGCTAACATGTTCGCTCGATGGCCAACAAGTACACGATAAGCATCGCCGACGAGGCATGTGTAGGCGACGGGCTCTGCTGTGAGCATGCCGCCTCGACCTTCCGTCTCTGCGGGGCTGGAACCTCGACCCTGGTCGCACAAACCGACCTCGAGTCTGCTGACGCGCCAGATCAGATCTTGGCCGCCGCTTTCGATTGCCGCATGGGATGCATCAGTCTGAACGATGCAGCCAGCGGCCAGCGTGTCTGGCCGGCGCCCCTGAGCCAGCAAGCGCTCGACCGGCTCAGCGCAGTTCGGTCTGTGACGCTCGATCAGGACGAGTGGCGCTTGTGGCGCGATTACGGCGGTGGCGACTGACGGCTCGTTGTCATTTCCCAGGTGAACGACTGAGCGGGGGACCAGAAGGTGAGTAGCCTGGGTCGCCAGGTACCAGTGGGTTGAACGGCAGCTTCCAAGAGTGGTTGGCGAGCCATTGGACTCGCTTCCAGGACTTGCCACGTGCGATCTGCTTGGGCGCGCGTGGATCGGTGGGCTTGCCGTCCGCCTCTTTGCAGCAGCGCCAGCTGAGGTAGTAATAGGCGAAGCTCTCGTCGTGTGAGTAGATCTTCGGCCGGCACATGTTGCGCACGCCGAGGTACCAGGGCCCGCCAGTGGTCACGTTGTCGAAGTCGCTCTTAGGCCCCTTGCCGTAGCTGACGCTGGCGGCCAGCTCGTCGGCGTTCCCAGGCATGTCGTGTACGCCGTGACCGCTGATGCAGTTGGGCTGCGATCCGCTGACCACACCCTTCCATAGCCGCTCCAGCTCTTTTGGATCGCGGGCGATAATCTTGGCGCGGCTGGGGCGATCCCAGGGCTGGTTGCCGCGGCACTTCTTTGGATCGCGGACGTAGCCATAGGGGAACGGCGTATTTTCAGGGCCCTCGCATGCTTTGGTCCACTCGATCTCGGTACACATGCGCTTGCCGCGGGCCGCGCAATGTACCTGCGCTTGGTAGAAGTTCTGCATCACCATCGGGCGCTGCCCCTTGCGATTCGGGAACTCATAGCGGTCGATGCAGTAACGCATGTGCTTGGTCGGCCCCTCGCAGCGCGTCGGTT
>CAZRGL010000831.1:0-3435 GCA_964599485.1 uncultured Polyangiaceae bacterium
GATTGAAGAGAGGCAAGTAAGACCGCGCCTCTATTTCTCCTCCACCGCCGTTGATGTTTGTTCGGATTTTTGAGGGGTCGAAAACGGCTGGACCTGCAATGGCGAGCCGAGCGTTTGCGACACCACGTGCGGCGACGGCATCATCGCGGGGACCGAGGTCTGCGATGACGGTAATACGACGGCAGGCGATGGCTGCTCGGATACCTGCACCGTCGAAGAGGGCTTCAGCTGTGACGGCGAGCCGAGCGTGTGCTCGCCGGGTTGCGGCGACGGTGTGATCGCCGGCAGCGAGGCCTGCGACGACGGCAACACGACCGACGGCGACGGCTGCTCGGCCATGTGCACCGTGGAAGACGGCTATAGCTGTGAGGGTGAGCCGAGCGTGTGCTCGCCAGGCTGCGGCGACGCTGTGATCGTCGGAGCCGAAGAGTGCGACGACGGCAACACCACCGATGGCGATGGCTGCTCGGCTAGCTGCGCGGTCGAAGAGGGCTACAGCTGTGAGGACGAGCCGAGCGTTTGTTCACCAGGCTGTGGCAACGGAGAGATCGCCGGAAGCGAGGAGTGCGACGACGGTAACAGCGAGGACGGCGACGGTTGTTCGGCCAGCTGCGCGGTCGAAGCGGGTTACACCTGCGTAGACGAGCCCAGCGTTTGCACAGCCACCGCTGCGCCCTCGGGCGTGGTTGCCGTCGGCGGTGCCTGCAGCTGCTCAATGCCAGGATCAGCCTCCACCGAGCTGTGGTGGCTGCTGGCGCCCTTGGCCTTCGGCCTACGGCGGCGCCGACGCCGTTAACAGGTCTTTGGGCCGGTAACGAAACTAGGGTGCCGTCTAGAACGGCACTGCGCGACTAGAACGGCACTGTGCGGCTAGAACGGCACTGTGCGGCTAGACCGGCACTGCGCGGCTAGAACGGCACTGTGCGGCTAGAACGGCACTGTGCGCTGTGCGGACTAGAACGGCACTGTGCGGCTAGAAAGGCACTGTGCGGCTAGAAAGGCACTGTGCGGCTAGAAAGGCACTGTGCGGATGAGGTCGCGCTTGCCTGTGCGTCGTCGTCGTCGTTTCCGGGACTTCTTCGCCGAGTCGCCTAGCGTTTGCTCTGCGGCCGATTGGGCCCTCGGCTTGTCTGAGGGCTCGCTGCTTGCTGCTGGTTGCGCAGCTTCGGGCGCTGGCTCGGTCACGTTCTGGGATGGCGTTTCGCCTGTTGGTGAGCTGGCCTTTTCAGCGTCACCGGCCGGCTGGGCGGCGGCGACTGGCGTGCGCGCAGCTGTGGGCTCTTCGTCGTTCGTCGGTGAGGCTACCAGCGCGAAAACAATGAGCAAAAGCGATGCGCTCACAACACTGACGACGACCGCCTGTAGTTTGCGTGGCCGTGACAACTGGCTCGGCTCGCTGCTCTCGACAGGGCCGCTGGTTGACGGGCCGACCACCGGTCTGATGGTCTCCATCTCAGGTTGCTCCAGTGGGTTTTGCTCGATCTGCATCCTCTTCTCCGGTCCCGCGCTCCCTCCGGCCGTTTCTGGCCAGCAGCGGGCTACAGCAGTGGTAGGCAAGCTTTGTTACGTGTGTTGCGGGCCAGATCTTCCCCATTCAACTCACGCCCGAAGCAACAGGAAACCGAATGGCGTTGGGGGCGGGGATAGAGAGGTCGTCTCATGACTCCGAAATCAATGTAGGGGAATCTCGGGCGGTTTATCCCCTCCCGCACCGCGTCGACGCCATGCGCACTCGTTTCCCCAAGCTCGTCCCAGAACGACAAGCCCACACCACGAGCAGTGCGCCGCGAGCTGCGAGAAGCTCGCCCGCGGCCACATGAGCCCAGCAACAGCCAGCGCGCACCCGCACCTGCCACATTGGGAAAGCAAAGAAGGAAAGAAAGAAAATGAAAAATGAAAATCGCCGCCGCCGTAACTGCTGGGGGCAGGTGGGCTGTCGGTGGTCAAGCCCCGCAACATGGTGGCCGCCCAACGAAGCGCGCCCGGGGGCGGGATGGCTAGGCGGGCGACGCCTTGCGGGGCTTGCCCACCACATGCTCACCTGCCCACAGCGGGACAACGACGACGATTTTTTTAAGATTTCTTTTCGGGCCCAGGCTTGCCGCTTGGCGGTTGGGCCGTGTCCCTTGTGCGGTAGACAGTAAGCACTAAGTAGGTTGACGTGTTCTTCCCTTGCTGAGCATTTTCCGTTTGACAGGTTTCGGCCCGCAGCTCGCCGAGCAGTTGCGTCCCGGCCAGGGAACCGCCCTTAGGCGCGCCAGGGCGGACGATGCTGAGGCTTGCTCGAGCAAGCCGGCTTCTTGGTCGAATTGGGCAGCGAAAACGTGACCTTGCGCCCCTGAGAGAGGCCAAAAACCGCGTGCTACAAACACGTATGAACCAACGAAAAGACAGCTGCCAAGACCTCTGCCAGCTCAGCGATACAGCTCTGCTCGAGCAGTTCGAGCGTGTCGTGGCCTGCCACCATCGCTCCGCGGCCAACCTGCTGGCTCATCTTGCCGAGGTCGACGCTCGCAGGCTCTATGCCCAGCGCAGCCATAGCTCGATGTTTGGCTACTGTACGAGCGAGCTCGGTATGACCCGCGACGAAGCCTACAATCGGATTACGGCTGCCCGCGCCATGCGCGACTATCCCGAGCTGCAGGACTACGTCGCTCGCGGCAAGCTTCACCTGACGGCAATCAAGCGCTTGCAGCCGCACTTGACCCGCGACAATGCCAGCTCGCTGTTCGAAGCGGCGTCGGGAAAGACGAAAGAGCGAGTTGAGCTGATGCTCGCAGAGCGATTCCCAAAACCCGACGTGGCTACTTCGCTGCGAAAGCTTCCATCGGCCAGCCCGATAAGACAGGCGCCGCCGGTCCCAGCAGCCGCGGGCGCTGCCGCAAGCTCGCCACCTGCCGTGCCATCCGCTGCAAGCTCGCCGCCTCCCGCTGCAAGCTCGCAAAGGAGCGCCAAAGAAAAGCCCAAGCTCGAGGCGCTCTCGCCAAAGCGCTACAAGCTGCAGCTCACGGTCAGCCAAACGGTGGTCGACAAACTGAAGACTGCCCAGCACTTACTCAAGCACGAGCTTCCTGCAGGCGATATCGACGTCGTTCTAGAACGAGCGCTCGACGAGCTCGTCGACAAGCTGCAGAAGAGGAAGTTTGCTGCCGGCTCGACCAAACCCCGCACCCCCATTAGCTCGACCCTCGAGAGCAAGACCCAGCGCAAGCGCGCTGCGAAGAAGCGGTCGCGCCACGTCAGCGCAGCCGACAAGCGCGAGGTGCTCGAGCGCGACGGCATGCAGTGCACCTTCGTCGACGTTCGCGGCCGGCGTTGCGAGGAGAAAGGCGGCCTCGAGTTTGCGCACATCGAGGCGGACGCCTTAGGTGGAGCGGCTATTGCCAGCAATCTTCGTCTTCGCTGTCGAGCCCACAACCGACTCGATGCCGACCG
>CAZRGL010000832.1:0-3410 GCA_964599485.1 uncultured Polyangiaceae bacterium
CGTCGGTGATGCTGGCGGTCGACCTCGGGTTCGCAAGATAGGCGAACACGTGAAAGTACTCTGGCTGCTCGCTCGACACCCGCCGAAAGAACTTCCACATCTCCTCCAGCTTGCGCTTCGGTGAGATGTTGCGGGCGATAATCGCGTCGAGACCCTCGCCCATGAAGTCGATGCCGTCGAAGAGCAGCGAGGTGAAGATCTCGTCCTTGTTCTTGAAATAGAAGAAGAGCGTCGCCTCACTCAGCTCGCAGCGCTCGGCGATCTGCTTGGTGGTGGCGCCGTTGAACCCGCGTTCGCGCACCAGCTCGCGAGCGGCATCGAGCACCGCGGCCTTGCGCGCCCGTCGCTCGCGCTGACGTCGTTCTTTGATCCCCATGGCAGGCACCTCATTCAGTACCACATTTTTGTCAAGCGCTGCTACACTTTCAAATACCGCTTGACTATTGAGTGTCACTCAGTAACCTCGCGACTATGACCTTTGGCGAGGAACATCAGCAGTTCCGACGCACCGTCCGCGCCTTCGTCGAGCGCCGGGTGACGCCGTTCGTTGCAAGCTGGGAAGAGGCGGGAGCACTGCCTCGTGCGCTGTTCGAAGAGCTCGGGGAGCTGGGTATGCTGGGGGTGAGGCTCTCGGCCGACCATGGCGGCAGTGGCCTCGACTTCTGGCACACCACGGTGCTGGTGGAGGAGCTCGTCCGTTGCGGCTCGGTCGGCGTAGCCGTGAGTGTGATGGCGCACGCCGAGTTTGCCACCAAGATCATCGATAGGGCGGGCGATGAGCAGCAGAAGGCCGAGTTCCTCGCGCCGGCCATCGCTGGCAAGTGGATCGGAGCGCTCGGCGTCACCGAGCCCGACGCCGGCAGCGACGTGGCCGCAGTGAGAACGACCGCGGTCCGCGACGGCGACGACTACGTCATCAACGGCGCCAAGACCTTCATCACCAACGGGAACATCGCCGACTACATCACCACGCTGGTACGCACGGGCGACGCCGGCTACCGCGGTTTGTCGCTGTTGATCGTCCCCGGCAACGCACCCGGTCTCTCGCGTGGCAAGCGGTTGCGAAAGATCGGCGTACACTGCTCGGACACCGCTGAGCTCAGCTTCGACGACTGTCGGGTGCCAGCCCGCAATCTGCTCGGCCCCTTGGGGGCAGGCTTCAAGCTCCTCATGGGCGGGTTCGAGGGCGAGCGGCTAGTGCTGTCTGTCATTGCCTGTGCCCAGATGCGGTTGATGTGGGAGCACGCGCGCCGCTATGGCCACGAGCGGCAGGTGTTCGGGCGGCCGGTGCTCGGTTTCCAGAGCTGGCGTCATCGAATGGCCGATGTGTTGACGACCATCGAGGCGGCGCAAGCGCTGACCTACCGCGCGGTCGATCTGTCGGTCGGCGGCGAGCAGGCCAACGTTGCGTGCTCGATGGCCAAGCTGTTCAGCTCCGAGTCGGCGGTGCGGGTCGCCCACGAGTGCGCGCAAATCTTCGGCGGCAACCGCTACATGGAGGAGTACCCGATCGCGAAGCTACAGCGCGACTCGTTAGCGTTCACCATCGGCGCGGGCACCAGCGAAGTCATGCGCGAGCTCATCGCCCGAAGCGAGGGCCTCGAGCCCCACGTGGCATGAGCGCGCGACCTACCATCGCGGTCGTGGGCGTCGGGTTGAGCGGCCCGACGCTGCAAGATCCGCGTTCGATTCCGGAGATGGTTCTCGACGCTGTGGAGGCGGCGCTCGCGGACGCCAGGCTCGGTTTCGATGCGCCGGATGCCGTCGTCACCGCATCGGTCGATCTGCACGACGGCCTCACCGCCTCGAATCTCGCGATCACCGAAGTCGTCGGCGCGGTGATGAAACCGGAGATGCGCATTGCCGCCGACGGTTTGTGCGCCGCCATTCACGCTGCCTGCCAGATCTGGGCCGGCGCCTACGACACCGTGCTGGTGGTCGCCCACGGCAAGGCGTCGATGGCAGCGCAGTCGCAGATCACGCAGTGGGCGATGGACCCGGCGTATTTCCAGGCGCTCGGGATCGACTTCGACATCTGCGCCGCGTTGCAGGCGAGCGCGGCCGGATTGGAGCTCGGTGAGATAGCGCCAAGCTGCGACGCGGCTTGTGCGGTCGTGTTGCAGCGAGCGCTCCAGCCCCGCGTGGCGCTACGAGGCGTGGGCCACGATCTCGACTCCCACGACCTGGGCGCGCGCGATTTGGCGAGCTGCAGCGGTTTCAGCCGGGCGCTTTCGCGGGCGAGGAGAGTGGCCGAGCTACAACCAGACGCGAGCTTTGATCTGCTCGAGTCGTCCTGTCGCTACCCGCACGAGCGGACGCTCGTCAGTCGCGCCTGTGGCGTACCGGCGCGCTCATCGGTGGGCGACGTGCCGGTGGCAGCCGGACTGATGGCGCTAGCGGCAGCCACCGAACAGCTGCGTCGCAACGCTGCCGTCACCCGCGCCTTGGCCCACGGCAGCTGGGGTCCGGCCGGCCAAGGGCAGGCCGTTGCCATTCTGGAGGCAACTGGGGAGGCGAGAGCATGAACCGGGTAGCGATCATCGGCACAGGCCAGAGCAAACATGCGCGTCGCCGCGACGACGTCTCGCAGCCGGAGCTGATCCGCGAGGCGGTGCGCGCCGCGCTCGACGACGCCGAGCTCACACCGAAGGAGATCGAGGCGGTCGTGCTCAGCAACATGGAGCTGTTCGAGGGTCGCATGATGCCGGAGCTGTGGGCCGCCGAAGGTGCGATGGCGGTTGGCAAGCCGTGCATGAAGGTGGCGACCGGCGGCACCTCGGGCACCAGCAGCTGTATCGCTGGTTACCACCAGGTGGCGAGCGGACTGTTCGACGTGCTGCTGGTGGTCGGCTTCGAGAAACACTCCGAGGGTCACACCCAGACCGGCATGGCATTGACCGATCCCTTCTGGGACCGCGCGATCGCTTCGGGCGCCCTCGGCAACTTCGCTTTGTCGATCTCGCAGTTGATCGAAGAGCGCGGCGTAACGGAACGCCAGGCGGCGATGGTGGCGTGCAAAGCGCGACGCAACGCGACGCGCAACCCCCATGCCCATCTCCAAATCCCCGACATCACCGTCGAGCAAGTGTTGAGCTCGCCCATGCTCGCCCAACCGGTGCGGTTGCTCGACATGTGTCCGCAGTCGGATGGTGCCTGCGCCGTCGTGCTCGCAAGCGAGTCGATCGCGCGCCGGCGCTGCCCAAAGCCCGCGTGGATTCAAGCGGCCGTGACGCGACACGACCAGCCTTTCCTCGGCGATCTCGACCGGCGCCTGGCCGCCATGCCCACGCTGCGCGATGCGGCTCGCGTTGCCTATGACCAAGCGGGGATCCGCGAGCCACTTGTCGAGCTGGATGTGGCGGAGATCTATGAGCCGGTGAGCTACGCCGAGCTCGCCTGGTACGAGGCGC
>CAZRGL010000833.1:0-3407 GCA_964599485.1 uncultured Polyangiaceae bacterium
GCGCCTCTTCGCTCTCGTCTTTCTGCTCGGATTGGGCGGCATCTTCGCCCGCTGGTGTTGGAAGCGCTACCGGGCCGCGAAGCTCGAGGAGAAAGACGAGAGCGAAGAGGCGCCGACTCGCGCTCGCGTGGCCGAGCCCGAGCCCATCGCCGAGACAGCGGCTCGAAGCGACGCCGAACAGCAAGCGCGAGATGCCCTCGCCCGCGCCGAAGCCCTGGCCGCCGAAGAGGCGTCCCTCGACGACGAGCTCGCCGCCCTCAAGGCGCGCATCAAGAAATAGCGCAGTCGCCGCAGCCCGCGACAAACCGAATGGCCATAGGGGCATCTCGGATGGTTTACCCCGGCCCGCTGCGTGGCGGGGGGAACCGGGGCTTTCGGGTTCGGGGGGCGGACGCCGACGCCGACGTGTGACTCGGACGCGGACTCGGACTCGGACGCGGACGCGGACTCGGACGCGGACGTGGTGCGGGCGGGGGTACTAGTCGACGCGCGTGTAGGTCATGCGGTCCATGGTGAAGCTCTTGCCGCAATCTGAGAACACCAGCCACTTGTCAGCGTCAGGGCGCTTGTTGCCATCGAAGACCGTCTTGGTGAAACGGACATGCACACGCTCGCCGTCGACCTCCAGCACCTCGTAGCTGCCCGAAACGAGCAAGGGCGGGTAGCCGTCCATACGGTAGGTCTTGTCCTTGAACTCGTAGTCCTTGGACATCGGCATCGGTCGCTCGCCGTTGGGTCCGACATCATCCTGTCCCGGATAACGGCTGAGCTTGAATTTCCCGAGCAAGCTCGGTTTGTAGTCGCCCTTGCACACAGGCGGCGCATTGCTGGAAGCAGTGCTCGGCGTAGTGCTGGCGACAGCAGTAGCAGTGGAAGCGGCGGTTGCAGTGACAGTTGCAACCGGTGGGGTCTCCGCTGGTGGCCCGCTGGGGCACGCAACGAGGATGGCAGCGAGAGGTAAGGAGCTCAGCAACGCGATTCGCATACCGGGAGGCTAGGCGAGAGGAGCCGATTCCGCTACCGCGCTTCCTCGAGCACACCGACAGAACTTTCCTGATCCAGACTCGTCCATTTGCAGGTGAGAGCCGCTTCGTCGTTCATCTTCCTCGGGGCGCTCCTCGGGTGCACGCCGCGTCCCGGGCTCGCACCAACCGTCGTTCAAGCTGCCCCAACGCCGCCTTTTGGTTGGCTCATGCCTCAGCGAAACATCCCCGTTGCAGCCATGCCTGTCGACGAGGAACCCGGCGCTGCCAACGCCCACGAAACCTCTCCGTATCCCGAAGCCGCATTTCCAGCCGGACCTTCACCGCAACAGCAGCCCTTGTTGCGTGAGGGCCTCACGTCGCTCGGAAGGAGGCTCAGGGCTTGCTACGCCAGCAGCCTAAAGCATGATCCCGACATGGTCGGCGAGGTCGTACTGGTGGTCAGATTGTCAGCGCACGGCCACCCAACCCGAGTGCAGGCCACTGCTTCGACCCCTTCGTTGACGAAACTGCTGCTGTGTTTGAAAAGCGTGACGAGGTCCCACCGCTTTCCACCCCCTGAACCGGGACAAGAAGACCTGACCATCCCCATTCGTTTCGAGCCGGCCGACGACAGCTAGCTTGTGCCGCCAGCGCCCTAGGCCTCGGGCCCCGGTGACACGACCCAAGCAGAGGCGTCTGGGAGCACCACTACGCGCACGTTGATCGCCTCGAAGGCGTGGACGATTTCGCCATGACGCCCGCGGGCCCACACAGGCACCTGAGTATCGAGCAGATCGGGCGGGGGGAGGTAGACCTCAGCGGGCCGCACGCCGAGCCCAGCCTGAAAGCCCAAGATGCCGCCTGGCAGCTCGCAGGTAGCCTCCTCTCCCCAGCGCAAGTTCGCGTTCCCCATACTCGGACCGAGATCTTCGCTCACGCTGCTTCGTCCCGCGAGACAATTCACCATTGCCCGCACGCACCAATGCGCGGGGCTTGGAACATCACGGCGGCGACGCGTTCGCGGCAGTCTTCTATGCTCAATGTGGATTCACAACCTACTGGTTGGTCGGTTCGAGCAATCGAATGCGCCGCACTACTGTGCCCTCGGCAATGAACAGGAAGCCTTCAGCGATCGCCACGTCCGTTGGGTCGAACAGGCGCGCATCTCCGCTGTAGTCGACCTTGTGTCCTGGTTCGCCATTGCCGGCGATCGTGGCTGTTTGGTAGGCCCCCGGCTGGAAGCGGCGGACAGCGTGGTTGCCGCGGTCGGCGATGAACGCCATCAGGGGATCCTGTTGCACGACGAGGCCAGAAGGCGAATCGAGGCGCGAGGTCCCATTGCCGCCATCTTCCAGTCCGGGCATACCGGTCGCTCCGACGTAGCCTTGGTGCAGCTGGTCGCCGTACATCTTTCGAACGATGTGGTTTCCCGGATCCGCCGTGTAGATGTACTGCTTCCAGGCGCCCATACCGCGGGAACCGTTCGTCAGCTGCGGAGAGCCCATGATGGCGGTCGTCTGCGTGCCGTCGAGCTGATACTTGGTGACCTGCGCGCCGCTGCCGTGTCCCACGAAAAGAGCCGTCGGCAATGCCTCAGGGTGGATGAACACGAACGCCGGATCGGAAAAGGTAAATGGCAATGTGACCACGTTGCCGTCTTCGAGGTCGACGGTGCGCACGGAGTTGTTGCCGGAGTCGGCCACGTACAAGAGGCCGCCGTGCACCCATAGGCCACGCGGGCACGAGAAGCTCGCATTGGTGCCAACACCGTCTGCATCGCCAACCATTCCCGAACCAGCGAGGGTCGTGACTTGGCCCGACTCGATGGAGATCTTTCGGATGGCGTGCGCCGTGCTCGCGTAGAGGAAGCCGTCTCGTACTACGAGCCCATACAGCCCAACGAAACGTGCGCCGCTCTTGCTGCCGTCGGCAGTGCCGGGACTACCGAACTGACCCGCGTAGTCAGCCACACAGTTGTACTCACTTTCCGTACAGTTGGGCTCGTCACTAGGCTGGGCGTTGATGTTGGTAGCGACCCCGCATTCGTGCTCGCCGTAGCTTGGCGTGCTGCCGCCACTGCCGCCGTGGCCGCCGCTGCCGCTGCTGGAGGTGCCACCGCCTGTCGAACCCGTCGTGCCGCTGCTGGAGTTGCCGCTACTCGTCGTCGAGCTGTTGCCCGACGATGAGCTCGACCCCGGCTGCGCAGTGAACTCACCGCCACAACTGACGACAAGAGCCAGCAATCCAGTACCCACCAACCCCAAAGTAAGCTTCACAGTCACACCTCCCAAGCACGTCACAAGATATGACTAAAGCATAGCATGGCTACCCCGAGCACCCCCCGCCCGGGAGTAATCTCCGAGCACCCCCCGCCCGGGAGTAATCTCCGAGTAATCTCCGAGCACCCCCCGCCCGGGAGTAATCTCCGAGTAATCTCCGAGC
>CAZRGL010000834.1:0-3331 GCA_964599485.1 uncultured Polyangiaceae bacterium
GACCGGGCCCAACCACCAACAGTGGGGGAAGCGATGAGCAATTCTGGAACTGAGCAAACAGGAGCTGCCAACAACAATAGCCGCCGTGGCTCGCAGGCAGCTCCCCAGCGGAGGCTCGAGGAATTCGTACTGCGCTGGCTGGCACGAATCTCGGTTCGCGGCCGCATGGTGGGCAGTGCGCTGATGGCTCTGGTGTTGCTCTTGCTGGTGGCGCAGTTGGGTAATTGGGGGGTCGGTGAGCTCGAAAAGCAGTCAGCAGAAGTGCTCATCCGAAATGCCATGGTGGCTGAGACCGCAACGAGGGTCCACGCCAGCGCCGAGGGAATGCGGCTGTTCGAAAAGCAAATCCTCATTGATTGCGCTGATCGCAAGGTGGCCGGGAAGCACTTCTCTTCGTGGAAGCAGGAGCTGCGCGATCTCGATTCAGGACTGGCGATTCTCGATGAGCTAGCGGCCAATGATGCTGTCAGGCACCGTGTTGGACGTGTGCGCGAGCATCTCGTTCCCTACCAAAAAGGGGTGCGGGCTTTGTTTGCCGCTGTCGGCGCCGGCAAGGCGGGCTCGACGCCCGCGGCGATTACGCTGATGGCCCCCTATGAAGCGGCTGGCGTCGGGCTCATCAGCTCGACCCACGACTTGGCGAGAAGTTATGCGGGGCACCTGGACCGAGGCAAAATAGCCCTTCACGCGACGGCGCGCTGGCTCCGTGTGCTGCAGTGGTCGCTGTCGGCACTTGCTTTCTTTGCCGCCATGGTCGGGGCGAATCTGCTGACCAAGAGCGTGGCGCATCCCCAGCTGCAATTGACCGAAGCGATCTTCCTCAACGCCCCTTTGGGCATCGTCGTGGTGAGCGCCGAGGGCGCGGTCGAAGCTTCCAACCCGGCCTTTCGCGTCATCGTGAACAAGGACGAAGTCGAGCTCGAAGGGGTCAGCTTTGGCGACTTGTTGTGTGAGGACGACCGTGGACGCCACGCGGAGATCTTCGGCGCTTTGGAGCGCGGCGAGCTCGAGGTGGACTGTGGCGATCTGTGTTTTGAGTGCAAAGATGGCCGCGCTGTTACTGGGCGGACCGTCCTGCGCTCGATTCGGGCAAAAGACGGTGAGCTGCTACGCAGCTTCGCGATAGTCGAGGACGTAAGGGAACGCTTGGCCCTCGAAGCCAAGCTCCGTCAAAGCCAGAAGCTCGAGTCGATCGGTTTGTTGGCTGCAGGCATCGCCCACGAAATCAACACGCCCACGCAGTTTGTCGGCGACAACACCGTTTTTTTGGGCCGAGCGTTTTCCAAGCTGATCGTGGCGCTCGAGAGCTGTCAGGATCTGTTGACGGCCAAAGGGGGCGCGCCGCAAGCGGAGCTGATGAAGAAGGCTGCAAAATCGCTCAAGGCGGCCAAGCTCGACTTCATGCGCAAGCAGGTTCCCCGCGCTGTCAAGCAATCACTCGAAGGGGTCGAGCGCGTGGCCCACATCGTTGGTGCCATGAAGGAGTTCGCTCACCCCAGCCAAGGCCAGAAGAATGCTGCTGATTTGTCATCGCTGATCGACTCGACGGCCATGGTCTCGCGCAACGAGTGGAAGTACCACGCCGAGCTCGAGACCGACTTCGATCCCCAATTGCCGCCGGTACCGTGCATTCGAGACGAGCTCAGCCAGGTCATTCTCAATCTCATCGTCAATGCGGCCCAGGCCATCGCGACGAAGACCGGCGGCGATGAGGCCGACAAGGGCACGATTCGTTTGCGAACGCGCCGCGATGGCGACTTCGCCGAGCTGCAAGTAAGCGATACCGGCGGAGGCATTCCCGAGGCGGCGCAACCGCGTATCTTCGATCCCTTCTTCACTACCAAAGCGGTTGGCAAGGGCACCGGCCAGGGGCTCGCAATTGCTCATGACGTGGTGGACAAGCACGGCGGGACCATCGGCTTCGAGACTGAGCTTGGCAAGGGCACCACCTTCACCATTCGACTTCCGCTCGCCACCTCCCAGCCGCCGAGCTCGGGCTAGTGCGCGAGTTGGCCTACAGGAGGCGCTAGCGAAGGGTTTCGCTTCATTTTGAGACAGCCTCCAAAGCCCGCCCCTGCGGCAGAATCCGCACTATGAAACAGGCACTAACTAGCCCGTAAGCTGGCCACGAAATACCCGTCGGTTTCGTGTTGCTGGGGCAGTAAGCGAAACGTGCACCCGTCACCGGCTAGGCGTTGGCCCATCGCCGAGTCGAAAGGACAAGGCTCCAGGCCAGACCGACTCAAAGCGTCCACCACTCCTTCGCACTCGGTCCGCAGCACACTGCACACAGCGTAGACGAGCCGGCCGCCGGGCCGGAGTTGCTGTGCTGCGGCCCGTGCGATCTGCAGTTGCAGCGCGGCCATGCGGTCAGGATCTGAGGCGCTCAGCCGGGCGGCGATCTCCGGGCGGCGGCGCATGGTGCCGACCCCGGTACACGGCGCATCGACCAACACGCGGTCATAGCGCGCTGCGGCCAGCTCGCCAGCTCCTCGCGTCCAGTCGACTGCGTGCATCCGGCGCAAGCTCTTCGCAACACGCCCAGCGCGCAGCTTGGCCAGCTTGCTCGGATGCAAGTCTGCCGCGTCGATTGCGCCTCCTTCGCCGAGCTGCTCTGCAATCAGCTGCGTTTTTCCGCCCCGCCCGGCGCAAGCGTCGAGCACCTCGTCAGCGCCGCTTGCACCTAGCGCCAGCGCAATCAGCTGGGCTCCTTGCTCCTGGACCACCCAGGCGTCGTTGGCGCCCGGCAAGTCATTCAAGGACCCAGCGTCGCGCAGCAGAATGCAACGATCGGATAGCGCGCCCTCGCATGCCGTGGCTCCCGGCGCCGCCTGTTCGAGGCGCTCGATCCATGCTGCGCGGGGCGCGTCGCCGAGCAGTCGCAAGCCAATCGGTGGCGCCAGCTCAGCCGTCGCGAAGAACGTCTCCGCCTGGTGATGATCGCCGAGCGCTTGGCCAACCGCATCGCGCAACCAGTTGGGTACCGAGGCGATGATGGCTTGCCGGCGAGCCGCAGGATCACCCCGTTCGGTTGCGCCGGCGAGCTTGCGCAACACGGCGTTGGCGAAGCCGGCGAGCTGGCGGCCGTGGCTCTGCTTGATGGCGCCTACCGCTTCGTTCACTGTGGCAAAGTCAGGTACGCGGTCGAGAAAGCTCAACTCGTATGCGGCCATCAGAATGTGAGCGCGCACCACCGCTTTCTTGGTCCACCTGTTGCCGTGCGCAAAGCGCTGCAAACTTTGCTCGAGCGCGCCGCTGGTGCGCAGCACACCGTAGACGAGCTCCGTGGCGAGCGCCCGGTCACGTCGATCCAAACGGGGTCGACGGTTGA
>CAZRGL010000835.1:0-2019 GCA_964599485.1 uncultured Polyangiaceae bacterium
GTTCAAGTCACCAGCGAGCACCGCGGGAATCGTGGAATCGAGTGCAGCGTCGAACTGTGCGATCTCGCTCAATCGCACAGCCTCGCTGGCGCCCCAACCACGGAACAAGCCTCTGATGCCGCCAGTGGGTACCGTGGGATGGAGGTGCGCGTTGACGACTTGAAGCATGCGGCCAGCGATCTTCAATTTCGCGAAGTAGAAGCCGTTGTAGCCCTCGACCGAGGCCACGTACCGTCCTGTCTCTAGTGGTTGTTTGGCGAGAAACCCCGGCCCGTTTCCGACGCGGCCAACAGCGAACTCCATCGCGGGATACATGTTGCTCAGCTCGCGGCGCAACAACGCTTGAGAGGCGGGGATGGTCTCTTGAAGACAGACGATGGTGGCGTCGGCACGTCGCAACAAGTCCACCACTGCGCCCAAGTCCCGGTTGCCGACGAAGATGTTGAAGGTCAACAGGGTGAATGTCGCAGCCGTTGGCTGAGCAATTGAAGATTGGCTTGCGGAGGCGTCAGCGGCGATGGTCGAGATCGGGCTCGCTGAACCGGAGGGGCTGCTGGCGCCGCGTGCGCCATAACGGGCGAGGCAGGCCCCGATCGCTATCGCCAAGATCATCGCGACAAGAGCACCTACATGTTTGCGCATCACCATGACCAGGATGTCGGAGCGGGGCTCTGGAGTGTGACGCATCTCGTCTCGAACAAGTCAATCGCAGCTGTCACCGACGGGATTGGTCGCGGGTGGGCAGGCGCTTTGCGGCGGCGCCGACTGATCGATTGTTCCCAACTTTGCCGATTGGGCTTCGATGGCAATACCGAATGACAGCGCGTCGCAAGGCTTGGTCGGGCCAGCAAGCACCGAGGTGAGATCGAGCTTGGGGCAAGCAGTGGCTTTGATGGCTTGATAAATCGCCGTGTCGGTGCACAGCGGCTCGCTTTTGTAGTCGAGGTTGCTGAGCATCTCGAAGAAGTCGCTGACCTTCCAGCGGCCGACCAAGAGCCCATCGCGCAAAGACCATCCGCCGACCTCGCTGTCCGCCTCGAGCCGACCGCTGACGAAGCCTGCCGTCAGCTTGAGAATGGTGTGGCTGTATCCGCGGTCGAGCACCAATGCGAGCTCGGGCAAATTGGCAACCAAGACGCTGCTGGTGACGTAGGCGTTGTCATCGACGTACTTCGGGCTGTCGAGCGCCTCGCTGCTGGTGCTTCCGCCGCAACCCCCTGCACCGCCTTGGCCGCCGGCCCCACCCCCGTCCAAGGCGGTGACGCTCACTGGCCATTGGTCGTTTCCGTCCCACTTTGGCGTCGGATCGTTGCTGCAGCCGTCCTCGTCTAAGCCAGGGCTGGGATAGAGCGCTACTTGCACTTGGTCGTCGTTGGGTTTTCCGTTGTAGTCGCGCACCCGGAACAGCAGCGACCAATCGCCTGACTCGATCTCCGCGGTCCACGCCTCCGAGGTTCGTTTGGCAGGATCGAAGGTGCCCAGCTGTTTGAAGATCATCGCTGTGACGTTGTCGCGCCCGGCGGGGCCATCGCACTGCTCTTCGCCAACCGAAGCTGCATTTTGACAGCTGGCCTGCTCGCCTTGGCAACTGCAGCGTCCGTCGAGGTCGTAGCCCACGGTCGGGCCAGCCGACAGATCGTCCTCACCGAAATCCACCGACCGCATCGCCAACACAAACTCGACATCCTCGCCGCCAGGATCAGACATGGCGGGCGCCGAAGGCCAAACCGCGTGCGCGCAGCTCGGGCTCTTGCCGCCAGAGCCGCCCGCCCCCGAGCTAGTCGCAGTGTGACCACCATTGGGCGTCGCGCTTTCGGAGAGCTCGAAGCTGTCCACCACACAATTGCTGGCTGCGGTCGCCACGAGCGCAGCGGCCAGCAAACCTGCCGCGGAGATCCTCACTGCGCGCCGCAATCGCCCCCCCACACCCTGACCCGCTGATAAGCGAGTAAGCCCAAAATGCCCCCTCAAAGGCCTGACCAAGAAACACATCCATCAAGCGCTCAAGGCCACCGGGAT
>CAZRGL010000835.1:2029-3331 GCA_964599485.1 uncultured Polyangiaceae bacterium
CAAACCATGCCCCGATGATAAGCGAGTAAGCCCAAATTGCCCGCTCAAAGGCGTGTCCAAGAAGCACAGAGCCACTCGGTGTGTGGCATCATGGCGCCATGGACGAGGTCGACTTGCAGGCGCGCCGGCTCATCCATCAGAGCTTTGTGTGCACGGGCTGTCGGATCGATCTGCTGGATCTCGCTTGGGCGCTTGGCTGCAACGCGGCCGAAGCCCGCGGTTGTTTCGAGCGGCTTGCGGCGCAGCATGTCGTCGTGCTCGAGCCTGGCTCGGGGGAGATCGAAATGGCCATGCCGTTCTCTGCTGTGGCGCGGCCACACGAAGTCTTCATCGGTGCGCACAGCTATTGGGCCAACTGCGCTTGGGATGCGCTGGGGATCCTCGCTGCGATGGGCAAGAACGGTCGTGTCGTATCATCTTGTCCCGATTGCCAAGAGCGCATCGAGCTGCGGATCGACGACGGTCAGCTGACCGCCGACAGTGCGATGCTGATGCACCTGGTGGTGCCAGCACGGCGCTGGTGGGACGACATTCGCTTTACCTGAAGTACCATCGTCTTCCTCCGGTCGGAGGAGCATTTGTCAGACTGGTGTCAACGCTCGGCCCACAGCGGTGGAGCGTCACTACCGTTGCCGCTCGCCTGGCGCTTGTCGCAAGCGTGGTACGGCGATCACTTGGCGCCAGACTGGCAGCCGAAGACAGCTGCGGAGCGTCAACAGCTGCTGCGTCGACTCGGTCTCGCGGGCCCTTTCTGGCAACTCGAAGCGATGGAGACACAGTGATCCATATGACGGGATCCGTCGCACATTGTCGCACCTGCCTAGCCCGTCGGAATCACAGAAGTTCCACTCTGGTGCCAAAGTTGCAGGTAGGCTGGTCTAGGGTTTGGGTTTCTTCAGGGTTGGCAAGAGGAGCTTATGCGAGGCATTACGATTGCGTGCACGCTGGTGGCGTTGGCAATAGCGGCTTGTGCTGTCACGAGCGACCTAGAGGTCGACGATGAGAGCAGCAGCTCGACCAGCAGCGGTTCGGGCGGCTCCACGAGCAGCACGTCGTCCTCCGACTTCGGCGGAGGTTTCAACACCGGCAGCACGACCGACTCGGGCGGGATGGGCACCTGCGAAGAGATCAGTGAAGAGGCCGAGAACAAGGTTCAGCCAGCGGACATCATCCTGGCGATCGATCAGTCCGGCAGCATGGACTTGGAGACCAACTGGGTCAAACAGCAGCTCAACGGTTTTGCCCAGCAGATCACCGGCAGCGGCATCGGGAAGTTGGCCGTGGCCCCCCCCGCGCCCCCCC
>CAZRGL010000836.1:0-3299 GCA_964599485.1 uncultured Polyangiaceae bacterium
AGAAACCACGACCGAGCGATTTTCCGCTTCCCAAGGTAGTGGTGAGCGCGCGCGTCGATCCGCGCAAGAAGCCGACCTTGCGCAACATCGAGACAAGCGGACTCGAAACCCCGGACTATCTCAAGGAGACTCAAGCCGAAGGCCCTGCTGCAAAAAGGGCGGCTGAGCCGCCGCATGACCAAGTCGAAGCGGCGCCTGACAGCCATGACGACATCGAAATCGATACCGAAATCGATGGCGAAATCGAGCCGATTGGGCCGCCTGGACCTGCGCCGAAGCGAGCGGTCCCTGAGCCCGAAGAGCCGGCGGTCAAGAGGCCCTCCAAGAAACCAGCCGACTGGACGGTGGAAGACTACATCGAAGCTGGCGATAACGAGCTGGCGGCGGGCTTCGTGGACAAGGCGCTGGCGGACTACAAGAAGGGCCTCGGCAAGCTGGGCACCGCAACCACCCCGCTGCGAGCAGAGATCTACGTGCGCATGGCCGAGCTCATGCGCAAGCGCGGCAAGATCCGGGTCGCCATTTCGAACTTCGAGAAGGCGCTCGCCATCGTGAGCACCGACGCCCGTGCTCTGAAAGGGTTGCTCGAGCTGCATGCTGCGCAGCAGAACTGGCGCGCCATGCACGGAGTGGAAGACCGCTATCTCGCGGGTCTGCCCAAAGAGGACGACACGCGTCTCGAACAGCTCTTGGCCTTTGGTGACCGCTGGCGTGAGCTTGCCAAGGACGACAAGCGTGCCAAGGAGCGCTACCTGCAAGCGCGCGATGACTACCCCAAGCAGATTGAGCCGCTACGGCGCTTGCTCTTGGTGTTCGAGCAACAGAAAGCCATTGAGCACGTGCTCGATACCAGACGACGCATCGCCGCGCTGGTCGACGACCCTGCCCAGCGCGCCCGCGTCTATTTCGAGCTCGGCGAATACTGCATGTTCGAAGTGAGTCGGGAAGAGGAAGCCTTCGCGGCGTTCGAGCTGGCGCTCGACAGCGACCCGACCATGCTCGAGGCCCTCGAGGTGCTGGCTACGGCGCTAGCGGAGCAGCAAGAATGGGGTGAGATCGAGCGCGTCTACGCCAAGATGTGCGGCGTCTTCGTCGAGCGAGATGACGAGACCAGCCAGGCTGTGTTGGCTCAGCTGTACAACAAGCAGGCGTTGTTGTTCCGCGACCACCTCGAGGATCCCGACAGTGCGCTCAAGGCGCTCGAAGGGGAGCTTGCGATTGTGCCCAAGCGACTCGGAGCGCGGCTGCTCGCTGCTGATGTAGCCGCCGAGCTCGAGCGCCCCGCTGACGAGCTCGTTCACTTGCGCTGGGCGGCAGAGCTTTCCCCGCGCCGTATCGAAACCTACCAGCGCCTGTTCCTGCTCGGTAGGCAGCACGACGAACCGGAGACAGCGTTTCTCGGGGCGAGCGTCTGCGCCTTGCTTGGCGAGGCCAGTGAGACTGAGCTCAGTTTCTACAACGAGCATCGGGTAGAGGGCGTGCCGATGCATCATCGCCCCATGCGACCAGAAGCATGGGCGTGGTTGCGTTTGCGTGAGCGCGCCGCCAGCGTCGATCGGATCATGCGAGCGGTTGCGCCAGCGGTCTTGCGTATCCGAATACTGCAGCTCGAAGCAGACAAGAAGCTGCCGCCGCTGCCGTCATCGGGTCCCCAGGACGCCAAGGCGAGCACGATTAGCGCGGTTCGCTCTTTGAGCTGGGGATGTCGACACCTCGGTATGGAGCCGCCAGCCATCTATGTTGCGGAGGACAGCGCCGTGGCGCTCGAGGCGCCCTTCGCCAAGCACCAGAGCACCATCATTGGTCGGGGTGCGTTGAGCGGACGCAGCATGGGACAGTTGGCATTCTTGGTCGGCCGCCATTTGGCGTTGCGGCTTCCAGAGCACGAACTGGTAGCGCACATCCAGTCGATCGACGAGCTCAGCGCTTGTTTCTTGGCAGCGCTCAAAGTGGTCCTGGGGCAAGCGCCGGCCAGCTCGGTGTCAGCCAAGGCCATCGATGCGCTCGCCACCCTCATCGAGCAGAACCAAACTGAGACCGAGCGCAAAGCGCTCCAGAGCGCAGTCGAACAATTCGGTGAGGCTGGCGGCCGGGTCAACCTCAGCGCTTGGGTTGCGTCGGTCGAGCTTTGCGCTACCCGCACCGGCTATGTGTTGTGCGGAGATCTGCAAACCGCTGTGGATGTGATTCGCGAAGAAGGAGACCGGCCTTTCGCCACTGTCGAGCAGCGCATCGATGATCTGTGTGCATTCGCGGTGGGTGGCGCCAATCTCAAGCTCCGTCAGGAGCTGGGCAGCTCAATCGGCTCAGCCGAGGAGCTGCCTGCCCTGACTCAGCGCTAGGCCCCAAGAAGGCGGACTCGCGAGCCCCAAGAAAGGGCGAAGGCGCGCGAGTGCTTCGCTTGCGCCTTCCATTGGCCAACTCGTTCTTTTTTTTCGAGGTCAGGGTTGGCTCAGAAAATCGCCGTAGGCTTTTTCGCTGGGCTCGCGACCGAGGAACTTGTGGATCATGCCACGCTCGTCCAGGCTGCCCCCTTTTGAGAGCACATTGGCGCGCCAATCCGCTGCTGGCTTGGGGTTGAGCAAGCCCTCTTTCTTGAAGCGACTCAGTACGGCGTGCGCTAGCGCTAGCGCCCACTGGTAGCTGTAGTAGCCGGCGTCGTAGCCAATGAGATGCCCGAAGCTCGACTGGAAATGGGTGCCCTTGACATACGGGAAAGAGAAGTTGGCGCCGTGGATCTGTTTCAGCACTTTGGTGGTGTCGAATGGTGGCTTGCGGGCGTGGTAGCCCAAGTCGAGCAACGCCAGATACACCTGTCGTTCGGTCGCCAGCGCCATGCCGAACTTCCGGGCTTTGCGCATGGCTGCAAAGAGCTTGTCGGGGATCAGAGCGCCTGTTTTTGGGTGGCGCGCGAAGATATTGAGCACCTTCCGTGACCATGCCCACTCCTCGAACATCTGCGAGGGCGTCTCGACGAAGTCACGCACAGTCGAAGTGCCCGAAAAACTGGCCAGCTCAGTTTCGGACAAGATGTGGTGGAGCACATTACCGAACTCGTGAAAGTAGGTCACCACGTCCTGATGCTGCATCGGTTTACCCGGCCGCGGAAAATTGCACACGAGTGAAGCCACCGGTGTCTGCTTGCTGCCGTCAGCGAGCACCTTTGCCGAGCGAATCGTAAACATGGCCGCGTGCTTGTACTTCTGATCCCGAGGATGCAGATCGAGATAGAACCTGGCTATCTTCTTGTGACCTGAGTGAACTTCGAACGCTTTGACATCCCGGGGCCAGGTCTTGGT
>CAZRGL010000837.1:0-3290 GCA_964599485.1 uncultured Polyangiaceae bacterium
TCCGCTTCGCTGACCTCCTGGAGAAGCAGCAGACGCAGCTCGGCGTGCGTTTCGCATTGCTGCTCGAGTGTAGCCGCCTCTTCAAAACCTACAGCCGGAAGCGCCTGGACGAACGCAGCAAGGCAGGTCGCTCGCGCATCGCCAAAGCTCAGGCGAAGGCCAAGAGGGAGGTGGCTGCAGAGCTCCGCAAGATGGATCGCGTCGGAAAAACCGCCGCCGACACGCTCGATTGGTTTGAGCAACAGCTGCAGGACGCCTGGGCATGAAGAAGCGCAGCGCATTCCGGGTACGCACGAACCCCAATCGAGTCAAAGAGCTGATCGACTTTGGGGGCAATACTTCCGGCTACGAGTCACTGGTCGAGCTCCAGTCGCGCGGCGTCGCCGCGATCTACAATCGTCTTTGCGCGAGGCGACGCTTTGCCTACCTCGCTGATGAGGTTGGCATGGGCAAGACCTACGAGGCCCTCGGCGTGGCCAGCCTCGTCTGGGCCCAGAAGCCTGATGCACGCGTGCTGTGCATCAGCCCCCGGGCGAACCTGCAAACCAAGTGGGAGCGCGACTTCCGGAACTTCTACCGGGAGAACTACACGCGGCGGCTTGGGGTTGGCCGCAGCCGGGTTGCGGGGCAGCCCTCGGTGAATCGCTGTCGTCCAAAGAACCTGCGTGACCTCGCCGTCGATTTACGTCTGCCCGGCATGCACGCCTTCTTTCTTCGGATGACGTCGTTCCGTCGACCCGTCGCAGTATTCGATAGGCACACGTGGCAGGAGTCTCTACAACGCTTCATCCAGATGATGGCCAGAATTGGGCTGGCCGACGACATCGTTCGGACCGTGAAGAAGCCGTCGCCGCGCTCACACGACTCTTCGGTGCTCAACCAGGCTTTCGCCGATGCTCTCCGTCGCCTTCTCGAGGACATCACGCGCGAGGACGGAAGCCCAGCCATCGATCTGCTCGTCATCGACGAGGCTCAATCCACGCGGAATCCACAGAACCAGACCAACACGGTCCTTCGAAAGATATTCGGCGAGCGCAACGATGCTGAGCGTGTCGTCGACCGCTGGTTGTATTTGTCAGCAACGCCGGTGCACGGAAGCCGTGAGGATGTAAGGAACGCCATCAAGGTCGGGACGCCCGACTACAACAAGCTCGACGGCGATCCGACCGACCATCGGTTTCGGAATTCGCTGAAGGAGTTCATGGTTCGCCGGCCACGCACGTTCAGGACGACGACTGGCGCCAGCACCAGCGTGCTGACCAAAGTCGATTATCGCGAGCACCACGTGGAGGACGAGCGCTGGGTGGTCCGATCGATGGACGCGGAGGCCGCGTTGGCCATGGCGCTCGTCCAGAAGAAGCTCGTGCGCCTGCTAGCCAACCAATCCAATCGGTTCAAGGTGGGTTACCTCTCGTCCTTCGAGAGCTTGCACAGCTCTCTACGCCGCGCGGTGCCGCTCGCGGAGCAACAAGACGCGATTGAAGACGGCGTATCGGCGACGGCAAGCAGCGACCACGAGACCGCCGATGGCGAAGGCGCGACAAAGGATGCCCCCCCCGACGCAGCATTCGTGCAGCAGCTTGGCGACGATTATTTCCAGCGATTCGATCGCACTTTGCCTCACGCCAAGCTCGATCGGGTGGTGGCGGAGACCGCGCGACGCGCGTGGGAGTGCGGCGAGAAGTGCCTGATCTTCGCTCGCCGTATCAACACGACCGAGGAGCTCGCCCAGCGACTCGAGGAGGCGCATGACCATGCCGTGGTGAAGCGAATCGCGAAGTACTGGAAACGCCAGCTCGACTGGGAGCGAGGACTGGTGGATACCAACACCCGCTTCGCCAAGAAGGCTGCCCTCGACGATGTGCCTCCCGTGAAAGTCGCCGAACTCGAAGGCTCTCCGCCCGATGACGGTGAAGATGTCGAGGTCACTCTTGTCGACGAGGACAATGCCATCGCCAGAACGAGACGCCGCCACGGTCTGCGCACAGCATTTGCGCGTGACCGGTGGCTGGAACAGTATCGCAACACGTACCGCCGCACCGGCCGCAACGCACTGGTATTCCAAGAGAACTGGTTCCGGCGCCTTTGCCGCATCGGCAACGTCAATCCGACGACAGCAGCCAAACGCGTGCCGGAGGAGATCTGGCGAGCATCGTATGAGGCGGCGGCAAGACGAAGCGGTGGCTCGGTCCGTGTCGATCCGGTGGCGCGCGCGCACTACGTCGTCACGCAGCTGCTTCACAAGCATCCAGATGTCGTGGGCATGGCCCCCAAGGAGGCCGAGCATTGGCATTACTTCCTGCGCCACATCTATCCGTCAACCGCCGAACCGATCTCGTCTGTCACAACCACCAAGGCCGCCCGCGCCGATGAACGACTTCTGCTCTATCGCGGCTTCTGGGAACGTTGGGCCCATCGAGGAGATGCGGAGCTCGACCGTCTGCTCGAAGGCGATCTGGAAAGCCTAGCCACGCGGCAGTGCGCCATGAACTGGGTGGGGCAATCCCTGCGCCTCACTGACGCGCTCATCGATCTCTACTGCGCAGAGTCGGCCAGTGGGGGCACCAGCTCAACGTACACGTTCGACTGGCTGGACCGCTTCTTCAAATACCTCCACAGCGACCACCCTCACGGCAGCGCACTGCTCGCCCGGTCTCGCGACTGGGCCGCGCGCGCCGACGTGATCATCCGCAACTGCTTCACGGTGGAAGGCAGCCGACTCGAGCTAGCAACGAAGGGCAGCTATGACGAGCTCAGCATGGCAGCGCCGGTAGTGCGTGTCGTTGGCGGGCGGCCGCAACCGCGGGCCGTCAAGCAGTTCAAGATGCCCTACTACCCTCTCGTGATCGTCTGCACCGACGTACTGAAGGAAGGCGAGGACCTTCACGTCTTCTGCGACCAGGTCGTTCACTACGGAGTCGCATGGACTTCGGGCGATCTCGAACAACGTGTAGGCCGCGTCGACCGTTTTTTCTCCCAGATCGAGCGCCGGGTTCAACAGAATGCCGAAGCGAAGCTGCCGATCTACTACCCGCACGTATTCGGCTCGATCGAGCGGAGGCAGGTTCTTACGGTGCTCCAGCGCGTCCGCAGCGCCGAGCGTCTCATGGGCGACATTGGCATCAAGCGACGCGAGTCTCGAGAGATCGATGTCGCCCAGCCATACGCGGATGGGGGCCTAACTCAGTCACAGCATGAGACGGAGCAAATGGTCGAGCACCCGTTCGACGTGCGGCCGGATGACGACTTCGCGCAGGATGCGCCCCCGCTGGTCGCCGAGACGCTGGATC
>CAZRGL010000838.1:0-3287 GCA_964599485.1 uncultured Polyangiaceae bacterium
AAGTGATCGAAATCGTTTGTCGACCGCGTCGATTTTGTGGGGAGCACTCAGGGTCACACCCCACCGTCTCGATCTAAATAGCCGTATGTCCAAATCCACCGAAACGGGGGGCCTGCCGCTGCGCGGGGCCCACAATCCGAGCAGCCGCGCGCAGGGCACCAATCCCGGCTCCCTCGCCAACGCGCCTGACAATCGGTGGTCCGCTGACGTTCTCGTCACCCGACAGTCCCGGCATGCCCCCGCCGAGCGCCAAGACAGCCTGGGATTTCATGCCCGACGATTGGGTGAAACGAGATGGTCACTGGCAGCCACCAGAAGGCTTCGAGCCGATCACCCAGCTAGAACACGCTCGGCTCGGAGTCGTGACGCCCGCCATGCAGCGCGTGGCCGAGCGCGAAACGCAACTGACCGCTGAGCAGGTCCGCGTCGAGGTCGCCGCCGGCCGCATGGTGATCCCAGCCAATCGGCTGCATTTGGCCCAAGGCCTCGATCCAACCTGTATCGGTCGGGCCGGGCCCACCAAGGTCAATGCCAACATGGGTGCTTCACCGGTCAGCTCCGGAATCGAGGAGGAGATCGAGAAACTGCGCTGGGCCGAGCGCTGGGGAGCGGACACGGTCATGGACCTGTCCACGGGAGGCGACCTCGACGCTTGTCGTGAGGCCATCGTGGGAGCCAGCGCGTTGCCCATCGGCACGGTACCCATTTACTCGATGATTATCGGGCGCAGCATCGAGCAACTCGACGAAGCGCTCATCGTCGAGCAAATCGAGCACCAAGCCAAACAGGGCGTGGACTACTTCACCGTGCACGCGGGGGTGCTGCGCGCGCACCTGCCCCTGATCAAGGACCGACTCATCGGAATCGTCTCACGGGGCGGCTCGCTACTCGCCAAGTGGATGTTGCACCACGCGCCGTCGCCGGCATCGTATCGCTCGACGCGACCTCGCAGCTCTCAGACACCTGCCCAGAGCCGGCCCAATGCCCCGCCAGCGAGCAGGACAACATCGACAGCGCCACGTTGGCTGCCAATGTGTCCAACGTGGGCTTCATCGTGGGCGGCGTAGGCACCCTCTTCGGAGTCATCGCGCTGTTCACCATTAGCGACAGCCCGCCCGCCGAAAAGGCCGAGAAAGCCGCCGGCCTGCAGCTCGAGCCCCTGCTCGGGCCAACTTCGATTGGACTGACCGGGCGCTTTTGATGAGCGAGCAAGTATGAGCGGGCTGACCTTTGCGGACCCAGCGATCGACTCGTGGAAGCGGTGTTGCGCTCTGTGTGCCGCGCTGCTTTGGCGATGAGAAGAACCAACATGCCCAGGGAGTGAGCGTCGACGGTTCTTACAATGTCACCGTGGCCGGTTACATGGAGGGCCAGGCGCGTTTCGGCATGAGCCAGCCGCTTCTCACCAGCGCTGGCGGAGATGACGCCTTCGTAGCGAGCTTCGACGGGCTGGGGCAGCCGAGATTCAGTGCAGTGTATGGTGGGGCTGGCGATGAAGAAGTGACGGCCATCGCCGACGCGGATGGAGACATCATCGTGGGCGGCAGCTTCGATGGCTGCATCGACTTCGGCGGCGGCGCGTTCGAGTCGGATGACCGTGATGGTTTTGTTGCCAAGTTGAGCCCCTAGCTTTCTTCAGGCTCGAACAAGCGAGGCGACAAGCCCAGCGCGATCCCAAGGGGCGCGAGCGGGGCGAGGGGCTCTAGTCCGTCGCGCAAGGAGTGAAACAAGCGCTCTTGCGCGCGCGACAAGTCGAGCTCGACACCGAGCTGCTCAGCCAATTTCAGCAAGGCCAGTGCATCGGCAACAGGGCCGCCGACCGACCGCCTGAGATCATCGCCCGAACAAACGCGATGCAGCAGGGCGAGAAGCCGAGTCTGCAGATGCGCGCGGGCCGCGTCGGGCCGCAAGCTGCAGCCGATACGCTGGGCTTGCTCAGCGATGGCGCGGGCTTCACGGTAAGCCGATGGATTGAAACCAGTAACGGGTGCGCCCGCGATTGCGTCGTCGAAACGATAGCTGAGCGCGAGCTCGGCAGCCGCCCGCAGCTCTGCAGGCAGTGGCAAGCCCACGTCGTGGAACGTGGCAATGGCCCGCCGCGCATCTTGGTACATCCCCTCGTATTGGGCAGCGTAGCGCTCCCGCATGTCAGCAAAGAGGGCCCGGCTGATCGCTTCGCGCCCGCTCGGCAGCACGTGGGCGAGACCGTAGTCACTCGGCCCGAGCTCTGCTTCTGCGATACGCAGGATGGTCACGAGCGTCGCCTCATCGAGGGCTTCGAACAGTCGCGCCGTGGCACGGGCAAGCGCCTCGTGGCCCTCGAAAGGCCGAAGCACAGCGTGCAGCTCGACGCCTCCAAAGTGCATCGCGCAGCACGCGTGCTCACTGTGTTGCCCGGTGGCTTGTTCCGTCAAGCGCACGCACGCCGTCGCTACACGCAAGCGGCCACGTTGCTCCTCACGCCAAGTCTCGAGCTCATAGTGGTGACCGGCGAGCTCGCCTGACTCGGTCGGCGCGTCATCCGACTCAGTCGGCTCATGGTCCGCTGAGCCGCATGCGAGCCGGCTCAGGCTGACGTGTGCAGCGAGCGCAGCGCCAGTCGCGCGCGCTACCACGACCTGGTTGCGATAGATGTCAGCGCCGCTGCCATGATCCGGGTCATTGCTGCTCGCCTCTGCCAACGCTTCGACAAAGCGCGACTCGGGATTGTCAGCCCCGAGCTGCACCAGTTGATCGATGAGCCGACCCGCGTAGCGAAGGATCTGCACAGTTTCGATGCCGGCCAAATCACTGAAGAACCACCCGCAGCTGGTGTACATCACCATGCTGCTTCGTTGGGCTTGGAGCAGACGCAAAGCGCGCAACTGCTCGCTCTCGGACAAGCGCCGACCACAGCGCTGCTCGAAGAACTTCCCGCGATCAGCTTGTGGGCTCATCAGCAGCTCGATGTAGTCGTCGCGCAAGCCCCACGGGTCGTCCGTGAGCTCACCGGCGTGTTGCTCGTAAAACGCTGCGGCTTCATCGCGAAGGAGATCGAGCGAGGCGCGTAGTGGCCCGCGCCACTTCTGATCCCAACCCGCTTTGCCGCCGGTATGGCAACCACAATCGCGAATCCATCGACCTACGCCGTGCGCGCAGCTCCATGAGCTACCGCGGCCTTTGTCGCCGAGCGCGATCCGCACTTCCTGCTCGGCGGGCATGTGGTCGAGGAGCTCGCCATAATTGGTCACCCAGAAGCCACGCCGCTCGGCCTCTCGTTCCAAGCTATAGGCAAGGCAGCGCTCACC
>CAZRGL010000839.1:0-3278 GCA_964599485.1 uncultured Polyangiaceae bacterium
AACAGTTTCTTCTCGGGCTGCGCGCCATCGCTGACCCTGACGACGGCGTCGCGCAAGCGGCCCTCTACCGACCGCCGTTCTTCGCTGTTGATCTTGGGGACCACTACCGCCTCGCTGGAGGTGCGACCGACGACGGTGTCGAACGATTGGAGGCGGCCAGAGCGCACGTGCGTGAGCTTAAACGCCGGCGCTTCGAGCGAGCGCCCGGCGCAACGGCGCGTGACCTCCTGGACGGCACCGCTTTCGCACGGATCATCTCCATCGGTCCCAACGGCGCCCAACGCATGAGGCGACTGCGCGAGCTCTGCCACCTGCTCGACATCGAAGCCGCCGCACATGGTCTCGACTACGACGGCGTCACGGCTCTCTTGCGTGGTTGGCTCGACGAACCACCACAGATCAACGCGCCACGCCCCGTGGAAGGCAACGCCGTCCAGGTGATGACAGTCCACCAAGCAAAGGGCCTCGAGTTCCCCGTCGTGGTCCTCTGGGACGGCATGGCCCTCCTCCGCGCACACAGCTCCGCACCGCCCTGGCGCGTCGACCGTAATTCCGGCGCGTGGTCCATGGCTCTCGACGGCCTCGAACACTGCGAGCCACCCGGCATCGACCTCGCCGACGTAGAGAAGAAGTACCGCAACCACGAACGAAGGCGGGTCGTGTACGTCGCATGCACCCGTGCCCGCGACCTGCTCGTCTTGCCTCGGCCGGCCGGTGCGGACCAGAAACACATCAGCGGACTGCTTCTCGAAGAGCGCCCCGAAGGGACCGTCCGCCGGCTCGACACCTACGGCGTGGAGACCCCAGATTGGGCGGCGTCTGCGGAGCTTCCTACACTCGGTGAGCCCGCGAGCGCGGCATCCCTCGAGAACGAGGTTGATGCACGCTGGCAGTCTGCGGCAGCCAAAGCTGCTCAGCCCCGATTCCAGCCTGGCTACGTGAGCGTGGTGAGCAAGGAGACGCGCGCCGTCTCAAACGATGAGGATGATGTCGCCGAACCACCGAAGTGGCGCGAGTCGCGTTTCGGGAGTGCGTTCGGCAGCGTCGTTCATCGCGCCATCGAGCTGTGTTTCGCCTCGAAGGCCGTGACCGCTGCTGCGGCCGTCGCGCAGGCTGCGAGAGAGCATGACTTGAGCGACCACCTTCATGAAGTCGAGCAGGACGTTGGCCGCGTTCTCGACGCTCTTGAGCAAGAGGGGATCACCCCTCCGATGAACTCCAGACTTCGCCTCGAGTACCCCATCGCTGGGCAACAAGACGGCAGCCTGCTCTTGGGCACGATCGATCTCGTCGCTGCGGAGCGCGATGAGTTGATCGTCATCGACTTCAAGACGGACGCGCCTCCCACCGGCGCTGTCGAGTCAGCGCTGCCGGGCTACGTCGAACAGCTACGCACCTACGCGAGACTGCTCACCGAATCCACGGGAACGACTGCAGTGCGCACCGGCCTACTCTTCTCGGCCGACGGCAATATTCGTTGGATTCCGACCGCTTCCGAGGACCGTCCCAATTGACCTTCGACTTTGGCTTCACCGCACGCGACACGGAACTGCTCGGCGGCAGCCGATATGCCGACCCGCTTGGCTTGGGACCTGTCTGGGCGAACCTCGCTCGTCGTGTGGTGCCGAACCTCACCAATCAGACCCATCGAGGAGAAGGCTTTCAGCTTCTTATCTGCGGCGTTGATCTCTACGAGCGCCACGTCGAGGCAAGTGGCGGCAACTCCGCGCTGCCGTTCAGGGACTTCTACATTGTGCTCGAGCAAGCGTTTGCACACAGCACCTTCAGGTACGGCAAAAGCCGCCGTTGGAATCTGCCCGGCAGCCGCGCCGTCAAAGCAGCGTCCGGTCACGTAAAAATCGGTCTCGAGCACCAGCTCCTCAACGCGCAGTTTGGTGGTGGCACGTGGGGACTCTACGCGGCTGCTGCGGACCGCTCTGGCCTCGTATCCATGGAGACGACGCACGACCGTCAGCCTTCGGCGCGGCTTAGAGAACACGTGCGAACGCAGATTCGGCGAGGCTACGGTTCGCGGTCGGTCGTGTCGAAGCTGGACGACCTCTTCCGAGGCATTCGCAAGGGCGTGAAAGGCAGCTACGCCATCACCAAGGCCGAGTGGGCAAAGAGTCTGGCCAGCATCATCGAGCGGCTCCCTCACCGCGAGCTGCTACGCCACGCGATCATCGATCAGCCGAGATATGCGACACCACCGGGATTCCCTCGTGCCCATACCGCACTGCTAGCCGAGGTCGCACGCCGCCTTCGCTCCAAGTACCAAGAGTGGTCCGAGCAGGAGGAGCCGAGACGGAACTTCTATCGAGACTTCGTCGAGGACTGCGCAGCGACGACGTGGGACTCGGAGAAGTTCGGTGAGGCACAGAAGATCTTCGGCGACATCCTCGTAGCCGAGAGCTTCTTGGCACCGCTGGCTGAGCTGTTCGATGCGCTCTTCGCTCATCGTGGAAAGTCGCCAACCCGAATCACCGACGACCTCGAGATCCCCTTCCAGGACCTGGCGCATGCTCGAGAGGCGTTCATCCGATTGTCCTATTGGAGCGAAACCGCAAGCAGGCGCGCTGCACTGTACGGTGGGCTGGACTGCTCCTCTGGCCCCAAGGTCATCGAATGCGTCGTTGCCATTCACTCCGAGGTTGCACGGGACCGTGGGCGCCACCCATGGCTACTCAACGAGTCCGGCGTGATCACGCCCCTCGTCGACCAGGAGCTGTTGCAACAACCGCAGTTGTCGCCCACTGAGGCCTGGCGCAACAGCTACTACCTGCAGTCGTTGCACAGCCTAGCGGAGCAATTCGATGTCCATTGAGAGGAAGTCAGTTCGTGAGCGGCTCCAAGATGATCTAGCCGACTTCAAAGCCATCGATGGTGCGGTGTTCACAACGTTCACGTTCGTTCCTGACTTCTTCGAGCAGAATGTCCTGCCGATTCTGTTCCAAGTTGAAGGCAGCGGACGCACACGCCGACGCGTTGAGGTCAACACCCACCTCGAAACCGCGCCGGTCTCCGTTTTCTACGACATGTCGGCGCAGCCCCGAGGAGGCGGTGAGTTTCGCTACCAACACCTACCCATCCGCCTCGACAAAGGGGGGATCTTCCACCCCAAAGTGGCGCTCATCGCTGGGCGTGATGCCGAGGACAAACGCGCCGTTCTCGTGTCGGTATCGTCTGCCAACCTCACGCTTCGAGGTTGGGGCCACAACGAGGAAGCCGTGGGCTCGTTCTGGGTGGAGACCGAGCCGCAGCGTGAAGAGCTGCTCGAC
>CAZRGL010000840.1:0-3272 GCA_964599485.1 uncultured Polyangiaceae bacterium
CTCGACGAACAACCAGGCCGATCTCGACGAAGCGCTCGCGTACCTTCGCGAAGGCGCCCGCGACCGACACCAAGTGCTTCGCACCGACGTCGCCCTTTCTCTGGTGTTGGTGCTCGACCGAGCAGGACGCCGCGCCCAAGCGGATGCTTTGCTGAGCGAGTTGCGCGCGGCAGGAGCATGGGCGCGCAGGGCCAAGCCGAGCTACCTCGGCAACGCTGACGATTTGCTGGCCATGCAAGCCATTGCCCTCGAAGCCAGCGACAAGGTCGCAGCTGCCAAGAAATATCGGGCGTTCTTGGCCAGCGCGGGCGGCAAGGGGCCTTGGCAAAAGTCGGCCCAGGCACGCCTGACACGCCTCGGCAAAGCGACCACGAAGAAGCCAAAGCGGCGGCGAGGTCGACCGCGTTGAGGCGCGGGCCAAGCTCGAAGCGTGCCGGAGCTCTGAGCGCGCTATTGAGCGTCGCCCTGCTGAGCGTCAGCCTGCTCGCCAACAGCAACGCTGCAGGCGCCGGGCCCAGTGTGTGGGCTCGAGCGCGAGAGGCCACGGCTCACGAGGGTGCCAATACGCTCGCCAAGGTCGAGGCGATCTACTCGGCTTTCCTGGCCCTCCGCAAAAAAGCGGGCTCGTCGGCCAGGGCGTTCATCTTTCTTCAAAAAGCACATCGCTTGCTACGAGCCGCCAAGGCCGAACGCTCGAGCGATCCAACGTTGCGCTACTACCTGGCGCAAGTGCTGCGAGCCAAGCACGACGCCGATGACGACGACGAACACCTTCGCAAAGCACTGAGCTTGCTGCGCTGGGTCGTGGCGCAGCCGAAGGTCCCCGAACAACTGCGCGCCGATGCGCTCTACGACATCGCCGTCAGTCACGCCCGTCTCGGAGAGCCCAAGAAGGAAATCGCCGCTTACCGTCGCGCCCTGGCCATCGAAGTGCGCCCTGTTCGACGTCCGATCCTGCTCGCCAACCTGGCCGAGGCGTGGATGGTGCGCGGTGAAATCTCGAAGGCTGTGCGTGGCTACAAAACGGCCATAAAGCAGACCCCTACCCTCGCCTTGGGCGCCATCGGTGTCACCACCTTGTGGGGCCTGGCCGTGGCGCTCGATCGCTCTGGCAACCTCGAGGGCGGCTTCGAGCGCATTACCTTGGCGCGCTCCTATGACCCGGACGACCGTCAGCTCAAGGGGCCTGGCTGGTTCTTCATCCCAGCCTATGACAAGTACTGGTACGCAGCGCTGGGTTGGTGGACCAAAGCACGAGCGGCAACCAACAAGACCAGGCGCGCCGAGCTGCTCTCCAAGAGCGCAAAAGCGTGGTCGGCTTACATCGACGCCGCCCCGCTATCCGACATTTGGCTGGCGCTCGCGCAACATCGCTGGGCCCGCTGCGAAGAAGAGCTGAAAGAAGCCAAGAAGCCATGAACGGGCTGGTGGTCCAGAGCAGCAGTTCAAATTGGCATTTGAATGCCAATTTGCCCTGTTGTCCCTGAAATCATTCAGGAAAGTTCTTCGCAAGTTGCCCGTTTGGTTCCGGCTCGGTAGCGCGGCCGCTGGCTGTACTATAGTGTCGCGCTGCCATGGCTAGAACGTTCCGCCGAGCCCTGCTGTCGCTGTTGGTGCCCATTGCACTGGCAACCACAGCACCGACAAGCACGCTCGCTGCTGGCGATGACGCATCCACCATCGCCACCCAGGACGATCCGGTCGCGCTCTTCAAGCTCGGCAAGCAACTCTACGCAAACGGAAAATACGACGACAGCTACCGCGCCTACAAGAAGGCGTACGGATTGAAGCCTGGTTACGACATCGCCGCCAACCTCGGCAACGTCGAGGTCAAGCTCGGCAAGCACACCGATGCGGTGGCACACCTGCAGTGGGCGCTGGACAATCTCCCGCCCTCGCTTCCCGAGCGTGCGTCGAAAGTGAAGCGCCTCGAAGAGCTGCTCGAAAAAGCCGGTGAGCACGTCGCCATCTACCGTTTCTCGGTCAAGCCCGACGAGGCCGAGCTCCGGATCGACGACAAGCTGATTGGCACGACCCCCTTGCGCCATGTGGTTGGGCTCACTCCTGGCAGCCACGAGATGGTCATTCAAAAGAGTGGTTACACGCCGCACACCGAAACGCTTCGCGCCAAGGCTGGCGCCAGCGAGACCATGAGCGTGTCATTGTCCAAGTCGACGAGCAGCCCGGGGACAGAGCCAGACGACGGCGACGCTGGACCGAGCATCCCGATGATTGTCGTCGGGGCCGGCGTCGGACTGGGCGCCATCGCCGCCGGTGTTGGATTGATGGTCGTTTCAACCAACAAGGGTGACGAGCGGGCCAGCTTGACGGCGCAGCTGGGCAACAAGGACAACGCCTGCGTCGAGCCTACCAGCAACTCGAGCACCTGCGATCAAATCGCCGACTTGTCCGACCAAGAGCAAACCTTCTTCGGCACCGGAGTCGGTCTGCTCGTTGGTGGCGGAGCCGTCGCCGCAGCAACGCTCGTCTATGCGCTTTGGCCGCGTGGTGAACGTGCCGCTGAAGACGGCCCAGAACAAGGCTCCAGCCTGCTGCTGCTGCCCCAGCTTGGACCACGAAGCGGCGGGCTCATGCTGCTCGGAGCGTTCTAGTGCCAGGTATTGCTCTGGTGCTCAATCCGCGCGCCAAGCGCCACCAAGCTGATCCGGGCCTGGCAGATCGTCTGGCGCGACAGCTCGACAGCGACGGCGTCGTTCGCACGGCCCGGACCCTCGATGAGCTCAACGATGTGGCCCGAGAGCTGAAGAAGCTGCGGGTCGATTTGGTCGCTGTGGCGGGTGGTGATGGCACCAACCACGTGACCATTTCCGGCTTGGTGCAGGCCTACGGTGACGCGACGCTGCCCTACTTCGCTCTTCTGCGGGGAGGGACGATGAACACCGTCGCCAACTCGTTCGGCATTCCTCGCCGCGGTCCCGAGGCATTGTTGGCGCAGTACCAGCGGGCATACGCCCGCCACGGCTGGCAGCCCATGCGTTTCGTCGAATCTCAAGTGCTTCGCGTGGCCGAGCGCTATGGCTTCATCTTTGGCACCGGCTGCATCTACGGCTTCATTGCAGAATACAATCGACGGGCTGAGCGAAGCGCGGCGTGGGCTGCGCGCGTGCTGTCGACAGCGATCGCTTCGTCAGTCGTCGGCGGAGAGGCCATTGAGCGTGTGGCGCAACGCTGGAAGGGGGCGGTGCGCTTCGCAGACGGCACCGCCTTCCCAGATCGGGACTACCTGACGATTCGGGCGTCGACTTGTGGCC
>CAZRGL010000841.1:0-3269 GCA_964599485.1 uncultured Polyangiaceae bacterium
GGTATCGGGGCCTGAAGGGTGTTTGCACTCGAGCTTTCGGCCTGGGACAACACGGTTGAGCCACACTGTGCCGCTGCATTCTGTCCCATGGTGCAGCGAGGGCAACGTGCACCAGCGAGCAAGTACATGGCGCTGGCTTCGAAGTGGCACGCTGGTCAGCTGCGATTGGATGCTTCGTGATCGACTGGAGGTAGCAATATGGCACCCAATAGACCTATCCGTCTCTTCTCAACCGTAGCTCCGCTCGCATTCGGCCTCGTCGTGGCCTCGTCGACTGGTTGTCAGGTGTCGATCGAGCAACCCTTAGAGGCGGCGGGCGGAGGCGGCGCTGCGC
Organism: uncultured Polyangiaceae bacterium; assembly: GCA_964599485.1. GTDB lineage: Bacteria > Myxococcota_A > Polyangia > Polyangiales > Polyangiaceae > JAPYTK01. The sequence goes on from CAZRGL010000841.1 coordinate 335, forward strand.
CAACGACGAGCGCTAGCTCGAGTGACGGGGGCTTCGGGGGCTATGGGGGCTTCGGGGGCTATGGGGGCCACGAGCCCGACTTCGTAAGTTGTGGTGGGCTAGTCGCCGACGGCAATTGCAGCAGTAGTGCTGATTGCCCGGCTGGGGAGCTCTGCCGCTTCCAGTCATGGGACCAATGTGGCGCTGATGGCACGATGGGTATGTGCGAACCGATGCCGACGGAGTGCGGTCCCGACGACGACGACGTGAAGATTTGCGCTTGTAACGGCCTGCAATACGACAGTGCTTGTGAAGCCGCCATGAATGGCCAGGATGTCGCCCCGTCGTCGTACTGCGACTGAGCTGAGAAGCGTTCAACTCTCCTGCTGGAGCTACGGCACCGCGGGACTGTTGCATGAGACGATACGGGCTGCTGTTCGACAACGGCCAATTCTCGACCCCGTCTGAAAGGACCGATTCGACACGGCGGCCGGCACACCGAGTATGCTAGCTGAGCGTTTACGTCATGACACAACGTCGCAACACACCGCGGCGGCGAGCGGCGCCGTCTAGAGCCTCATCAACAGCAAGCTACGGCGGCGGGCCGCGCCGGTTGGTCGCGCCGCCTGGCGCGGCGGCACTGGGCCTCGCGATGTGCCTCGCGATGTGCCTCGTGCTGTGCCTCGCGAGCGCCTGCGACGACGACACGACGAGCCCAGGCGCCACGGGCCAGCATGCGGGCGGGAAAGGTGGCGGTAGTGCCAGCACTGGCAGTGGTTCTGGCGCAGGAGGAGGCGGACCGGTAGGCGGCGCGGCCCCGGGCTGCTGGACCTGCTTCGAGCTGCTCACGACCGGCGGCGATAGCAGCTTGCTCTGTCAGGACCAAGGCAGCGTCAAAGCCTTTGCCGATCTGAAGGCATGCTTCTGCGGTAGCGCATGCGTGTCAGCCTGCGGTGGCAACTTCTGCAGCCAGCTCGGCGCGAGCAGTATGTGCCAGGCCTGCACGCCTTGCAGTGCGGAGCTGAGCGCCTGCCTCAGCGCCTCGGTCGACTGAGCCATGTTCGTGAGCGCTCTGACAACCGAGCTGAGGCGAACCCGATAGGCGCGCCGTGGCTCGAGACACGGCTTGGTTGCCTTCTTCCGCAGCGGTCTCGATGGCAATGGGTAGCTTGGGTGAGGCGCTGGCGGCGGCCGCAATCCGCAACGCGTCGTTGTGAAATGAAGGTGCTCAGCCGCGAGTCGAAACAGCGCTCGCGTCAGAGGGTGGCCGCTCGCTTCTCCGCCCGCTCCCATAGTCGGATGAAGGCCTCGGCCGAGCGGAAGATCGGCTCGAGCTGCTCGTCGGTGACGCCGTCACGACGGGCGTCCTCGATGAGCTCGGGGAGCAGGCCGATGTGGATCATGCCCTCGGTGTTGAAGTCCGCGGCGACTACCAGAGCTGTCTTGACCGATGGTGCGGCAACACGGCCGACTATGACGCAACCAAGATGAGCACCAACTTTGGCCCGGTTTCGCGTGGCGCTTCCGGTATCATGAACCGCAACAAGGACAACCCCTTCGGCGACTTGAACATCGTCTTCATCTACTACTGCGATTCGAATGCGCACGGCGGTGATGGCGGTGACATCGTCATGACCGATGCGACCGACAGCACCAAGCAGTTCCGCATCCATTCGCGCGGCCATGCCATCGTCGATGCTTTCATCGACATGCTCCTGACTACGATAAGTTCGTCGCGATTGATCCCGAGATCACAAAGGGGACTGTTGCCGGTTGGACCCGCAACACCTTGTTGATGTTGGACTCGTTGCTCACGACCGCTGAGGAGAAGGGGTCGATGACGAGAAACCCCGGCGTCTTCAGCCAGACGTGTGGTCAGCAACGACGTGACCATGCTCGAGGGCCTCCTGACCTGGTTGGGCGGAGCCGACTTCTCGCTCATCGACGAGCTCCCGCCCAATCACACGTCGTACTGCCCGCCCAAAGATAGTTCGACGGACTGAAGCTAGAGTTGAAAACCTAACCGTCAATCAGCTCAGGTAACACGCGATTCGACGGGTGGGGCGTCATGGCCAGTCATGCTTCTATCGGCTGGTATGTATATACAAAATATTGTATTTGTATATACATGTTGGTGAGGCTGTTTCGTGCCCTGGACGAATGGATCGTCGTGCAAAACGCAGAAGCAACAACACAAGGGCTGCCACATCACAAGCCGTGCTCCATTCGGGTGTTCGGCCAGCTTGCGCTGTGGGAAGCAGGCGTCGAGCTGACTCTCGCCGCGACGCAGGATCTGGATGCGTATGCGGACTATGAGTGGGCGGTTCAGAAACGCTTCGAGGAGCTGTTGAGGGCACGAGGCAAGTTCCTCGATCCCTTGGCTCACGAAGCATGGATGCCAGAGGAAACGGTGTACCGGACGGTGTACTCTGGCAGCTACGTCACAGGAGCGATCGCCGAGCCGGACTTCGTGTTGCTGTCCAAGGCACTCAAGGCGCCCGCCAAAAACGCTCCCCTGCTGACTGAGTACCTGGCCTCTGGACCCAGCGAACGCTTCATCGCGTTGGCAAAGTCCTACGGCGTCGACCTCGAGCAGTTTGTATGAAGAAGTCGGAATCCCTACAGCAGCGCGCGCGCCGGAAGTTGCGCCAACTCGAACGATCGCGACGTGACGGCCGCTTTCTTCGGGCGATGGGAAAGCTCGTTGGGGCGGGGCTGCTCGAGTCGAGCTCGCCGGATGTGAAACCGTACGACAAGAGCGTGCTGCTCGCGGATGCGCTCTGGGCTGGCCAAGTCGAGCCGCGGATCCTCGAGCTGTTGCCCGCCATCGTCGTCAAGCGGCCTCGGTTGTTCGTCCTTCCAGCGGTACTGCCCGACGATCTCAATGCGGTTGTGCGCAGCATACGAAACGGTAGGGACCACCCAAGCTTCCGTGGAGTCGAACCCGACAGTTACT
>CAZRGL010000842.1:0-3248 GCA_964599485.1 uncultured Polyangiaceae bacterium
CGCCGCGTGCTGAAGCGCTGCTCCACGACTGCTCCGAAATTGGTGTTGGAGTTCGTGGCAGCCAGCCAAGCAGCCGAGGACCGTCGACGGCAGCGACGGCGATTGGGGGGCCTGGTGCTCTTGGGTCTGCTGGGCGCGGCGGCGATAGCAGCGGTGGCCATTGCGCTGCTCATTGCCGACAAGGAAAAGGACGCCCGTGATCAGCGAGACTTGGCCGAGCGCCGCGCGCTCGAAGCACAACATCGGCGCGCCGAGAGTTTGGTTGAAGGCGCCCGGGCGGCTATGCAACGACAAAACCGCATCGAGGCCCGCGCCAAGCTCCGCATGGCTCTCGAAATCCAGGACAGCCAAGCGGCCCGCGCGTTGTGGCCACAGCTGCACAGCGATCCGTTGGTCTGGTCGCGGTTGGTGGGCGCTCACATCTACGCGCTCGACTGCTCGCCGGACGGCAAGTTGGTGGCCGCGGCGGCGCAGAATGGCGCCATCTATCTCTTCTCTGCCGTCACCAAACAAATGCGGGTTCTACGGGGCACGCGCGATCAGGTTTTCGGGCTGGCCTTTTCGCCTGATAGCAAGCGATTGGTGACGGGTAGCTGGAGCGGCGATGTGCGGCTGTGGGATCTCAGCGCTGCCGGTGAGCAACTCGTCGGCAAGCATGACGCGGCGGTGTGGGATGTCAGCTTCAGCCCCGACGGCAAGGTCGTGGCCTCTTCGAGCAGCGATCGAACAGTGGGCATTTTCGATGTTGCGACCTCGAAGCTCGTGCGCAAATTGAAGCTGAAACGCCAGCTCGGTGGTGTCGCCTTCAGCTCCGACGGCAAGCTGCTCGCCGCCGGTTCTACAGGCGGAGCAATCCACCTGTTCGATTGGCGTACCGGTCGAGCTGAGCGCGTGCTCGAGGGACACGAGGGGACGGTGCGCGATCTGCAGTTCGATCCCGAGGGGCGTCGCTTGGCAAGCGCCAGCTTCGATGGAACCGTGCGCATTTGGGACAGCCGCTCTTGGCGGCTCGAGCGCACGCTGGGTGAGGGAGCTGCCAAGCTGAGCGTTGCATTCTCTCCTGATGGTGGTCTCGTCGCCGCAGCTGGCGCGGCCAGCGCGTTCGTGTGGCAAGTCAGCAGCGGGAAGCTCGCGCGGAAGATCGAGCATCCTGAGGCGTTGCGGGCGCTCAGTTTCGAGCCGACGAGTGGAGCCTTGGCAACCGGCGGTTTGGACAGCCGTGTACGACTTTGGGATTTGCGCCGCAGTCGGCGCGAGGCGGTGAGGATCGGTCATCGAGGGGTGATCATGGGCGTTGCCATCAGCCCAGACGGAAAGCGCATAGCCAGCAGTGGGCCCGACGCGATCAGGCTCTGGGATGCCGCTTCCGGCCAATTGCAGCTCGTGTTGCCGCGTCGAACTGAGCCCTCCGCTCGTCTCAGCTTTACTCCTGATGGTCGTTTCTTGGCCGGCCGAAGTGACACACGTGTGGTGGGGGTATGGGATCTACAGACCGGTGTCATCGCCCGCGCATTCAGCGCTGGCGAGGAGCTTGCAGTGGTGCGCCTCAGTCCCGATGGCCGCATCGTCGCGGCAGGTTTGTCTGGTGGTCACACGGCCTTGTGGAGCTGGCGTGACGGCACCATGTTGCGACGCTTGCTGGGCACCGTGACAGCAAACTGCTGGCGACCACTTCAGCGAACAAGGTGATCACGGTTTGGGATGTAGCGAGCGGCGAGCCGCGCAAGAAGCTGCGCGGTCACACAGACTGGATCTATGGTTTGGACTTTGGTCCCGACGGGCGAAAGCTGGTGTCTGGCGGGCTCGATCGCTCCGTACGCTTATGGGACTTGCGTAGCGGCTCGCATCGCGTCGTGCTCAACCATTCCGACCGCATCTACCGTCTCGCAATGCACCCAAACGGTCGGCTCTCGGGGGTGCCCAGCGCCGATGGGACCGCGATGTTGTTGGATCTCGATAGCGGCAGCAGCTCGGTGCTTCGCGGTCATCACCGCGAAGTCAACGTGGTTGCGTTCAGTCGCGACGGCGAGCGCGTGGGGACCGCCAGCGATGACGCAACGGTCCGCTTGTGGAACGTGGCGACTCAGCGCCCGCTGTGGCACGCCCCGGCCATGCTGGCGCCCGTCGGCTCTACGGATCCACCCTGGCTGTTGTCTCATCGGGGCTGGAAAACGCTTGCTCGTCCAGACGAAGCCTCGTCCGAGCCGCCTCGCAGCGACCGGCGGCCGCCGGGCATCGGGCCCCGACTTGCAGCGACGCTAGCAGATGCTCGCTATGCGCAGGGGGGGACAACGACTGTGTGCGTTCGCTCTCACGACGGGGCTGTGGGCGTCTGGGATCTTGCCGCTGACCGCGAGCTGAGACGACGCGTGCTTCAAGCGCAAGGACCGATGATCGCCACTGCGCGCGGCTGTTTGGTTGCCGCAAAAGCCAAGACTTTGCTCATCAGCGATGGCGGCGAGCTCGAGCTGCCAATCGTGGGCGCGGCCCGGGCGCTGGCCTTGTCTGACAAGCAGCTACTCGTGGCGACCGACAAGCATATCGCTGGCTTTGATGGTGACGGGCGCGCCTTGTGGCACTTCGAGGTGGCGGCGGGGGTCACAGCGATCGCTGCGCGTTTGGCTGGCGGGCAGCCCGGTGGGCAGGTCTTGATCGGCTACAGTGACGGCAACATCGAAAGCCGTTCGCGCGCGGGCAAGTTGGCAGCGGTCTCGTTCCGTGACACCAGCTCGAGTCCAGTTACCCGCATCGTCATCGGCCCGCGTCAGACGGCGGTGCTTGGCTATCAGAACGGTGTGGTCGGCTTGTGGGACGTGTCAGACGGCGTACGGTTATGGCAGCGCAGGCTCTACGGCTCGGTGGCTCACATGCAGCTTCGCGATGGCACTTTGTATGCCGCCACCGAGCTCGGTAGCGAGCTGAGCTGGGATTTGAGCGTCTTGGGTGCTGAACGTTGCGCGCTCTTGCGAAAAGTCTGGGCTGCGGTGCCGGTCGTCTGGGAGCATGGGCGCGGCGTGGAGCGCAAAGAACCGAGCGGACATCCTTGCGCTCGAGACTGAGTCCGATCTGATCGCGATCGGATCAGGTGCATGTAAGGTTGCTGGCGCTTCGCCTAAGGCGTCTGATTTCAGCAGCTTGAGCAGCTCTTCTTGCTGGCATATCCCGTGCAGTAACAGGGGGGGAACCACCAGGAGACGAACCAATGAGACCAAAAAACACTTTTCGCTTTTTCGCCGTGCTCGGCTCGG
>CAZRGL010000843.1:0-3235 GCA_964599485.1 uncultured Polyangiaceae bacterium
ATCAACCAAGCGCTCCACTTCGTCAACGACGTCTTGCACTGGGCGCGAGCGCTGTTTGCCGCGCAGCTCGGGGATGATGCAAAAAGAGCACTTGCGATTGCAGCCTTCGGCGATTTTGACATAGGCGCTTGCCGGGCTAGACGACAGCGTTCGTGGCGTGGTGGCGTCGATGATCCAGTTGCTCGGCTCTCCAACCAGCAAGCGGCGTGCATTGCCCTTCAGGACTGTGGCCAGCTCCAGCATGTCGCTCGAGCCCAGGAAGTGGTCGACCTCGGGCAGCTCGCTGGCCATCTCTTCGGCATGTGCTTGGGCCAGGCAGCCGGTGACGACCAGCTGACGACAGCGCCCGTCCTGCTTGTGGGCGGCCATTTCCAAGATGGCAGCGATAGACTCGCGCTTGGCGGGCCCGATGAAGCCACAAGTGTTGACCACGATGACGTCGGCCTCGGCGGGCTCGTTGGTGTGGCGATAGCCGCACGTCTGGGCGACGCCGAGCATCACCTCGGTGTCGACCCGATTCTTGGGGCAGCCGAGGCTGATGAAATAGATCGCGCCCATCGGCTCAAAGCCCTCGGGCGTGGTCGACTTGCTGCACGAAACGCTCGAACAAATACAGCGCGTCGTGGGGGCCAGCGGCTGCCTCTGGATGGTACTGCACACTGAAGGCGTCGATCTCGTCGAGGGCGAGCCCTTCGCTGGTTCCGTCGTTGAGGTGCACGTGCGTGCTGCGCGCACGGCCTTGGAGCGACTCCAGATCCACGCAGAAGCCGTGGTTTTGGCTGGTGATTTCGACTCGACCGGTAGCGAGGTCTTTGACGGGTTGGTTGATCCCGCGGTGTCCGAACTTCAGCTTGTAGGTCTTGGCTCCCGCGGCCAAGGCGAGCAGCTGATGACCCAGGCAAATCCCGAAAATGGGTTTCTTGCCGAGTAATGCCGCGAGCGTCTCGATCGCATATCCCACCGCCGCAGGATCGCCGGGGCCATTGGACACGAAAATCCCGTCGGGCTCGAGTGCCATGATGTCGGCCGCAGAGCTGGTGGCAGGTACAGCTGTGACACGGCAGCCAACGTCTACCAGGCAGCGCAGAATGTTGCGCTTGATGCCCAGATCGATGGCCACGATGTGCCGGGATGCTGGGTCGCTGCACGTCTTGTTGTAGGCGCGCCAGGTGCCGCTGGATTCGGTCCAAACGTAGGGCTCGCTAGGTGAGACCCGACTGACCAGGTCGAGCCCCTCCATGGCGGGCGCTTGGCGTGCTCTGTTGATGAGCTCGTCGGGGTCGCAGCAGCCGATGGCGGCGTTTTGGGCGCCGTGGTCACGGATGTGGCGTGTCAGCTTGCGTGTGTCCACGCTGCTGATGGCCACGACGCCGTGGCGCTCGAGGTATTTTCCGAGAGATTCCTCGGCGCGCCAATTGGAGGCCGCGCTGCAATCGCGCACGATGAGCCCGGCGACATGCGGGCGCCCATCGACGCTCTCCGGGTCCTGTTCGTTGCAGCCGGTGTTGCCGATTTGCGGCGCGGTCATCGTGACCAGCTGACCCGTGTATGACGGATCGGTGAGCACCTCTTGGTAGCCGCTCATCCCGGTGGTGAACACGGCTTCGCCGACGGCGACGCCGCTTGCTCCCAGCGCGACACCTTCGAAGCGGGTCCCGTCAGCGAGGCACAGCCAACAGCACTCCTCGCTCACGAGCTCGCGCCCCACACGTGGGCGAGCTGCCCTCGCAGGATGGTGGCCAGGACAGCGCCGGTGTGCGTTCTTCCAAGGAAGGGGCTGTTGCTGCTCTTGCTGCGCAGCTGTTCGGCGTCCGCAGTGAAGCTGTGGTTTGGATCGACGAGGCAGATGTCGGCGCGTGCGCCAACACGTAGCGTGGGCGCTTCGATGCTCACTACCTTGGCGGGGGCGGAGGTCAACGCGTCGACGAAGCGCGCTAGCGGGATGACATCTTCACGCACCAACTCGAGAAGCACCGGAAGGACGAGCTCGAGCCCAATCAAGCCGGGCGAAGCCTCTTGGAACTCACAGTCTTTCTCGAGGCTGGAGTGGGGGGCATGATCGGTGGCGATCGCATCGATGGTGCCGTCGCGCAAGCCCGCCCGGCAAGCCTCGACGTCTGCGGTTTCACGAAGGGGTGGGTTGACCTTGCAGAAGGTGTCGTAGCCCAGCACCGCTTCATCGGTGAGCATCAAGTGATGTGGTGTGACTTCCGCGGTCACCCGTAGGCCCTGCGACTTGGCCTCATGAACCAGTCGGACCGCACCCGCGGTCGACAGGTGCGCGACGTGGTAGCGAGCGCCCGTCGCCTCAGCCAACAAGATGTCACGGGCAACGATCGTGTCTTCAGCTGCACGGGGCCAGCCACGCAGGCCGAGCCGAGTCGAAATAGCGCCCTCGTGCATCTGCGCGCCGCGGGTCAGCACGTGATCCTCGCAGTGTTGGATGACGGGCAAGTCGAAGCCGCGGGCGTACTCCAGCGCCCGGCGCATGACGGAGCTGGACATCACACACTTGCCGTCGTCACTGACCCCCACGGCGCCCGCATCGCGCAAGTCGCCCATCTCTGTGAGCTCCTCGCCCTTCAGCCCGCGGGTGATCGCCCCGATGGGGTGCAAGGCTGTGCCGCCGAGCTCGGCCGCGCGCGCTACCATGGCTTCGGTTATGCCGCGCTTGTCGTTGACCGGTTTGGTGTTGGGCATCACGCAGACATGCCCAAACCCGCCGGCTGCGGCGGCCCGCAGGCCCGAAGCGATGTCCTCTTTGTACTCGTGACCCGGCTCACGCATGTGCACGTGCAGATCCACGAAGGCGGGCAACGCCCAAAGGTCGCTGCCGTCGATGACGACCGCGTCTGGAGACGATTTCAGGTCAGTGGTGGCTGCGCCCTCGCCCAAGCGAGTGATTCGGCCATCTTCAACGATCACGTCTACGGTGGCGTCGAGATCCGCGCCTGGATCCACCGCGCGAATCTGGGATAAGACCACCATTCGTGGGCTACTCGGGACCTTGCTGAGATCGATCATCGCGACCGCCATCTAGCACCGGCTCGGCGCGGCGGCGAGTGCGATGCGTGGCTCAACCCAGACCCATCAAGCGGGCCACAATTTCGCGCTGCATTTCGGAGCTGCCGGAGAAAATTCGTGCGGGCAGGGCGTCGCGCAGCAAGCAGTCGACTCCGCTGTTGGTGACGACGCCCGAGCCACCGAATACCTGGATGGCATCGAGCCCTGTTTG
>CAZRGL010000844.1:0-3227 GCA_964599485.1 uncultured Polyangiaceae bacterium
TGTTACCGCGCGACGTAGTTGACGCCGATTGGGTGGATCTCGCGCAAGCTGGGTGATGCGACCAGCGGGTGCAATCTGGCGATGGGCATCCACCAGGAAGTTCACCCGCTGGGCTCGGCGGCGTTAGTTGGCAGGCTGGAGCGGAGCAGCGGCACGGTGCCGGCTGAGAAAAAGTGACGAGGGCGGTGCGGTAACACCGGCCCCTCGTCGTGCTCCGTGGAGTGCTTGAAACAAAACCGGAGCGGGTTACGGGTCGTCTACTCGGCGATTGACGTCAAGAGTTGGAAGCAGCGGCTGCCATCGGTAAGTGCCGTTCGTCCGTCGCACTGCCCGGCGTGCGATGCGCCAGGGGCGCCGGCAGGAGGTCGACGCGGGCTCCATGGCCACGGCGTTCGGAGCCGGCTTCAGCTCGGGCCTGAGGACCACGCGAGTGCGCCGCGCGTGAGCAGCGTCGTCGTGCGTCGCTACCGCTGCTGCCACTGCCGAGCGGTGGTCGTGGTGTGTCCACGGGGCGTGCTTCGACGTCGGCGCTATGGAGCGGTGGCGGTCGCATTGGCGTTGACGCTGTGGTCGCAGGTGGGTTGGTCGTCAGCGCAAGTGCACAGGACAGTGAGCCCGCACCGCATCGTGAGCAGCGAGGGGACCCGCGGCTGGCGGTCGCTGCGGCGGTGGGCGCGAGCGGGTGCAGCGATGTGGCCACGGCTTCGCTGTCGTGGCTATCGTGGTCGGTACGCGGCCGGCGAGGCGGCCAGGCAGCTGGCAGCGCTGGCGCCCTTGCCGACCGGCGTGCTGGTTGTCGATGCGTGCGCTGGAGCCACGCACACCGATGGCCATCGCGGCTGCTTGTTGGGCCCGGAGGTGCCCACCACATAGGTCCGTCGCGGAGCAAACAACACTCGGCCAAACCTTTGCTGGCCCGACAAAGGGCCGAAAGGAGTCGAGATGACAGCAGACGAGCTGAAACCCAAGGATCACGCCGAGGCGATAGCGCTATTTCGTGCGCAGCTGATCGGTCCACTGTTGTGCCGCGATGTGATGTCGCACGGGGAGCGTTCTGAGCTATTGCGCGAGCTGAGCGCCTTGCCAGTCAAGCCACCGGGCTCGCCGGTGAGCCGCATGTACGCACCGACGACGCTGGAGCGTTGGCTGTATGCGTATCGAAAGGAGGGGCTCAATGGGCTCAAACCGAAGCGGCGCTGTGATAGCGGTCACGGCCAGGCGCTGTGCGAGCAGCAACGCGAGCTGTTGCTCGCGATTCGCCGCGAGCGTCCCGCCGTGAGCGCAACGCTCATCCTGCGCACGCTGGAGGCCGACGGTCGTTTGCCAAAGAAGCTGATCACCGCCTGCACTCTGCGTCGGCTGTACAAGCAGGAGGGGCTTGACCGGGTGTCGCTGTCGCAGCGCGCAGAGCAACCCCGTCGGCGCTGGCAGGCGGCCCGTCCAAATGCGCTCTGGCACGCGGACGTGTGTCATGGACCGGCAATGCGCATCGACGGTCGCAGCGTGCCGTTGCGCATCCATGCGATCCTCGACGACTACAGCCGCTATATCGTGGCCATTCAGGCCTGCACGACAGAACGCGAGAGCGAGATGCTGGCGCTCATGGTCAAAGCTGTGCGTCTGAATTGCCTGCCAGATGTGCTCTACCTCGACAATGGGCCCACCTATTGTGGTGATGCGCTGCGCACCGCATGTGGCCGGCTCGGTGTCACACTGCTGCACGCCAAGCCCTACGACGCGCAGGCGCGCGGAAAAATGGAACGCTTCTGGCGCACATTGCGAGAGCAGTGCCTCAGTCACCTCGGGGCGATGACATCACTGCACGATGTGCAGGTCCGTCTGCTTGCTTGGCTCGACCGCCACTACCTGGCCACGCCGCACGCTTCGCTCATGGGCCGCACGCCGCTCGAGAGCTATGAAACCATGCTCGAGCAGCGCGACCTCGTATCCGAACAAGCGCTACGCCAGGCTCTGACCGTGCGTGGTCGTCGGCGCATTCGTCGCGACGGCACGTTGATGGTGGCCGGTACACTTCTCGAGCTCGAGCAGGGGTTTCTCTCCGGCAAGCTCGTAACCATTGCCCGCTCACTCATCGATCCGACTGAGCTGCCGTGGGTCGAGCACGAGGACGAGCGCCTCGCACTGCATCGCGTCGATCCGATTGCCAATGGACAGCGGCCTCGATACCGGCGCAATCGCCGCGGCATCGATGCGGTGCCGTTCGACCCGCCCGGTGCCCTGCTCGCAGAGCTGACGAAACGAGGACAAGCATGAGCGCCCCTGCCCGGTGGCTCAGCCACTTCAGCCTCAAACAGCCACCCTTCAGCAAAGAGATCCGAACCGCCGAGCTATGGGTGCCGTCGTCCCGCAAACCGCTCATTGAGCGGCTCGTCGAGGCGGGTCAGGAGCGAGGCCACGTCATGCTCACCGGCGAGCCCGGCGTGGGCAAGACCTGTGTCTTGCGTGCTCTTCGTCAAAGGCTGCCAGAGGCAGGCTTCCGGCTCACCTACTGCCATAACGCCACGCTCGGTCGCCGCGACTTTTATCGGCACTTGTGTCTCGCCCTCGATCTCAATCCGAAGGCCACTGCAGCGGCTGTCTTCTACGCTGTCAGCGACCACATCCGCGAGCTCGACGCCGAGAGAATCCACCCCATCTTCCTGCTCGACGAGGCACACCTGCTCCATCAGCAGGTCCTCGACCACCTGCACATCCTGAGCAACTACGAGTGGGACGCGCGCGCCCTCATGTCGCTCGTGCTCGTCGGCCTGCCCGAGCTGCACGAAAGGCTCCGACTGCGCAAAAATCGCTCGCTCTGGTCACGGATCCACACCCGTCTGCACCTCGGACAAGCGCGGGCCGAGGACACCATCGAGTACGTCGGTTACCGCCTGCAACTCGCCGGCGCGAGCAAAGACCCATTCGATAGCGACGCCCTCGCCATCCTGCATGAAGCCGCAGGGGGAAGACTCCGAGATGTCGACCGTATCGCTACCGACGCACTCAAGCGCGCCGCGCGACGCAAACTTCGCAAGGTCGATCGCAAGCTCGTGGAGAGCGTCCTCGACATCGACGAGCTCGAATAGATCACCAACACTGATGCCCATCGTCGATATGCACTCATTGCACTTGTCGCGATGGGCATCGTTACCCTGCGTCAACAGTCACGCCGCGATGGCCACCAAGCAACCTGCGCCAACCTCCATCGAATACCTCGCGCGGTAACA
>CAZRGL010000845.1:0-3213 GCA_964599485.1 uncultured Polyangiaceae bacterium
GCCTCCTGGGCTGACTTGATTGGGGTAGCGGCGCTGGTAGCGCAGCCGGCGCACAACAGGCCCATCAGCGCGACGCCGACGAGTAAGATTCGCTGGGTCATCGATACTCTCCTTGCTTCCGCAGTGGGCACACCTCTCCTACAGGAGGCGAACCCCACCGGTTATCGGACGGTCGGCGCGCGAAGTGGTTGCCATCAATAGCGTCGGAATCGTGCTCCGTCGTACGCAACACCGCAGCCTCACTGCGGGTCCATATTGTGGGCGCGCACGGCGCACAGGACTTCGTGCAGGACCACGGCGCGGTTGGGCGCTCAGCGGCCGCTCGATTATGGCGAGACCTATGCTGTCATCCCTCGCTCACCAGCACGATGCCGGGCTTGCCGGCAGTCATGTGGATCACGCCGCCAGCGTGCTCCTTCGCGCTCGGCGTCTCGACCGTATCGACGAGGAACCAACGCGCCTCGGCACGCTCCTCGTCGATGTCGAGCACGACGTATCCGCGACTGGTCAGCTCCGCGTAGACCAGATGCGGATTGTCTTTGACGAGCCCCTCAGCGAGGCCGGCTAGTCCTTCGGGGAAACCGGGCGACGAGACGCCTGGGCAGACAACTTCGACTGCCACCGCTCCCTCCCCCGTCTCTGGGTTGTAGGCGTCGTCAAAAGGATCGTAGGTGACGTCTTGGGCCCATGAAGAGTGGATGTCCCCAGTGAGCACCATCACGTTGTCGATGTTGTTGTCCACGATGGTGTCGAGCAGACGTTTGCGCGCGTGCGGGTAGCCGTCCCACGCATCGGTGTTCGTGAACTGGGGTAGCTGCCCCATCATGACCTGCTGAGCGATGAGCTTGTAGGTCGCCTTCGAGCTCTTGAGCTCCTCGTCGAGCCATGCCTCCTGCTCGGCCCCGAGGATCGAGCGGCTCGGATCGTCGAGCGCCGGATCCGCGCTGTCCTCCGCTTGCTCGTCACGACCGACGATACGCGTATCGATCACCACGATGTCCGCCAGATCGCCGTAGGCCATCGTGCGGTACAGCTTGCCATCCTCGCCCCCACGGATGGGCAGCCACTCTAGGTAGGCTTGCAGCGCGGCCGCCCGCCGGTCGGCATACGCACCTTCACCGGGGTCATGGTTCACCGCGCCACCCGACCACGAGTTGTCCGCGACCTCATGGTCGTCCCAGATCGCGACCATCGGGTGCTGGCGATGAAGCAGCTGCAGATCCGCATCGGAGCGGTATTGCGCGTAACGGTTGCGGTAATCGTCCAGAGTGATCACCTCGTGAAGCGGATCACACTCCCGCGCGATGCCGTAGACGCCGTCGGCATATTCGTAAATGTAGTCGCCGAGGTGCAGCACGACGTCCACGTCTTGCTGAGCGAGGTAGCGGTAGGCCGCGAAGTAGCCGTAAGCGAAATTGGCGCAACTGACGATGCCGACGCGCAGCTTGTCGACCTTGCCAGTCGGTGCGGTGCGTGTGCGCCCAACGGGCGACTGCTCGTCTAGCGCGGCGAAGCGGTAGTAGTAGGTGGTCCCGGCAGCGAGGCCAGTCGCGTCGATCTTCACCGTGTAATCGCGGTCAGCGTTCGTGGTCACCGCGCCCGAGTCGACGACTGCTTTCATGCCCGCGTCGCTGGCGATGGTCCACACCACTTCGACGTCGCCGGCGGGTGCGGTAACCCGAGTCCACAGAATCACGGCGTCAGCCGTGGGATCCCCGCTGGCAACACCGTGCAGGAACACCGTCGGCGGGGGCGGCCAGTCGTCGTCCGTTGTGCAAGCGGCCAGGCCAGGCACCGCGGCCAGCGCGCCCAACATCGACACACGTTGGAGAAAGTCACGTCGACGCATGGAGGCTCTGTAGCAGAACGCCACCCGCCCTACGACCGTCAAACCCGAACGGTGGTTGCGCGGCGGCTGCTCGTGGTCGTTCAGTGGATTTGAAGACGCACTGCTCTCAGTCTTGTCGGCTCATGGCTAGCGGCCTGGTCTCCGTCCACCGACGAGATACATGATGAAACCGCGCGCCGCGTGGTATTCGCCACGCTCGATGCCGTCGCGCACGAGCGCCATCCAGCGCTCGACCGCAGACCAACAGCGGTCGAACTGATCGGCGGTGCCCTCGGCTGCTTCGAAGAAGCGCCAGTTGTCGGCCTTGCTGCCGCAGAGGATCGACACGCCGTCGCGTGACCAGCCGAGCTCCTGATCGAGCGTCACGCGCATGTCACCCCGTGTGTAGGGCGGGTGCAGCGTCATGCAGCGATCGTTGTTGTAAGCCATGACCTGATCCAAGCCAGCTGCGGCGAACAGTCCTGGTAAGCGGCCGCCGATGCTCTGATCGCCCTCGCCCAGCGCCAGCTTGCCGCGGTCGCAGCGCAACAGCATGTCCAAGATGGTGAGGATGTCGGCATCCGGCAGCCGCGGCTCGCCACCGAGCAGCGCGATGTTGCCCGCGCGATTGTCCGGCTCTGCCGCCAGCAGCATGCCTCCCGGCCGCAGCACCCGCTTCATCTCGGCAATCGCGACGGCCGGATCGCGTACGTGAATCAGCAGCGTCTGGCAGGTGACCAGGTCGAACGACGCGTCTTCAAAAGGCAGCTGTTCGGCGCTACCGACAACGTACGCGCAGCGCTTCGCATCGGCCTGGGCGCGCGCGAGCTCGAGGAAGGCCTCCTGCCGATCGACACCATGAAGACGAGTATCGGCACCGAGCAGCGCCAGCACCGCGCGACCCCAGTGGCCGGCGCCACAACCGACGTCCAGCATGTTGCTGCAACGCTCGAGCTCGAAGCGGCGCGCCATCAGATCGAGAAAGTCGCGGTTCCACCACAGATCGCGCCAGGTCCCATCGAAACCGGCGAGCTCGATGTAGCGCTGTGGGTCTGCGTACTCTGGCTTGCGTACCACGCGGTGAGCACAGCACGCCTGCCGCCGGCCGTCCATGGCGAGCATCCCGCCTGGGAGGCCATGACGATGTTGCCGTCGGCGCCATGGCTGCATGCGAAGGCGTGGGCCGACATCACTGCGTGAGCGATTGGTGGTCGTTCATGGCGTAGGGCCAGTTGGCACGACACAATCGCGATGAGCCGTCAGGCGAGGAGCCGTCAAACACTTGCTGCAGGCAGAGCGGTCAAACCGTGGCGAGGTGGTGGTAGGCTACCCACATGAGGCATGGCCTGCTGCAACGAGGGCTCATCGCTTTGCTCTGTGTCGCC
>CAZRGL010000846.1:0-3175 GCA_964599485.1 uncultured Polyangiaceae bacterium
GGGGGCCCCACCAAAATTCGCTTCGGGGGGGAGGGTTTCTGATTAAACTGGGGCGGGGCGGACGCGCGCGCCCCTGGCTGGCTGGCTCGCGCAGGAGGAGGCGCTTCGCGGAGGAGATCTATTGGGCCGGTGTGAGCGCGCAGCGCATGCGGGCGGTCAACCGGCTGGCTACCCGGCTGCACTCACACCGGCGCACCTTCTGCCACCAAAATTGCCTGCAAACAGCATTGTTCGTTGCCTAGTCGACCAGCCGGCCGGTATTGTGAGCCGGAACTTCGAGGCGGGGCAGGAGGCAGCGCAGGGGCGCGCCGCAGACTCTCGGAGGAGTAGAGATGGCTATGAGCAGGTGGCTGACCGCATGCTGCGGGATGGGTTTGTTGGCGGCGCTTTCGGGCTGCCAATCGGGGACGATTGGTGAGGGGCCTGACGGGCCGGCTGGTGAGCTGCCCGCCGGCGAGACCCTGGCGGAGGGCACCTCCCTCGACGCGCTGTTTGCTTCTGCGGCAACGCAGTACGACGTGCCAGCACGTTTGCTCAAGTCGATTGCCTGGACCGAGACCCGCGGACAGATGATCGTCGGTGAGCAGGAATTCGATGGCCAGGCAGCGGCTCATGGCTTGATGGCGTTGCGTGGCGAACGTCTGGACCGCGGTGCACTACTCGCTGGGCTCGATGCCGACGCGGTGCGGAGCGAGCCGAAGGCGAACATCACTGCAGCCGCCGCGCTGCTGTCGGCGGCGGCTGACGAGCAGGGAATCGATCGCGACGACTTGGGCGATTGGGCACGCGCAGTCGCGGCTTTCAGTGGGATCGAATCACTCGCCGGACAAATCCACTACGTTCATGAGCAGGTTTACGATGCTTTGCGCACGGGCGTGCACACCGAGATGCTGATCCTCGAGCCCGATGAGAAGCTGGTAGCCAAGTTCTTGTTGCCAGATGGGCAGCCGTCCTCAGGGCCTGACTACGCGGGAGCCTTGTGGCGC
The DNA here is from genome assembly GCA_964599485.1 of uncultured Polyangiaceae bacterium. GTDB lineage: Bacteria > Myxococcota_A > Polyangia > Polyangiales > Polyangiaceae > JAPYTK01. The sequence goes on from CAZRGL010000846.1 coordinate 987, forward strand.
CCCTCGCCGAACTACAGCAGCAGGCCCTCGGGAAAAAAGGGTGACCCTTCGATGGTGATCATCCACAGCTGCGAGGGCTCCTACGCGGGCTGTTGGAGCTGGCTGACCAACAAGAGCTCTGGCGTCAGCGCCCACTACGTAGTCAACGACAAGGGGTCCGAGATCAGCCAGTTGGTGCGCGAGAACAAGAAGGCATGGCACATCGGCGCTAGTTACAAGTGCTCGCTCAACAGCTCGACCAGCTGCGATCTCAACGGTTATGGGAGCAACAACTTCACCGTTGGAATCGAGCATGCTGGCTACGCCAAGCAGTCGTCCTGGGACAGCGGTTTGCTCCACAGCTCGGCCAAGCTCAGCTGCGACATCAGCAAGTACTGGGGGATCCCGCGCGACAAGTACCACATCGTAGGCCACGGGCAGCTACAGCCCTACAATCGCATCGATCCGGGGCCCAACTGGCCTTGGGGTAGCTACCTGGGTTTGATTGCCGACTATTGCAGCGATCAAGCGCCCGAGCCGCCACCCGAGCCGCCACCGCCCGAACCGGACCCAGATCCGGAGCCGGAGCCGGAGCCAGATCCACCGCCGCCACCGCCCGAGCCGCAGGGCTTCGATCTGATCGTCGACAGTAACAATGGATACAATTCACCTGCGGCAGCGTGTGATGTGTCCGGTAGCTGGACGGCCAGCAAGAACGTAGCGGGCTACCACAACACTGGTTACTGGTGGCGATCGACCGGGGCCAGCTCAGACTTGGCGCTCTTCAAGGCCTACCTGCCTGCAGCGAAGACTGTCACTGTTCAAGCTTGGTGGCCGGCGGCTTACGATCGGTCCAAGAGCGCCCCGTTCATCATTTTTGACGGCAATGGTACACAACTCGACATCGTCTATGTCAACCAACAAAGCAATGGCTCCAAGTGGGTGACGCTGGGCACCTACGCGCTGACCGCCGGTTGGAACACCGTGGCGCTGTCGCGCTGGACCACGCCCGGCTACGTGGTCGTAGCCGATGCTGTGCGCTTCGTAGAACAACAGTGAGGCGCGGCTGCCGGGCGCTGCTGGCCGTCGCCCCAAGCATACTGATTGTCCTGATCGGCTCGGGCTGCCAACGCACAACGCCCAGCGGATCTGAGGGCGTTACCAGTCGCAGCCGGGCCCCGAGCGTCGTCTCGTCGTCCCAATCCCAGCCCTCGGGTCGGCCGACTGGGGCGCAGCCTGCGCGCGGTCAGATCCTCTTCGTCTCTGAACGAGACGGTAATCGGGAGATCTATGTCATGGACGCGGACGGCTCGGCGTCGCGGCGTCTGACCCGCAGCCAGGACGACGACTACCTAGCGCCTAAGCGATTGGCGGCGCAGCAGACAAAAGGCACGAGCGCGCCGCTCGCGGCTGTCATCGTGCTGACTGCTTCCGAAGGCCCAGCGGGCCATCGTGAGCGGCTGGGATTGCTCGGCTGGCAACCGCCCCAGCTCAAGCACGTCGGACCCGTGAGCGGGCGCGTACGGAGTCCGAGCTGGTTTCCCGATGGCCGCTCAATGGTGTTCGAAGCGGATCTGAATGGCTTTCGCGATTTGTACCGGCTGCGCGTCGATGATGGGCGTGTAGAGCGGCTCACCAAGGAATCCGCCGGCTGCTTCGAGCCGACCCTCGATCCCCGAGGCAAGGCGGTTGCATTCGTGTCGAGCCGTGATGGCGACCCAGAGATCTATCGTCTCGATCTTGCCCGCAAGAGCTTGACCCGGCTGACCTGGTCGCGCGGGGACGATAGCAGTCCGCTGTGGTCGCCTGACGGTCGTCACATCGCTTTCAGCAGCGCGCGGCGCGGCTCGATCCCACAACTGTTCGTGATGCGCCCCGATGGCTCCAAGCCGCGGCTTCTGCTGGCGGCCCGGCCTGGAGCATTGGCCCAACGTGATGCGCGCTGGTCTCCGGATGGCCGCTACCTGGCCTTAGTCGAGCAAGCGGCCGGGCGGGCAGGTCTTCGGGTCGTTCGTCTGAGCGATGGCGCACAAGTAGGCGCCAGTGACGGGCGTTGGATCGATCAGTCGCCCGCTTGGTCCCCTGATGGCGACCGGCTGGTATTCGCGTCCGATCGTGATGGCGACACCGAGCTGTACCGAATGGAGCGCGATGGCAGCGCTACCAAGCGCCTGACCATCAGTCCCCGTGCCGATTGGCTGCCCCAATGG
>CAZRGL010000847.1:0-3170 GCA_964599485.1 uncultured Polyangiaceae bacterium
GGAATCGACGCGGGCGACGGCACATGTGTGCCTGAGCCACGACAAACGCTGCACTGCTCTTGACCTGTGGCCCCGCAGGCGGGGCAGGGCTTGGCGCCAATGCCGAGTACTCCGCCAAACTTGCCTTTGCCGTGGCAAGCCTCGCAAGGCGTCTTTCCCGTTCCCTCACATGACAGACAGTCCATCAGTACCTCCGGGCAATCACACGCCGCAACGTGAAGGCAGCAAACCTAGCACGACCGCCCAGCGAACGAACCGTTGTGAGCAATTCTGGGGGCTGAGGCTGCTTGACGCCGACACAGACCGCGACCCATGCAGCCCAAGTCGTGCTGCCACCAATCGTCCTGGATTCCATCGTTCTGAGATGGAGCTGCCATCACCGCACCCATTGCTGCCGCTCTTGGCGTGTCGATGTGCCTCCTGCGTCATTGCTGGCGATGGCCGAACATTGCACCGGCAAGCGCGACGTCGAATCGGCAATGCGACTGATGAGGGAACACAGCGCCGAGCGACGACTGGACGGCTCGTGCGCGCTGCCCATGCAACCAGATGGCACCTGCATGTTCTTGCGTGAGGACAACATGTGCCGCTACCGGATCGCTCATGGCGACGAGACGCTGCCCATTTCCTGTGTGAAGTTCCCAATGCTCGGGATCCTGACACCCAAGCGGCGGCTCTACGGGCTGTCCTTCACCTGTCCGACCTCAGTCACCCTGCTAGCGACCAGCCCAGGGCTCGAGCTCGTGCACGCGTATTGTGGCGCGCCGCCCAGCGAGGTGTTGTGCGACATCTCCGGAGCCGGACCGGACGGCGAGCCCAATCCACATGCGGTGGCGTTCTGGGACGCACACTGGGATTGGCTCCAGCTGCTTCGCCGCACGAAAGGCTCAGCCGCCGAGCGGCTCAGAGTGCTGGCCGAACGGGTCGCGGGCTCTGCCCTGCCCCAGGTATCGCTCGACCCAGGGTTTTGGACCAAGCGCCAATTCGATCGGCACAGCGCTACGCCTCTGCTGCGCCAAGGTGCCATCGAGTCGATCCTCGAGGCGGTGTACGACGACCACTCCGCCCGCTCCGAACCGACGGACATCCCCGACGACCCAAATGAGGACGGCTTGCTCAACCGCTACCTCGAGCACCGACTGCTCGCGCCAGAGTTTCTCATGACCGGCGCGAGCCTGGGACGGCTGCTCGGTGTGCTCTTCGTCATCTTGGCGCGCTATCGGCTCGAACGCGGCCGCGGCACCGGCGCGCTGCACACAATCATGCACCTAGACCGATTGCTGCTGCATGCCGACTACCTCGATCAGATCTTCGTCCCTGACGTGCCCGAGCCCCAGATTTGGCAGTCGCTGGCAATGATGGCGCTTGCACGGGACGCGGACTGACCATCAGATCCGCTGCTATGCTTCGCAAGTGCGCATCGCCCTAGCCAGCTATGCTTCTCGCAAAGTCGTACCGCTGGGCTTGTTGTACATCGCGGCTTCGCTACGGCAAGCAGGCCACGAAGTGCTCTGGCGCGAAGCGACCACCGCCGAGGAGATCACGAACAAGCTACGCTCGGCACGCGTCGACGCTGTCGGCATGAGCGCAACGACGGGAATGCACTTGGTCTATCTGCAGTGGGCCGAGCAGCTGAAGCGCGATCTCGGCGTGTCGACCATTCTGGGCGGCGCCCACCCCACGTTCGTTCCTCAGGTCATCGAAGAGGCGGCGATTGACGCGGTGTGCATCGGCGAGGGCGAGCAATCCGTGGTGGAGCTGGCCGATAGGCTCGAGCGAGGGCTCGACGAGCAACCCATCGCCGGCATTCATTTCAAGCTTCCGGACGGCCGGATCATCCATGGGCCGATGCGCAGCCCGCCCGCAGACTTGGACGTGCTGCCACGCCCCGCGGTCGAGCTCATCTACGACCACTACCGCGCCCGCGGCGGTTACGGCGTCAAGCCCTTCATGGGCTCACGGGGCTGTCTCTACCGCTGCAGTTATTGCTCCAACTCGGCCTATCTGTCGCTCTACGGCCGCTCCGCTGCCAAGCTGCGCCTGCGCGATCCCCAACAGATCGTCGATGAGATCCAAGAAGTAAAGCGCCGCTGGGGGCTGACGCTCGTGTGGCTGGCCGACGCCAGCCTCTTGACCGATCGCGCCTGGGCCGAGGAGCTCACAGGACGGATCCACCGCGATGTTGGCAGACCGTTCTTCTGCAAAGTACGCCCCGATCACATCGACGCGCGCAGCGCCGAGATGCTGGCGCGAGCAGGTTGCGCCTCGGTAGGGCTGGGGATCGAAAGCGGCGATGAGCGCATCCGTACCAAAGTGCTCCGCCGCAAACTCAAACGCGAGACCATCGTGCAGGCTTGTCGACAGCTGAAGGCCGCAAATATTCGCGTGCTCGCCTTCAACATGGTCGGTATCCCCACCGAGAGCCTCGACGATGCGCTGCGCAGCGTCGATCTCAACATCGACTGCGATGTCGACTTTTCAGAAGCCATGCTGCTGCAACCCTATCCAGGCAACCCGCTCACCGACTGGGCCATCGAGCAGGGCCATTTCAACGGCGATTTCGACACGGTCGACTACAGCTATTTGTCGACTTCACCCTTCGAGTACTCCGACGAAAGAGACCGCTCTGCGATCGAGCGGCTGCAGCGGCTGTTTGGCCTGGCAGTCGAGTTTCCCGAGGTACGGCGACTGCTACCCTGGCTGGTTCGCGTTCCAGCCGATCGCTTTTACGACGCGCTCTTCAGCCTCTGGTACCATTGGGGCTTCGGATCACGGATTCACCAGGTTCGGTAGCTCATGAAGAAAGACAAGCCTGCTCCCGCTGCGACCGCCCTGCGCCGAGCCCGGCTCGTAGCCATCGTGGGCGCCGCCGCGATGATGAGCACCGCAGCCTGGTTTCTCGAAGCCTGCAAAGCAGCCGTATCGGATGAAGGGCCCTCGAATGTTGAAGGCGACACGAATCCGCCGCCGCCCATCGAGGTTGTTCCGACGAGCGGGCCAAAGACCGCAGCGCCTCAAACCACGCCGGAGCCGTCGGCCGGCACAGCCCAAACTGGCACAGCCCAAGCCAGTACAGTCGATACCAGCAGCGCCACAGCACACCCCGCTCCGAGCGCGGGCCGGGGGGGGGGGGGGGCGGGGGGGGGGGGGGGGGGGGGGGGGGGGGGGGG
>CAZRGL010000848.1:0-3157 GCA_964599485.1 uncultured Polyangiaceae bacterium
CGAAGAGGACGAGGACGAAGAGGAAGAGGACGACGAGGACGAAGACGAAGACGAAGACGAAGAGGACGAAGAGGAAGAGGACGAGGACGAAGACGACGAGCCTAGGCCAGATGATGACCCGAACTTGACGGTCAAGCGTTTCGGAGGGAAGGCGACGCGATTGGTCAGCTCGATGCTGGCGGGCAAGCAGCGCAAGCCTGCCGATCGTCAGGACGATCCAGATGAAGAGGACGGTCTGACCGAGCCTTCGCCCTACACGCCGCGTTTCGGAGCCAAACGTCGAGGGCGCGGGCTACGCCGTTCGTCTGGTCCAACGTCGAGCAGGCCAGTCGGCCCGAGCGAGCCCATTGACCCGAGTGAGCCACCCTCATCGAGTGAGCCACCCTCATCGAGCGAGCCACCTGCTTCGAGTGAGGCGCCTACTTCGAGTGAGGCGCCTACTTCGAGTGAGGCGCCTGCTTCGAGTGAGGCGCCTGCTTCGAGTGAGGCGCCTACTTCTAGTGAGGCGCCTACTTCTAGTGAGGCGCCTGCTTCGAGCGAGCCACCTGCCTCCAGTGACGCACCTACTTCGAGCGAGATGCCATCCTCGAGTGAGCCCCCGACCTCCAGCGAGGCGCCATCCTCGAGTGACCCGCCGCCGCCGAGCGAGCCGCCGGCGAGCGAGCCACCCAGCTCCAGCAACAGACTCGCTCAGCGGCCCCCTGATCCGTTGGCGGACACGCAGCGCGCCGGGACCGATGGCGCGCCCAAGAGCAAGAAGAAGGGCAAAAAGAAGCGCAAGAAGGGCAAACCCGACTCCGTCCCACCCGCCAGTGGCCGCCCCTCTTTGTCTGAGAGCGGGGTGAGCGAGGGCTTCTTTGCCAGCTTGCCGCCTGAAGAGCCTGAGCCGCCGCCGGACAGCACAGCTGAGGAAGTGTACCTGACCGACGATCAAGTGGCGCGCAAGCGGACGATGAAACAGGTCGTGGCCGTCGTTGTCGGGGTGCTCGGCGCGCTCGGCGCCTTTGGCCTGTACAAGAACTTCGCTTCCAGTGGCGGGCCCAGCACCACTTCCACGATTACACCAACTGCGACGACCTCGGCGCCGAACACGGTGAGTAGCGCCCCTTCATCGACGGGCTCAGTAGCTGCTTCAACCGACAGCGCCTCGACCGGAAGCGAATCGGCCAGCGGGTCCGATTCTGGAGCGGGAGGGCAATCTGGCGGTGACTTGGACGAATCGGGCAAGAGTGTTGCCGACTCTGACGAACCCTTACCTGAGGTAGATGATCCGCTCAAGAAGGCGATGAGCTTCCTCAACGTCGGCAGCTGGAAGAAGGCCATTCCCATGGCCAAGGCTGCGATCAAGAAGGATCGGGAAAACGCTGACGCCTACATGGCGCTTGCGTGGGCCTACGAGTCAGGCGGCAAGCTCCCGCTCAAGGCGGACGTGTTGGACGAGTGCTTCCGCAAAGCGACCAAGGGCAATTACAAGAGCATGTGTCGCGCCAAGAAGAAGAAGAAGAAATAGCACCAGCACGGTGCGCAGCCCCCCGCACAAGAAGCGACGGCCATTGCCCTCCTATTGCTAGTTGCTAGTCAACGCCTCTTCCGGGCTCTGGCGTCGCAACCGCGGATCGATCACCAAGTACAGCACATCGAGCAGCAGTGAAGCAGCCACGATGGCGGCGGCGCTGAACAACACTGTACCGAAGATCACCGGGCCGTCCCGGTTGATCATGGCGTCGACGGCCATCGAGCCCATACCCGGCCAGCGGAACAGCTTCTCGGTGACGATGGCGCCACCGACCAGCGCACCGAAATCCAGCACCATGATGGTCCCGATGGGTAGCAATGCGTTGCGAAGAGCGTGCACGATCAACACGCGCGTTTCAGAGGCGCCTTTGGCACGAGCTGTTCGAATGTAGTCGGCTGACAAGGCTTGGCTCAGCTCGTCGCGCGTCAGGCGGGCGTAGAGGGCGGCACCGTAGATACCGAGGGTCAACGCGGGCAGGATCATCGAGCGGAGTTGCTCGGACGCCGTGCTGCCGTAGCCATCGAATGGCAACCAGCCTAACTTGTGAGCAAGCACGTATTGCAGAGCAAGGCCGAGCACGAAGGTTGGTGCGCTCACGCCGATGAGAATGCCGCCGATGGAGGCGTTATCCCACCAAGTCCCCCGCTTCTTTGCGGCGAGTACGCCGATGCCCAGCCCCAGGAGCACTTGGATCAGCATGGCCGCCAGTGCCAGCTCGAAGGACCGTGGCGCTTTGGCAGCGAGGAGCTTCACGACGGGTTTGCGATAACGATATGAGAATCCCAGATCGATGTGCACAGGGCCGACAGCAGCGCAGCTGGCGTGCTGTTGGCCCCCCTGTTCGCGCAGGTGGATCAAGCGCTGCCAAAAGCGCCCGTATTGGACCAACAGTGGTCGATCGAGACCATAGATGCGCCGAGCGCGCGCGATGTCCTTGCTCGACGCCTGGGGGCCCACCAACATCCGTACGGGATCGCCGGGGAGCTTGCGGGCCACGAAGAACGCAACCGTGCCGACGCCGAGGACCACCACCAGCGCCCATGCCAAGCGGCGCAACGCGAAGCGCAGCGATGAGCTCACCGCGCCTCCTGTCGCAACCAGACGTCGCGCACCCGCATGGGCCACACCGGGTTTGGACGAAAGCCGCGCACTTTGGGCTGCCAAACAACCAACGTCCGCGTCACGTAGGTGGGGATCCAAGGAGCTTCGTCACGAACGATCTGCTCGGCCCGGAGGAACAACTTCATACGGCGCTGTGGGTCTTCTTCGAGGCGAGCCGAATGCACCACGTCATCGAGGTCACGATTTGAAAAGAAGGAAGCGTTCTGCGACCCCTTGTCTTTGATCGCGGCGCTCGTGAGAATCTCGAAGAACTCGGATGGATCCGGAAAGTCGGCTTGCCAGCCGCGCCAGCCCATCGCCACGGTGTTCCGTCGGGAAATGAGCGTGAGCCAGCTACCCCAGCTGACCAGCTTGAGCCTGATTCGGACCCCGATTCGAGCAAGTTGCTGCTGGTAGATCTCCCCCGCTGATTGGTCGAAGCTGTTTGGCGTCGTGACGTAGTCAATCGGCTCTGGGTAGCCACCCTCGTTTGTCGCTGGGTCGTACGCATAGTCAGGCGTGAGCGCCATCTCGCGCAGG